>JADJRI010000004.1 GCA_016712275.1 Planctomycetota bacterium
CCACCAAGATTGTGTCGCCGTCAATCGCAACTGAATATCCAAATCTATCGTACGGAGCAATCCCGGGCGTGGTTAACGTGCTTTGTTGATTCCAGATGTTTCCCGTTCGGACAAATACACGGGCTGAGCCAGCATTAAATGTGTCCGAGTGGTCATCACTTGGCACACCTACGACGGCTGTAGATCCGGAAATCGCAACTGCGTACCCGAATTGGTCATCTGCTGCAATACTAGAGCCCACAAGGTTTGCTTGATAGATAATTGTGTCATTGAGAAAGACAAAAACACGAGCAGTTCCTGAGTTAATTGAATCAGATCCGACAATGGCAGTGTCGCCTGAGATGGCTACAGAAAAACCGAAATCGTTATTGGCCGCAGGATTCGGCTTCACCAGCTTAACAAGCTCGTCATTCAATTCGCAGGGATCCATTATGTCATTAGAGTTGCAGTCAGTGCAAGTAGAATCTCCGAAAACGCAATCAGCGATTTGGCAGGCATCACCGACACCATTTGTATCACAATCCCATTGAGTAGGGTTATAAAGTAACGGGCAATTGTCACACGGGTCTGCCGCACCGTCCCCATCGCTGTCAGGCTCGCAGGCGTCACCTATGCCGTTCAGGTCACAATCAGATTGATCATAGTTGGGGATCAACGGGCAATTGTCACAAACGTCGATTATAGAGTCGTCGTCGATGTCGGAGGTACACGGGTCGTGGAGCCAATTGCCATCGCAGTCTTCGGGCTCTGAGAGATTCATGAGGCCGTTGAGTTCGCATTGAGTTAGAAGTCGATCGTAAATTCGCACTTCGTCGAGAATGCCAGCGAATTGACGCGCAAGAGGGCCAGTGGGACCATTCCAAAAGGCGCCGATGAGTAGAGGCCGCGCGTTGTTAGCGATAAAAGTAGATGTATCCGCAAAGTCGGTCACGAGCGTGCCATCGCGGTATCCGCGGATTCGAAGCTCAGGTTCGAGATTGACAGTGATTGCGACGTGATGCCACGAATTGTCGAGCACGCCACCGATACGAGGCTCGACGATTGACGTGTTTGTGCCAAGCGCAAATGAGATCGCCGCGTTATCAATCGCGTGGGCCTCGACAGCCCAGCCGGTGAAGTCGACTGCTCCGTGCGATTTGTCGAGGATGGTGGCGATCCCTTCGCCGCTGCCGATTTGGCCAGGTGCTGCCTTGATGTAGAAAGAGATGGTAAAGCCGGTTGTGAAATTAAATAAGTCATTGTGCTCGAATTGAACATAGTCAATGGCGTCTCCAAAGAGCAGACCGGAGTAGTGTATGCCTGGCGTCCAGCCGGGAGACGTTGGCGAGCCAAGAAGCGTGCCATGAATGTTGTTCCCGGAAAGGTCGCCGGCCGTAAGGCCGCCGTTTTCGTTAAAACGCCAGCACGCGACGATGCCGTCCGCACGAACAGGAACTGCAAACAACAATGTCCCTACCAAAACTGGGATTCGCAACCACATGATGTTAGTCACTTTCGGCCCTGTGATACTTGATTCAGTTCAAACGTGCAGGGAGTACTCGATCATGAAATAACCGCAATTCGGCGGCGCGTTGGCCAAGCGTCTAGCATAACAGAACTTGGAGTACCGAATCAAGCTCTGCACTAAATCCCCTTCACTCCCACCCCTTCAAAATCTTCGCCGTCTCCTCAAAATGCGAAGTCTCATCCTCGATCATCGTCTCCAGATGCGTTGCCAGCCCCTTGTCACCATATGCGGCCGCCTGCTCGGCGCGCGTCTTGTAGCCGAGGAGGGCGTTTTCCTCGGCCTTCAGAACCGCCTCGAGCAACTCGCGCGGCCGCTTGGCCTGCGGCACCGGGCTGGGCGTGACCGTCGGGGTTCCGCCGAGACTGGCGATTTTGTCGGCCAGAAACTGGGCATGACCCAGCTCCTCGGGAATCTCCGTCTGGAAAAAGGTGCGGTGCCGGCCGATGCGGGCCTGCCATTCGCGGCATAGGTCGTGTACATGATGACGGCCTGATACTCGTTGGCCAGATCGGCATTGAGGGCGTCGATGAGTTTGGTTTGTCGATTGTCATGAATGACCCCTTTCAATGGGGATTATAAGGTTGGCAAAAGCGCGGGACCATGTGGCATGGTTGCGAAAGCGGCAAGTCCCCGCAAAACTGTTCTTGGCGACTCGGCGTTGACTTACCGATTCGAAATCGGAACCGCGTGACTTGCAACCGGCGTTTGCAACTTCCGTTCGCACAGGCACATCCAGAGCAGTGTTGCTTTTCCTGTAGCGATTTACGAGATGGGATGTTCGAGCGTTTGCCGTCCGGCACGGGGGCCGGACGCTACGAGATGTCTAAAACTGCTCTAGACAAATGCCGGGCGTGGCCTCTGCCGCGTTCAGTAGCGCGCGGCCTCACCCGCACCGGCGAGCGGGCGTGCATTCGCGGGTTTCTCCACTCGTGTGCGGCCCGCGGCTCCTTCTTTCCCGGCTCGGCGGGCGATGCGGCTGCTCGGCCAGCCAGCTTCGTTTCTTTGTGATGGCAGGCCGTGCAGAGGGTGCGGAGGTTGGCCAGCACCTCGTCGATCATCATGTCGGGGCGAATGCCGCCGCCTTCGCAGACCGGCACGATGTGGTCGACCTGCCAGAGCCACCGGCCGAGGGAGTTCACGAGCGGCTGGATGAACCGGCTGGTTCGCCGCGAGGGAAAGGTCGAGCAGGGTCTTTTGCGAAGGCCCTCCCAATGCATGGCCCAGCCGACGATCCGCGCCAGCCGTTTCATGTTCCAGCCGCACATCGCGCAGATGCCGCGATCGCGCCGGTCGACCCGGCGGACCTGCTCGCCGGTGAAGCACAGCATTCGCATTCGCAAAACGCACGCCTTGCCGCAAAAGGTGCGTCGGCCTTTGGGCACGGGACTTTGGCAGACACGGCAGCGACCTTTGGTGTGTGTGGGAAAGTCGGCGGCGGTGAGATGGCGGGCGGTGCTCACAGGATTGTTATCGACGTATCACCGGCTTTGAATCGGATTTCCGCTTGTAGCCGGGGCGGCCAAGTCATTGTTGCAGCGCTGCATGCCTTGGTTGGGCGGCACGCAAGCAAAGTGCCGGACGCGACTCAAGACACACGCCTCACCCCGGCCCTCTCCCTCAATTGGAGACGGAGCACGTCACAGGCGGACAATTTCGTTATAGCTTTCCGGTCGTCGGTCGCGGAAGAACTGCCAGGTGTTTCGCACCTCGCGGATCATGTCGAGATTCAGGTCGGCGACGACGACGTCGTCCGCATCGCGCTTGCCCTGGGCGATGATCTGGCCGCGGGGGTCGCAGAAGTAGCTTTGGCCGTAGAATTCGCCGATGCGCCAGGGTTCTTCGAAACCGGGGCGGTTGATTGCGCCGACGAAGTATTGATTCGCCACGGCATGGGCCGGCTGCTCCAGCTTCCAGAGATATTCGCTGAGTCCGGCGACGGTGGCGCTGGGGTTGAAGACGATCTCGGCGCCGTTGAGGCCGAGGCACCGCGCGCCATCGGGAAAGTGGCGGTCGTAGCAGATGTAGACGCCGACCTTGCCGATGGCCGTATCGAAGACGGGGTAGCCGAGGTTGCCGGGGCGGAAGAAGAATTTTTCCCAGAAGCCGGGTGCAACATGCGGAATGTGCATCTTCCGATATTTGCCGAGGTACTGGCCATCGGCATTGATGACGGCGGCGGAGTTGTAATAGACGCCGGGCATGTCTTCCTCGTACATCGGCACGACGAGAACGATTTTGTGCTTGCGGGCGAGGTCGCACATGAGCTTGACGGTCGGGCCGTCGGGAATTTTCTCGACAAGGCTGTACCACTTCGTGTCTTGATCGCAGCAGAAGTAGGGGCCGTAGAAGAGTTCCTGCATGCAGACGGCCTGCGCGCCTTTGCCCGCAGCTTGTTCGATGAGAGCGACGTGCTTGTCGATCATGGACTTTTTGATTTTTTCGATGGGGGCGGTGCCGGGCTCGGAGAGCGTGGCCTGAATGAGTGCGGATCGAACGATGCGGGGCATGAGGGGCTCCTTTCAATGGTTGACGAGCATTATTGCGGAAGGAACGGCAAAATGCCAAAACGGGAGGCGTCCATGCCCTGTGCCGGACGGAATCGCCGAGTTGGGGAGCATGGGCCTCCGGCCGGCGCGGAGGTTTGAGCGGCCAGTTGCGAGTTGCGAGTTTTGGGAGAGGCGGCCGGAGGCGGGAGGCCCATGTTGCGGGAATTGCGTATGATGGTTCTTCGGGGTTGTGAACCAGAAGTTCCGGCTGGGAGGTCGGCCATGTCGCGCGTGATGCTGTTGCATTGGAAGGAATCAGAAGCGATCGAGAAGGCGGCGGTGCTGGAGGCTGTGGGCTTCGAGGTCGATGCGTGCTGGAGCGTCGATGGCGGCGAGATGAAGCGGGCGCGCGAAGGACCGCCGGATGCGATTGTGATCGACCTCTCGCGGCTGCCCTCGCATGGCCGAGCGGTTGGCGTGGTGTTTCGTCAGGCCAAGGCGACGCGGCAGGTGCCGATTGTGTTTGTCGGCGGCGAGGCGGAGAAAGTGGCGCGGGTGAAGGAGGCTCTGCCGGACGCGGTGTACTGCTCGTGGCGTGCCGTATCATCGGCACTAAAGAAAGCGATCAGTGCGGGGCGCGCGCGTTCAAGCCGTTCAAGTCGAATTCGGGCGGCTATTCGGGAACGCCGCTGCCGAAGAAGCTGGGCGTGGATGGGGACAAGAGCGTGCTGCTCGTCGGCGCGCCGGAAGGATTCGAGGCGAAGATCGGCGCGGCCGAGGGCGAGGGGCGCGTGCGGCGCGGCGGGCGCGAGAAGGCGGACGTGGTGATTCTGTTTGTCGCGTCGCGGGCGGAATATGCGAAGAAACTTCCGGCGGCGATGAAGGCGATGGCGGACGATCGCGGTGCCCTGTGGGTGGCATGGCCGAAGAAGGCGTCGGGGGTGAAGACTGACATCGACGAGAATTTCGTGCGGGATGTTGGGTTGGCGGCGGGGATTGTGGATTACAAGGTGTGTGCGATTGATGAGATGTGGTCGGGGTTGAAGTTTGCGCGGCGGAAGAGAAAGTGAAATCTCAGCCTTTCTTCATTGGATGACTGATTTTGCGAAACGTCTTCATGCCGGGAATTAGGCACGAAGTTGATTGTTCGTACTCAAGGAACGCCTTTCCGAAACGGCGGACGAGGGCCGGGCGCTCGTTGATGCAGTGGTTCCAGCAGACAATGATCGCCCAGAGGGGAATATTGATGATGAGTGAGTGCCATGCGTTTGTCGCACCGGCCAGAGCCGCGTAGAGCAGCAGGTCGCCGAGGCCCATGGGGTTGCGTGTCCAGTAGTAGACGCCGTGGTTGAGGAGATGCTGCGTGGGGCGGGAGAGCACTTGTGTGCCGTCGAGATCGAATGGGTGGCCCTGGCCGCGGCGGACCATGGTGGTGATGCTGGCGACGATGAGATAGAGGCCGGGGAGGGCAAGTGCGGCGAGGGCGTTGCGTGCGGCCATCGGAATTTCGACGCGCGGGATAAGGGTCAGCCATTTCGCGTAGAAGTAGTCAGAAATGAGAATGAAAGTGGGGATGAGTATGTAGAAGATTCCGATCGAGCCAGACCATCGGAGGGCTTCGCGGCGGTCCATGGGATTTCGACTTTCTGCCCCAGCGAAACGTTTCAGCGGCAAAGCGACGTATGAACCATTGAATGATATAATAAACAAAGTCAGCCCAGAGGTGAATATCATGAGCGATATCGCGTTTCAAGTTCCCGACGAAGCAATGACAGCTTTGAATCTCACGCCGGAGACTGTTGCGGCAGAATTGCGCATGGCCGCCGCCGTTAAGTTCTTTGAGATGGGTCGATTGTCTTCCGGCGCGGCGGCGGAATTGGCCGGGTTACCGCGGACTGTTTTTCTATCGAAGCTCGCCGATTACGATGTGGATTCATTAAGATTAAACGACACAGAATTCCGTCAGGAGACGCGCCTTGCGTGACCTGATTTGCGACACGTCGGTGTTGCAGTACCTCCATCAACTCAGGCTCCTTGAAATTCTACGGAAACTGGGCGGCCGTGTTTTGGTGCCGAGCGCGGTGAACGATGAGATTCAAGTCGGCCTTAGAAATCGAGTTGATCTTCCGAATTTGGCTGCGATCGGTTGGGTTGAGATTCGGAAATGCGTAATTGCGGCGCATCAAGTTGCTGCGCAGCTGGGGACAGGTGAAGCAGCCGTGTTATCACTCGCAAGCGAATGCCATGGTTCAATCGTAGTGTTGGATGATGCACCTGCTCGCCGTATGGCGGCGGCATTGGGGCTGCCATTTACTGGCACTTTGGGATTACTTATTGACGCGAAGAAAATTGGCGCCATTGCGAGCGTTCGCGAATGTGTGGATCAACTGCATCAACTTTGTTTTCGTCTTTCAAATAAAACGCGCACATTTGTGCTCGAAATCGCTGGAGAAGAATCATGACAATGGCGGTTGCCAAAGGCATTGAAACCGTACCTCTTTTTCTAAACAACGAATTAACGCCTTCTGCCGCCACGCGGTTTGGGGCGGTGTTTAATCCTTCGACCGGGGAGCAGATCGCGCAGGTTCCTTTTTGCGAGCCGGACGAGATCGATCGTGTCATTCGCGCTGCACAGGATGCGTTTCCGAAATGGCGGGATACGCCGGTGGTGGAACGGGCGCGGGTGATGTTTCGGCTGGTGGCGCTGTTGGAAAAGAACGCGGATCAGATTGCGCGAATTGTGTCGCGCGAGCATGGCAAGACGTATTCGGAATCGGTCGCGAGCATTCGGCGAGGGATCGAGGTGGCGGAATTCGCGTGCGGCATTCCGACTTTGACAATGGGCGATACGGTTCACAACCTCGCGCAGGATGTGGACTGCGAGACGTACTGGCATCCGCTCGGCGTCGTCGCGGGGATCACGCCGTTTAATTTTCCGTTCATGGTGCCGCTGTGGATGGTGCCGATCGCGCTGACGTGTGGCAACACGTTTGTGCTGAAGCCGAGCGAGAAAGTGCCGCTGTCGGCCATGCGGCTTGGCGAATTGCTGGCCGAGGCGGGATTGCCGGCCGGCGTGTTCAATATCGTGCATGGCGACAAGGTGTGCGTTGACACGCTGCTGACACACCCGCTGATCAAGGCGGTGAGCTTCGTCGGCTCGACGCCGGTGGCGAAACATGTGTGGGACGTGGGCACCAAGCATGGCAAGCGCGTGCAGGCCAACGGCGGGGCGAAGAATCACATCATCGTGATGCCCGATGCGGACATGGATCGAACGGTCGGCGCGCTGCAGTCGAGTGCGTTCGGCTGCTCCGGCCAGCGGTGCATGGCCGGGAGCCACGCGGTGGCGGTCGGCAAGATCGGCGACACGCTGGTGAAGGCGCTGGCGGCCGGTGCGGATAAGATGAAGGTCGGTCCGACGGATCGCGACTGGGGCGCGGACATGGGTCCGGTGATCACGCGGGAGCATCTGAACGGCGTTCTGGCGAACATCGAAAAAGGGGCGAAGGAAGGGGCAAAACTGGCTCGGGATGGCCGGGGGCTGAAGGTGGCTGATGCGCCGAACGGGTTTTATATGGGGCCGACGATTTTGGATCATCTGACGCCGGAGATGCATGTTTCGAAGACAGAATTGTTTGGGCCTGTTCTTGGTGTCACTCGAGTGGCATCTCTGGACGAGGCGATCGAACTGACGAATAAGAATCCGTATGGTAACGGGGCGGTGCTCTATACGCGCAGCGGCCATGCGGCGCGGGAGTTCAAGCATCGGGCGGGCGCGGGAATGATCGGCATCAATGTCGGCGTGCCGGCGCCGATGGCGATGTTTGCGTTTACCGGCCACGATGCCAGCTTCTTCGGCGATCTGCACATGCAGGGCAAAGAGGGGATCATGTTCTACACCCAGCAAAAGATGATTATGTCGCGCTGGCACGCGGAAGGAAGCGCGAGTAGCGGCGGGGCGGGGGAATTTGTGACGACGCGGGGTTGATTGGGCGGTTTGAAATAGTGGAAAGAACTGACGACACCGCGATTCCACCGGAATGGTTGGCTGAGTTCGAGGCTGCGGCGCGCCGACCGCTCGAACAGCGCATGAAGTACGCTTTCATCAAAACGTACAAGCCCGTTCTCGATGATGCAAGGTTTCGCGCGTTCGATACAATGGAAGACTACCGTCGCTGGTGCGAAGAAAATCTTCCTCCGTGGTTGGGCTATGGCCGCATTTGAGTATCGACAGGCCGAAGAGATTCGCGACGCGTTTGCGCGCCATCGGGTGCGCTATCTATTTCTTGGCAAGTCCGGAGCAATACTCCTGGGCTATCCGGATACTACTCAGGATGCCGACCTGTTTGTTGAGAAATCGTCAGAAAATGGCGCTGCCATTGTGGCCGCTTTGGTGGATCTCGGATTCGGCCTCTCGCCGGAAGAGGGCGAGCAGATTCAGCATGGCAAAGACTTCGTGCAACTGAAGAATGGTCCGTTCGATCTTGATCTTGTTTTCGCTCCGGACGGAATCGAGCGGTTCGAGGATGCCTGGCGTCGCCGGGTCGAAGTGGATGGATTTCCTGTTTGCCACCTGGATGACATCATTTCCAGTAAAATGGCTGCCGGCCGCGCGAAGGATCGGGAGTCTCTTGATAGACTGCGATCGTTTCGCGAGTTTTGGCTTGAAAAAAGGAAATGAGTGCATGAGGGGCTGGCAGAAGCTTGAGACGATGTGGGGTTATCCAATCAATCGCAAACTATCGTCCCAATTCCAATCACGAAGGAAGTTCCCGTTTTAAGGCCGCGAATCCATCGCTTCGTGCAGCACGCGCCCCGATGCATCCAGCGGCGGCTCGATGCCCAGCAGGGATGCCAGCGTCGTGGCAATGTCGCAGGGATCGGCCTCGGCGAAATACCGGCCCGGCTTGATGCGCGGTCCGAAGAGGTAGATGGGCACGTGACGATCGTGGTTGGAACCGCCGTCGTGGCCGGAGATCTTGTCGTCGGTCTTGTACCAAAAGGGGGCAAGTTGCACGAAGAGCTGGCCGGACCGCTGGGGGTGGTAGCAGCGCCAGGCGAGATAGCGGGTCGTTTCGGCGGGCGACGGCATGGGGCCGGCGAGATCGTCGGCCATGATGACATCGTTAACGCCTTCGAAACCGCGCAGGACTTCGACGGCCCTTCTCAAAGCTTCGCGTCGTTTGTCATCGGGCAGCGTGGCGAGAAGCGCCTGGTTTAGATATATCCAGGGCAAATCAAGATTGATGACGATTGTGTGCGGCGGCTGCCCGTGGTCGGGGGTTGGGAAGAAGCCCTGCAATTGGTCGTCGAGTCTGGCCTGCACTTTGGGAAGGTCCAGCACGCCGCCGCCAAGGCGGAGTTTTTGGGTGAGGAGCGGGGTGGACGTGCAGCCGTGATCGCCGGTGAGGGCGATGACGCAATCTTTCATGCCGACGGATTCTTCAAGTATGCCGAATAGGCGAGCGAGTTGCCGATCGGTGTGGATGGTCATGTCTTTCATTTCGATGCTGTCAGGTCCGAAGTAGTGGCCGACGAGGTCGTTGGAGGAGAGGCCGATGCAGAGCATGTCCGCGGCCGGGCCGCTTCCAAGTTTTTCGTTTCGCAGGATTGCTTCGGCCATGTCGATGACGAGGTCGTTGCCGAACGGCGTGCAGTAAAGTGCCGACAGATAGGCACGCGGGTTGGCCGCATCAAACGGCGGCAGGGCGTGTGGAAAAGCAGCACCGAGCCCGAGGTAGTCGTGCCATTGGGGTTCGACGGGGTGGCATCCCTCGTAGGCGAAGGGGTCGAGGGCGAGATTCCATTTTGAGCCTGCGAGCTTTTCGCATGGTTTGGCCGCGTTGAAGGCTTCGATGTAGCCGGGCAGTTTGTCGCGATACCAGGTGCTGGTGACAAAATTACCGGTGGTGCCGTCCCACCAGTAAGCGCCGTCAGGGCGCTTGCCGGAAGTGAAGATGGCGGCGCGGTCTTTGAGTGCCACGGCAAAGACACGCGATCTTCGATCGGATACTTTGAGCTGATCGCCAAAGCCGGGGCCGATCAGATGGCGCGGCGATGCACCGGGCGCGTTCACATCCGGCTTCGCGGGAATCTGCCTCACATCCACATCGGTCACGGCATGCACACCGGACTTGTTGGCCGCGTCGAAATACCACTTGTTGGCGACGACGCCGTGCTGTCGAGGGAGGCGTCCGGTGCCAATGGTGGCATGGCCGGGCGCGGTTTCGGAGGAACCATATGAATAGTGTGCATTGACAAACAGGGCGCCTTCGCGTTCGAGGCGGCGGAATCCGTCGTCCCTAAACTCGTGTTCGAAGCGAGTGACAAGGTCGCCGCGAAGCTGATCGATGACGATGACCACAACCAGCTTCGGCTGGGTTGCGCGCGGCTCGCTGCCCTCGGCGGGCAATCCCAAAGTGAGACAGAAGACAATGGCGATGAGGTATTGAAGGTGATTCATAGCGTGGCGCAAATCCTTTTTTTGGTGGTCAATCCATCTGCTGATGGCGGCTTATGGGTCGTGAAAGGCTAACAGTGAAACGGACCTGCGCGAAGAGACACAGAGTTGAACGATTGATTACGATTCGATGAAGAGAAGAATGCGAGATTATTGCATCGGGCGATTTCCCGGCCTTGGTCCTTATTTCTTATTGCCACGCAACCCAATTCGGGACACAACTAATGCGGATTCAACAGCGACACGATTCTATATTTGAATTTGCGGAAGCCGAGCATGGAGAGATGCGTGTCGAGCGATCGGAAACCACAAACCGAAACACTGCCAGCGGTGACATGCGCCGGCAAGTCGGACGGTAAACCTCCGATCGGGGCCACAGGAATCTCCTCAGCCGCTGGTCTCGATAAATCTGACACCATACCGGTTCGCGAAAGCAGCATTTCAGATCTCAATTCGGAATTGCTCTGGTCGGTGTTGTTTCATGCCCTGCCCGAAGCGATTGTCTTGTTTGATCGTGCCGGTCTGGTCAGGAAATGGAGCACCGGCGCGGAGCAGCTTTATGGGTACTCGGAAGCCGAGGTGATGGGCAAGCCCTGGTCGCAATTTGTCCCGGACGACCGGCAAGCGTCGATGCGACGATTGCTGCGCCGCGCATGTCTCGGTGAAAACATCAACTCCATCGACAGCACCCATCATCGCAAGGACGGTCAGCCGCTCGACGTGCGATTGTCATGGGCGCCAGTTCGCGACAGTCGCGGCGAAGTGACCGGCATTCTCATGATGGCGCGCGATGCCACGGCGGTGAACAAGGTTCTGACCGAAGCGGCCTATCTGCGGGTTCTGGTCGACGTGCTTCCAGTGGTGGTTTTCTATCTCAACGTCCAAGGACATGTGCGATTCATCAATCGCGCATCGATTTCGCTTCTGGGCATCGACAGTGAAACGGCCATGGGACGGCATATTCGGGATGTGATGGGCGAAGCACTGTATAAACAGAGCCAGGAATGCATCGAACGGGCCATCCGCGGCGCCGCAGTCGACTACGAACTGATTCTCGAGAATTCTCAATCGGAAACGCGGTGTCTCCAGATGACCGTGCGACCCGATCACGACGGACTCGGTCGAATTCTCGGGGTGGTTGGCGTTGCCAGCGACATTTCCGCGGCCAAGCGATATGAAGCGGAGCTTGAAAAAACGAATCAGGAGCTGTCGCGGGCTAAAGCGCTCAGCGAAGCGGCGACGCAGGCGAAATCCGAATTTCTGGCCAACATGAGCCATGAGATCCGCACGCCGATGACCGCGATACTGGGTTTTGCCGATGTGCTCATGACGCCGGACGTTTCGCCGGCGGAAGTGCATGAGGCGGCCGGCACGATACGCAGAAATGGTGTGCACCTGCTGGAAATCATCAACGACATTCTCGACATTTCAAAGATCGAATCGGGGCGGATCGCGATCGAATCGATACCGTGTTCGCCGGAGCTGCTTGTCCGGGAGGTTGTCGAACTCATGCGGATTCGCGCGGATGAGAAGAAATTGTCGCTGGATGTGGAGTATCGTGGCGACATACCGTCGCGCATTTCGACCGACCCGACGCGTTTGCGTCAGATTCTGATCAACCTGGTCAGTAATGCGATCAAGTTTACCCAGATGGGCGGCGTGAGCCTGATCGTTTCCACTGAGAATTGTCCGACGCGCGGGCCGTTGATCGTGTTTGAAGTTGAAGACAGCGGCATGGGCATTTCGCCGGCATCGCTTTCGCGGCTGTTTCAGCCGTTCGAACAGGGTGACACATCGACGACGCGGCGATTCGGCGGAACCGGGCTGGGTCTGGTGATCAGTCGGCGGCTGGCGCGATTCATGGGCGGCGACATTCAGGTGGACAGCACGCCCGGCATCGGAAGCACCTTTCGCGCCTTTGTGTCGGCCGGGCCGATCGACGGTCCGCAGCGGTTGTCGCCGGATCAGACAGACCCTGTTGTCACGCATCCTTCACGGGCGATCGCACCATCGGCCACCGGCGACGCGCTGCAGGGCTGCCGCATTTTGTTTGCGGAGGATGGTCTGGACAACCAACTGCTTATCTCCCGATTGCTCGAGAAATCCGGCGCGAACGTGCGGCTGGTCGACAACGGGCGGAAGGCGTTGGATGCAGCGCTTGCGGCGTGGCAGAAGCAGGAGCCGTTTGATGTGCTGCTGCTCGACATGTTGATGCCGGAGATGGATGGCTACGAAGCCACGCGCCGGCTGCGCGAGGCGGGATATCGGGGGCCGATCATCGCGCTGACTGCGTCGGCCATGCACCAGGATCGCGAGCGGTGCATGGAATCGGGTTGCGACTGGTTCGCGGCCAAGCCGATTCGGCGAGACGAACTTATTTCCATCATTGCGCGGTTCTTCAAGGCAGCGAAGTGACGGCGGCTTGTTCCTTCATCGAGTCGTTCCACTCCAGCGTTGCCCGCACGGGAAAGTGATCCGACGGAAATCGACCATCGCGGCGATCGTGAAGAATTTCCGCATCGATTGCCCGCAGTTCGCACGTCGAGAAAATGTGATCGATTTTTTCGCCCGATCGTTCGCCGGTCCATGAGTGGTAGGTGCCCACGAGTTCGGCCTTGGGGTGAACCGCGCGAAACGTGTCCGTGAACAGGGCCGGAGAATCCGAAGGTGTCGCGGGCGAGCCTCCGAGATCCGCGATCCGTGCGCTGAGCAGACTTTCCATGGCAGGATTGCTTTCCCCGGCATTGAAATCACCCATGATTATCGTGGGCTCCGCTGACAGACCCTCGGCGGCATGGAGCAATATCAATTCGACGGCCTTTTCGCGGGCCAACTGCGATTTGTAATCCAAATGGGTATTGTAGACGCGCAGCACGCGGCCATTGCGCCGATCGGTCAGGCGCGCCCATGTGCAAATTCGTGTGGTCGCGGCATCCCATGCAATGGAGCCCGGCTCATCGGGATTTTCGGAGAGCCAGAACCGGCCATGCTCAATGATGTCGTATCGGGCGCGCCGTACGAGCAGCGCGGCATACTCCCCTTTATACTTTCCGTCATCGCGACCCACGCCGATTTCCGTGTAACCGGGCAGGCCGACGGCGATTTCATCGAGCTGGAACCGAAGAGCTTCCTTGTCGATTGCAGGCCGGCGAAAGAAGTAGAAGGAATGCCAGGGCTGTCGCAGTTTTCATGGTATGACGTATCATCTAAGTTGAGAGCCGCAAAACCAATGCCGCATCGGCCCAATGGCAAGGCCGAATCGCGGTGAGGCGGTTTCGATACCGTTTGGCCCTTCGTTGTATGATACGACCCATGTTGTCAATTTTCTGATTGAGAGGGTGTTTATGTGCTCAAAGAGCGTTTCCATCGGTTTTTTCATTCGCGGCGTTCGCATGGGCTCGATGCTGTCGGCCGCGTTCGCTGTGGTTGTGCTTTTTCTTGCTGCCACAGGGTGTGACAGCCGATCGGGCGGGTCGGGCTCCAACGCAGTGGGAACGGAGCAGAATCCGGCCAAGGCGTTTGACATCACCAAGCCGACGGTGGAAATCCGCATCGGCGCGATTCTGATGCAGCAGGACCAGTTCTTTCGCTCGAACGAACAGGGCATGAAGGATTCCGTGAATCAGTTCGGCGGCAATGTCACCACGCAAAACGCGGGCGGCGAACTGGACAAGGAAATCGCGATCGTCGACGCGTTCATCACGCAGAAGGTGCGTGCCATTGTCGTGTCACCCTTGAACAGCAAGGGATCGGTCAACGCGCTGAAAAAGGCGCACGACGCGGGAATCAGGATCATCACCTATAACAATTCGCTCGACGCCGATTTTCCGGCCTGCACCATTTCAAGCGATCAATATGAGCTGGGCGCCTCGTCCGGCCGCGCCGCCCGCGACTATGTGCATGAGAAACTGGGCGGCAAGGCCCGCGTGGCGCTGATCGGTTTTGCATCGCAGTTGCCGGAGCAGGGGGCCGCCCGTCTCAAGGGATTCAAGGATGAGATCACGCAGTTGCCGGGCGTGGAGATTATTGCGGAGCAGGATGCCTGGATCGCGCCGAAGGCGACAGAGGTGGTCAGCGAGCTCCTGGCGAAAAAGCCGAACATCATCTGGGGCGAACGAAGGGGCGACGGTGGGCGCGGTGACGGCGGTGCGGAATGCGAAGAAGAAAAAGATCGCGGTGTTCGGCACGGATGTCAGCAAGCAGATCATCAAAATGCTTCAGTCAAAGGACGGCATCCTCAAGGCCGTCACGGGCCAACGGCCGCGCGAGATGGGTCGGCAGGCGATGGAAGTGGCCATTCGTGCGTCAAAGGGCAAGTCGATCGACTCGAAGAAGGTGGTCCCGGCGGAACTGTTTACGCGGGAGGAGAAGGCGAAGTTGGCGGCTTATTTGAAAACGTTTGAGTAACACACAAACGCTGCAAACTCGAAGAATCGAAATTCAATCTCAACAATGGCGTCGATTGGAATAAGAGTGTCGAACCGAAGCGTGAGAAATGCGTCCATCGGCACATTCCTTTTGATAGCGTTCATTTCGGGTTGCGAAGCGAGGTCGGCGTCGATATCAAAAACATCTCCAGATGGTCGATACGAACTCATCACGAGAATTGAGCAGAATCGATCGAGCAAGCACTATTTGTGTGTTTGCTTTCAAGTGAACGATTCGGCAGGCAAGCCAGTATTTCAGGCGGAGACCTTTGCGTCCAATCGCATGCGATGGAAGATTGGCTGGGATCGGGACAATCGCATTTGGTTGTGCAGCAGTGACATTGGGACCTATTATTGGGAAAAGGCTGCTAATCAAGACATTTGGACGCAAGCGTCGAATTCATTGGCCACTCAAGGCGCTAAACCTGTTTGTCCCAAGGAGCTTGAGTTGTAGCTGCCCCCGCAAATCTGCGAGATCTGAAATGGGTTCGCTTCGCTAATTGGTAAGGGTTGAGAATTCATGCCGGACGGGCGACTGGAGACGGAGGGTCTGCGAAAGGACTATCCCGGCACGGTCGCGCTTGATGGCGTGAGTGTGGCATTCGAGGCCGGGAAAGTCTCGGCCCTCATCGGTAAAAACGGGGCCGGTAAGAGCACCTTGGTCAAAATCCTGGCGGGGGCGGTGCGGCCGACGAGTGGGTCGGTGCGGCTGAACGGCCGTACGCTGCAACTGCGTTCGCCGCGCGAGGCACTGGCGCAGGGCATTGCCGCGGTGCATCAGGAACTGAGCCTGATTCCCGATTTGACGGTGGGCGAGAACATTTTGCTTGGGCGGTTGCCGAAGCGGGGGCATTTGAATTTGTTTGTGGCACCGGCGTCCCGCCGGTGGGTCCACGGGCGAGACGCCCGTGCCACTACAAATGACACCGATGGTCACAGGCGAGACGCCCGTGCCACAGGGTTGATTATCGACTGGAAAGGGGCGTTCGATCGGGCGGCGGCGATTCTGAGCGAGCTGGGGCTGTCGCTGGATGTGCGGGCAAAGGTGTCGCGGCTTTCGATCGCGCAGCAGCAGATCGTCGAAATCGCCAAGGCGATGTCCTATGCGCCGCGCGTGCTGATGCTGGATGAGCCGACATCGGCGCTGGCGGCCAACGAAGTGGACCGGCTCTTCGAACTCATTCGCTCGCTGGCCCGGCGCGGCGTCATTCTGGTGTACATCAGCCATCGGCTGCACGAGCTGTCGCGCATCGCTGACAGCGTCACGGCACTCCGCGACGGGCGCGTGTCGGGCACGATGCCGATCGGCGAGGCGACGCCCAAAGCGATCGTGCAGTTGATGTTCGGCGACGACGTGGCGGCCGGTCGGCCGGGTGCTGCGCCGTCGGGCCGGGCGACGGTGCTTGAAGTTCGCGGGTTGTCCTATCGCGATATTCTGAAGGACATATCGCTGGCGTTGATGGAGGGGGAGATACTGGGCATTGCCGGGATGCTGGGCTCGGGGCGGACGGAACTGCTCATGTCGATTTTCGGGGCCATGCGGGCAAGCGGCGGAGAAATTCTGGTGGATGGCCGGGTGGTCCGGCGGCCGACGCCGGGGCGGATGAAGCGGCTGGGGCTGGGTCTGGCGCCGGAGAGCCGCAAGACGCAGGGTATCGTGCCGCTGATGTCGATTCGCGACAATGGATGTCTGGCGGGGCTGGCGAAGATTGCGAAACATGGTGTCATCTGGAAGGCACGCCAGCGGCGGGTGGTGGAGGGGAATGTCCGCGAGCTGCAGATTCGCACGCCCGGCATCGAGCGGGCGATCACATCGTTGTCGGGGGGCAATCAGCAGAAGGTTGTGATCGGAAACTGGCTCAATACGCGGCCCCGGGTGATGATGTTCGACGAGCCGACGCGCGGGATCGACGTGCAGGCCAAGGGTCAGATTTTTGACATTATCCGGGGCTTGTCGCGGCAGGGGATTGCCTGTTTGTTCGTGTCGAGCGAGCTGGAGGAGTTGTTGGAGGTTTGTCATCGCGTGATTATTCTTCGGGATGGGCGGATCGCGGAGACGCATTCGACCGAGGGACTGAGTTTGCAGCGGCTGTTTGAGGGGTGCATGGGTGCGTAGTTTTAAGTTTCGAGTTTCAAGTTGCGTGTGGCGAGTCTGAATTGGCGATTGAGACGGCATGATCGAATGGTGGGCTGAGCCCACCCGACTTTTTTTGCGATTGGAAATATGACACGGGAACGGGTTGCAAGTCTGTTGAGGCATTCGGTGCTGGAAATCGTGCTGGTGGCGATTTGCGTCTACCTGCATTTCCAGAGCGAGTACTTCCTCACCAGCGACAATCTCATGCTGGTGCTGCGAAATTCCGCCGAGATCGGCATCATCGCCTTCGCGCATGACCATGGTCATCATCGCCGGGGAGATCGATCTGAGCGTCGGGTCGGCGGTGGCGTTTGCCGGATGCCTGACGGGCTATCTGATTGAAGCGGGGTGGCCGGCGTGGAGTGCCGTTATTGCGGCACTCGCCTTTGGCGCGGCGACGGGCGCGTTTACGGGCGTCATGCGGGCGAAATTCAACGTGCCGAGTTTCATCACGTCGCTGGCCCTTTTGACGGGCTTGTCCGGGGCGGCGTTCAAACTGACCGGTGGTTATCCGCTGACCGATTTTCCCGAGGGGTTTGCCTTTCTGGGCAGCGGTGTCGTGCTGCGCATGCCGCTGGGCGACGGCGAGTTGACGTTGATGTTTCCGGTTGTTGTGCTGGCCTGCGTGTTTGTCGCGACGTTTCTACTGATGAACTACACCACCTTCGGGCGCAGCGTGTACGCAGTCGGTGGAAACGCGGAGGCGGCGCGGCTGTGCGGGATATCGGTGGGCGGCGTTCGCATCGCGGTTCTTGCGATCACCGGGGCGCTGGCGGCGCTGGCGGGGGTGCTGCTCGCTTCGCGGATGAGCTCGGGAAGCCCGGAGGTGGGGCGCGGCTGGGAACTGGACATCATCGCCGCAGTGATCGTCGGCGGAACGAGCCTGTCCGGCGGCGCCGGGCGGGTGTGGGGGACGCTGGTGGGTGTGATTTTTATTGGTGTGATAGTCAACGGAATGCGCCTGCTCGATGTTCAGGAAGACGGCCAGCGGATCGCGCGGGGGGTGATTATTCTGCTGGCAGTGGTGCTGAGCAAGGTTCAGCAGGACTGAGAATGATTCACGGCCTCCAGACGCCGAATTCCAAAAGAGCCAAAACAAACTCTTCAAGGACATTTATCGAAGCTTCATCAAGGAACGCGGCCATGCCCTGGCCGAGTCTGGTTGTGTTTTCGCACATTTTGAAAGGCGGAAAAGCAGCCTGAAATCTCGCTGGCACGGCAGTTTATGGCGATGCGGCGGCGGTCTAGCCAAGCCTTGCGCGAATCGCTATAAAGGACGGCTCTTACGAGGCGGCCATTCCGTTGGGAAATAGCCGCAATTGAGCCTGCGGAGTGCTTGAGTGAGTCAGATCACATTACCCTGGGTTGCTAGAAGCCCTGAGAAGCTGGCGAGTTACCGTCGGTCGGCGATTGTGCGGCTGATTGGCTTGGGGCTGCTGCATGTTGCCTTGGCTTTTGCCGGATTTCTTTGGCTTGAGCCGTTCAACGAGGCCAAACTGGCCGACTGGAAGATCGTCCCGGTGCTGGTGTTATGTGTCGGCGCGGGGCTGGCGGGATTGACGCTGATTGCGGGCGGGCTGGCCGTCGCAACGTATGAGCGGATCGGCCGGATTCTGAAATGGGGATACAACGCGTTTGCGGTTTTTCTCGGCGGGGTTCTGGCGGTTTGTTTGATCGTCTGGCTGCACGCGTTTGTTTTTGAGTTGGTGAAGACCTCGCCTTCGGGTGGGACAAATACGATTCCCGTTCTGGGCATCCCCTATTCGCTTTCGGTTCACGACCTTTACAAGGCGATGGAGAGTACATCGCCAGGCATACCATTTGATAAGAATGTTCGCCTGACCATTCCGCCGCTCGCCTATTTGCTGTGGCCGCTCCAGTTTGGACTGGTGCGCGATTTGGTCGCGATGGGCGGAATCATCGGGTTTGTGAGCATTATTCCAGCCTTCGGCATCTGGTGGGAGCGGAAGGTGGCCGGTCGCATTCAATCGCGCATGGGGCCGATGCGAACGGGCGGATGGCACGGCTGGGCGCAGTCGGCGGCCGACGGCATCAAGCTGGTTTTCAAGGAAGATTTCATCCCGTCCGGCGGCGACACGCTGCTGTTCAAGCTGGCGGTGTACATCGTGTTTATTCCGCCGCTTCTGGCGTTTATCGCGCTGCCGTTCGCGGGGGCGTGGGTGTTTCGTGACCTGGACGTGGCACTGCTCTTCATTCTCGCGATGCTGGGCATCGAAGTGCTGGGCGTAATTCTGGCGGGCTGGGCGAGCAACAACAAGTGGTCGGTGTACGGGGCGATGCGCGAGGCGTGTCAGATGGTCTCGTACGAAATTCCGATGGGCATGTCGCTGCTTATTCCGGTGATGATGGCGGGTTCGCTGCAACTCACGGCCATCACCGATGCTCAGGGCGGCGGGTTCTGGAATTGGTTTGTGTTTGCGAACCCGTGGTGCTTCATCGCTTTCTTCATTTATTACGCGGCATCGCTGGCGAGTTGCAAGCGGGCGCCGTTTGACCTGCCCGAGTCGGAGTCGGAGCTGGTGGCCGGCTTTTTGACGGAGTACAGCGGCATGCGGTGGTCGCTGTTTTTCTTCGGCGAGTATGTGGCGATGTTCGTGGTGTCGGGGTTGGCGGTGATTTTGTTCCTTGGCGGGTGGAAGTCGCCGATTCCGGAAGAGTGGGTCGAAAATGCCGTTGTGCAGATGGGCGCGGCCGAAAACATGATCGGCACAATCATTCGCGGGCTTTTCAAGGAAGGGCCGATCCTGTTCATTTTGAAGGCGGCGTTTTTGTATTACGTTCAAATGTGGATTCGATGGACGCTTCCGCGCATTCGCATCGATCAGGTTTTGTATGCGTGCGTGCAGGTGCTGCTGCCGCTGACGATGATTGTGCTGCTTGCGAACACGCTTTGGATTCTCGGTGTCGAGCATTTGAAGCTGGGTTGGCTGGTGACGGTCGATACGGGCATTCGCTGGGTGCTGGTGGCGATCGGCGTGTTGACGGCCATGGGCATGATCGGCATCGCGATGTATGGATACAAGAACAATCGGCGGCTCGTGGGAAGCCAGGCGGCCAATCAGTTGCCGGGGTCATGACGGGTACTCATGGACGAAATGAATCCGGAACCGAGATGTTTGCTGTGCCAAGGCGAAATGCAATTGGGATACTCGGTGGATTCGACTTATGGCGGAATCTTGCCAGAGACGTGGTCACCAAGCGAAGCCAAGACCTCATTTTGGGCGGGTGTGAAATCACCTTCGACAAAATGCAAGATATATAAATGGCGATGCATGAAGTGCGGATTTCTAATGGAGTTTGCGTCGGCTAATCCGCTTTAGGTAAACGAGAAATCGATGGACGCAGTTGCATTTTACATTTTCGCGGCGGTGGTGTTGGCTAGCGCGGTGGGCGTGGTGGTGTCGAAGAACATCGTGCGTACCGCCGTGTGTCTGCTCGGCACGCTCGGCGGCGTGGCGTGTTTATACTTTCTGCTCGATGCGAATCTGCTCGCGGCGATTCAGTTGATTGTTTACGCGGGCGGCACACTGATTTTGATTGTCTTCGGCGTCATGCTGACGAGCCAGTCGCCGTGGGTCGGATTCAAGCCGACGCGCGGGCAGGCGGTGGTGGCGACGATTGTTGCGCTGTTGCTCGCAGTGGGGATTATCACGCTGACGACGACGGCCGACTGGCGTCCATCGGCGGAAGGACCGCTGGCGGCATCGCCAAAAGTGGCGGACGTGGGGAACAGTTTGTTGACGACCTATCTCGCGCCTTTCGAGGTGGCGAGCGTGCTGCTCTTGGTCGTGATGATCGGGGCAGCGTATTTGGCACGGACGGAGAAGTGAGCCGGCGATGTTTGAAATCGGTTTGAATCATTATCTGGTGTTGTCGGCCCTCGTTTTTTCGCTCGGCGTGCTGTGCATGGCGACGAAGCGGAACGCGATCGGAATTTTGATCGGCGTGGAGCTGGTGCTGAATTCGGCGAATATCAACTTGGTCGCATTTTCCAAGTATTCGGCCGGCGCGGCGGATGGGCACATTTTCGCGGTCTTTGTGATTCTTCTGGCGGCGGCCGAGGCGGCGATCGCGATTGCGATCTTTATGAATTTCTATAGCGCGCTGCGGACGATTGACGTGGATCGCGGCGATGAGTTGAGAAATTAGTTGCGAGTTTCGAGTGGCGGATTTTGAGTTTTGTTGGATGAAGTATTTGAGCGATTGATTCTCGATTGAACGCTTCCTCCGCCCCAGCCGGGGTTGGGAAGTTTTGGAATTGCATTCGATGCACTCGTGTTTGAGATGCTTTTGATATGACGCTTAGTGAAACAATGCAGATGTGCTTGGCGCTCGGGGTATTGATTCCCCTGGTGAGCTTTGCGTTCCTTGCGTTCTGGGGGCCGGCGCTGGGGAAGCCGAAGGCGTCGTGGGTGGCGCTGGCGGCCATCGGCACGAGCTGCGTGCTGGCGACGTATGTGTTGCTGAAGTGGCAGGGGATGGATGAGGCGGCGCGGATTGCGGCGGAGGCCGGCGCGTTTCGGTATGACTGGGGGCGAATCGGCACAATTCCGATTGATGTCGGCGTTAAGCTCGATGCGCTCACGATCATCATGTATTTCATGGTGACGTTCATCGCGTTTTGGATTCACTTCTTTTCCATCGGATACATGGCGGGGCACAGCGACGAGGTCGATGGAAAGTCGAAATATCATCGGTTCTTCGCGTACCTGTCCCTGTTCTGTTTCAGCATGCTGGGCCTCGTGATTTCAAGCAGTCTGCTGTTCCTGTTCATCTTCTGGGAACTGGTCGGTCTCTGCTCCTATCTGCTCATCGGGTTCTACTTCGACAGGAAGTATGCCAGCGATGCGTCGATGAAGGCGTTCATTACCAATCGCGTCGGCGATTTTGGGTTTATCATCGGACTCGCGATGGTCGTGCTCTACATGGGTACGTTTGATCTGGACATTGCCGCGACCCAGTTCGCGAGCAGTTCGAGCATGGCACGGGCATCTTTGCCGCGTCATTCAATCTGTTCGGCATTCATCTTTCGGGAATGACATTGGCCACGCTGATGGGCATCGGCCTCTTCTGCGGGGCGATGGGCAAGAGCGCCCACTTCCGCTGCATGTCTGGCTGCCCGATGCGATGGCCGGGCCGACGCCCGTGTCGGCGCTGATCCATGCGGCCACGATGGTCGCAGCCGGCGTGTATCTCGTCGCGCGCGTCTTCCGATTGTTGACGCCGGATGCACAGTTTTTCATCGCGTGCATCGGATGTATCACGCTCACGTTGACGGCGCTCATCGCGATCACCGCGACGGACATCAAGAAAGTGCTTGCGTACTCCACGCTTTCGCAGCTCGGCTACATGGTCTTCGGCATGGGCATGGGTGCATGGGTCGCCGCGCTGTTCCACCTGATGACTCACGCGTTCTTCAAGGCAATGCTCTTCCTCGGCTCCGGCCAGGTCATCGAAGGCTGCCACCACGAGCAGGAAATGCCCAAGATGGGCGGGCTATGGCGCAAGATGCCCGTCACCTGCGCGACATTTTTACTGGGCGTTTTGGCGATTGCCGGCTTCGGCATTCCGGGCACGCAGGTCGGTTTGGGCGGATTCTTCAGCAAGGATGAGATTCTGGCGGTGGCGTATGAGCGGCATCATAATATTAAGAACACGGATGAAGAACTCGCTGCTGCGGCAAATAGCGAATTAAGAATAGCGAATAGCGAAAATGATTCGGGAATCCAATACGCTTCGCATTCGGATGTCAATTCGCTATTCGCTATTCAGCATTCGCTATTGGCATTAAGCGAACCGGCAGCCGGTCATGCCGGCGATTCCCACGGCGATGCCCACGGCCACGGCCACGCCACCGGCACGCCGGAGAAACTGTCGATTGCTTCGAGGCTGCACGATGTGCCGTCGTGGATGTTCTGGTGTCCGATCATCATTGCGTATGTGACGCCGTTCTACATGATGCGGGCGTGGTGGATGACGTTCATGGGCAAGCCGCGCGATCACCATGTGTATGACCACGCGCACGAAAGCCCGATGATGTTTATTCCGCTCGTTGTGCTGGCGATCGGTACGATTTTTTGCAGCTACTGGCTGTTCCGTCCCATGCTGGCGGGGGCTGGGGCGAAGGGGTGCCGATGCGGCGGCGGTGGTGGCGTTCGACGGACATGCGCACAATCTTGATGAAGTGCCGGGCGTGAAGCGTCCGGGTCACGACGGCAAGCCTGAGAAAGTTGCCACGATGATGACGCTGACGCATGGCGGCGAACACGATGCACATTCCTGGCTCGCAAAGTACGTTGGCTTCTCATGGATTATCGGCATGGCATTGGCGGCGCTTCTGTATCGAAACGGCCTGGGAGCGGCCGCGCGGATTAAGAAAGCGCTCGGCCCGATCGCGACATTTGTCGAGCGGAAGTATTACATTGACGAGGCGTATAACACGTTTCTGGTGATGGGTTGCCGGACGGTGGGTGTGGCGTGCTCGGCTTTCGACAAGATCTTCGTTGATGGCGCGGTGAACTTGACGGCCTTCTTTGGCAAAGCGATCGGCACTTTCACCGGCCGACAATTGGACATGCCGGTGAAGAAAACGGATTTGGGCGTTGTCGATGCGATCGCAAACGGCATTGCCGGCGTGCTCTTCGACATGGGCACGACCATTCGCAAGCCGCAAAGCGGACGAATTCGCACCTATGTGACGCTGACGGCCGGCGCTGCGGCGGTGGTGCTCCTGCTCGTGCTGTTTTCAGAGCAGATCGGCAGCGGAATAGAACATTTGAAGCGAACGTGGTTCGTGGCGGATGCGGCGCCCGTTGTTGAAGGCTGAGTGACAGTGGTGCGGTGTGGCACCGGCTTGTAGCCAGTGCCACATCGATGAAAAACACAACTGCAACACGCGAAGCTCGTGTTGCGATCGGCCGGTAGGGAGAGTGTGGAACAGGCTATTAGCCTGTTCCACACTCTCCCGCCAAGGGCCATCTGGGATTTAGAGGTTTACGATGGCGAATATTCTGAATTGGATCATCTTCATACCGCTCATCGGTGCGGCGGTCGTCCTGATCGCGCCGGCGAAGCAGGCGAAGTCGATCGCGTGGCTGACAACGTTTCTGGTCTTCATCATTTCGTGCCTGACGTTCGGTCCGTTTCTGGATGGCAGTTATCAGGCGGGTGACTACGGCACGATGCAGTTTGAATCCAAGCTGCCCTGGATTCAGGTCGGCGGAACGGCCGCTGCGGATGGCTCGCGCGTCGGCGGGTTCAACATCAACTGGCACGTCGGTCTGGACGGGCTTTCGTTCCCGCTGATGATTTTGACCACACTGATCACCTGGCTCAGTGCGTGGGCGAGTTGGAACTTCGAGCATTGGAATGTGAACAAGGGGCCGAAGGGTTTCTTCGCACTGTTCTTAATTCTTGAGACCGGCGTGCTGGGGACGTTCGCGGCGCTCGACTTCTTCCTGTTCTACATCTTCTGGGAAGTGATGCTGCTGCCGATGTACTTCCTCATCGGCGTGTGGGGCGGACCGCGGAAGGAATATGCGGCCATCAAGTTCTTCATCTATACATTGGCCGGCTCGGTGCTCATGCTGATTGCGCTGCTTGCGATGTATTTCGCTAGTGCGGATGCGATGGGCGGCAAGGGCACGTTTAACCTCATCGAATATGCGACCATTCCGGCCATCACGGAAATGTTCAACAGCCCGACGCTGACGTTCCTCGGCTGGAATTTCGGCAAGGCCATGTTCGTGATGCTGTTCATCGGCTTCATGATCAAAGTGCCGCTCTTCCCGTTCCATACATGGTTGCCCGATGCTCACGTCGAAGCGCCGACGCCCATCTCGATGATTCTGGCGGGCGTGCTGTTGAAGCTCGGTGCCTATGGATTCCTGCGGGTGTGCTATCCGCTGTTTCCGGAGGCTGGCGCTCAACTGGCGTGGCTGGTGGCGACACTGGGTGTCATCAACATTATCTATGGCGCGTTTTGCTGTCTGGCGCAGACGGATTTCAAGCGGCTCGTCGCCTACAGCTCGATCAGCCACATGGGCTATGTGGTGCTGGGTTGTGCGATCATGACGGATGTCGGTTTCCAGGGGGCGATGTTCCAGATGCTGGCTCACGGCATCAGCAGCCCGATGTGCTTCTTTTTGGTCGGCGTGATTTACGATCGTGCGCATCATCGCGACCTCAATCGCTTCGGCGGCCTGTGGCTGGCCATGCCGAAGTATGGCTCGATGGCGACGCTCGGCTTCTTCGCATCGCTCGGTTTGCCGGCGCTGTGCGGCTTCATCGGTGAAATCTGGGTGCTGCTCGGCACGTTCAACGCGCCGTTCGCCTGGGCCAAAACGGCCGCGGTGATCAGCGCGTTTGGCGTTGTCCTGACGGCCGGTTACATCTTATGGATGATTCAGCGTGTCTATCTCGGCAAGCTACGCGAGGAGTATGCTCATTATCCCGATGCGACGGCCCGCGAAACGGCGATTCTGTTTCCGATGGCGGTGCTGGCGATTTTCCTCGGCATTCTGCCGAAGTACACCTTCAACCTGATGAATGGCACGATCGACGACATGATGGTGTTTCTCAATCCAATTGTGACGAAAGCGGTCGCGGCGAGTTCGATCGTCATGGGAGGCTAGTGTCGGATGCCGACAGGACTTTTGATACTGGCCGATATGTGGATGCCTTCCGCGGATGATCTTGCGGCCATTGGTCCCTTGTGGGGTTTCGTCGGCACGCTTGTCGCGATTCTGGTGGCGGCGCTGGCCGTCGGGCGGAATTGGCGCGTGACCGGCATGCTCGCAGCACTCGGCGCGGCGGTCACGGGCTGGATGGCGCTGCGAACGGTGATGTCACCGCCGACGAACTGGGCGGGGCTGTCGCCAAACAACTCTCCGATGTTTGTCGCCGATCAGTTCAGCGCGTTTTTCGTGCTGCTGGTCAGTGTGTTCATGCTGCTGGTCATCGGCATGTGGTGGATGGGCCAGAACGCCGGGCTGCCGGAGCGGCTGTCGCGAAAGGGCGACTCGGTCGAGTTTTTCATTTTGCTCATCGGCAGCGCGTTCGGCATGTCGATGATGGTCAGCACGACAAACCTGCTCATGATCGTCCTCGCGGTGGAGATGGCTTCGCTGCCCTCATATGCAATCACGGCTTTTCGCAAGCAACACGCCAAAGCGGCCGAAGCGGGTCTGAAGTATGTGCTCTTCGGCGCGGTGACCAGCGCGATCATGATCTACGGCGCATCGCTCCTCTATGGTCATTATCACACGCTCGATCTCGCGGAGATTGGTCGAACGATTCGGATCGAAGGCGCGCCGACGCTGCTGATGGGCGTCTCGTTGTTTGCCTTCATGGTGGGCGTGGCGTTCAAGGTGTCGGCCGTGCCATTCCACTTCTGGTGCCCGGATGTGTTCGAAGGTGCCGCCATCGAAGTGACGACCTGGCTGAGCGTGGCGAGCAAGGCGGCCGGTTTGGGTCTGATGCTTCGCATCATTTCCGTGCTGACATTCAAGATCGCATCGCCGGAAACGCTGAACACCCTGGCGACGGCCATCGCGGTGATGGCGGCGCTGACCTGCACGGTGGGCAATCTGTCGGCGTTTCGACAGACGAACATGAAGCGGCTGCTCGCGTTCAGCTCCATCGCCCATGCGGGCTACATGTTGATGGCCGTGGCGATTGTATGGATGAACAACGGTTCGCCGACCGAGGGCGTCGCCCATCCGGCCTTCAGCGCGATCGTGGGGTACATCAGCGTATATCTGGTGATGAATCTCGGCGCGTTTCTGGTCGTCGCGATGGTGTATTGGGCGACCGGCAGCGAATCGATCGATGCGATGAACGGCCTGATGCGGCGCAGTCCCCTCTTGGCAGTGATGATGGTCGTGTTTCTGTTCAGCCTTGTGGGACTGCCGCCGATGGGCGGGTTCATGGCGAAGCTGTATTTGCTCTATGCCCTGTGGGATGCGACGTGGTATTCGCTGGTGATCGTCGCGGTGTTCAACACGCTGATTTCGCTTTATTACTATGCCCGCGTGGCGCGGGCAATGGTATTTTCGGATGACGGTCAGCCGGCGATTCGCGTGCCGATGGTGGGGCAGGCGCTGGCGACGGTATGTGCCCTGGTGGTGCTATACACGGGAACGGTCGGGGCCGGGACGCTCAAGGCGTTTTCGGATGACCGGGCGAAGGATTTGTACGCCGTGGTGAAGCCGGGGATTGCGGTGCATACGGCGGCTGAAAGTGCCAGACCGGACTCGGTAAATGAGAATGGCACGCTTTGGAATGGACAGAATTCTACAACTGTTCCGAACAACGATGGTTGGCACATTGGTCTCGCGGCTCGGAAAGTTGACTCGGATCGAAACAAGAATGGCGAATGAACGTGCAATTGAGGTCTTGAATCGGCTGCTTGCGGCTGAATTCGAAAGCGTCGCGCCGCGGCTGGCGCAGGCCGATCCGTATGTGAGTTTGCCATCGTCTGACGATCAGGCTGTGGTGGCAAATATGTTGCGCGATGTGACGACCCACGAGCGCGAGCTGACGCAGATGATTCTGTCGCTTCGCGGCGCACCGGTGACGCGCCGTTTCGCAACCGACAGCGGGGGCATGCATTATGTGCGCCTGTCGCATTTGATGCCGTCGGTTCTGGCAAACATCAAGCAACTGATTTCGCTCTACGAGTCCTCGGCGGGCACAACCGGCAGCCGTGAGGCGGACGGGCTGATCTCGCGGATTCTCGACAACTACCGGCGACACTTTGCCGGTCTCGAAGAACTTCACGCGAATCTGGCGGCGGAAAAGGCCCCGGCCAACGCAGCAAAGTAACTTCATCGGATCAATTCAGCGTCGGATCGTCTCGCTCGCATGCATCGTTGGCATTTCACGAAGACGGCTGCAGCCGGCGCTCGATCAATTCGCCTGCAAGCTCCTTGGCCAGATTCATCTTCGCCGGGTCGCGCATGATCTGTTGCGTGACATACGCGCCCTCCATCAGCAGTGACAGTTCGCCCGCAAGCCGATCCGGATCGGGCGCACCGGCATATGCCGCGATCTCGCGCACAATGTCCTGCATCGATTGCTTGTGCTGCGCGGCCGCGAGGTGCGCCGGATCATGGGGCTGGGGAAACTGCACCGCCACGTTGATGAAGTAGCAGCCGTTGTAATCGCCGCACTGAACCATTTCGCCGATGACATCGAAAATGGCGAGAAGCTGTGCCCTGGCGGAATCGCCGCCGCGCAACTTCAGCCGCTCGCGAAAGGTATCGCGCCACCACCGGTCATGCTGCCGCAAGACCTCCGCCACAAGGTCGTCCTTGCTGGAGAAGTGGTTATAGAACGTGGTCTTGGTGACGCCCACTTCAGCCAAAATGCCGTCCAGCCCGACGGCGTGAAACCCGCGACGATGAAAGAGGTCATGCGCCCGTCTGTATGATCCGTTCGCGATTCGATTCCGGCATGATCTTCCTCCGGCGCCTTAATCCAATTCGACTTGTTGCAGCGTTTTCTGGCCAGGTTGACCATAAGTCAACCCAGCTTGCACTCGAAGTCAAGGCGACGAATTCCGCCGGCATGCATCTAATCCTTTCGAAGCGGCGTGGTTCGGGTGTTCCGGCCAAAGCCGCTGAAATGCTCCTGGCCCGGTTCGCCGGGCGGAAAGGTGACGAAATCATGCAGACGATCGAATCAAAACAAAATGGCATCGACACGACCGCACTTCGAGCCAGTATGAAGGCCATTGCACAGAAACCGGGCGAAGGAAAGGTGCGCTTTCATGTTTGCACGGAATGGTCCGGCGGCACGCAGTCCACGACAAGAGTCGAAGATTGGCAAATTGGCGACAAGACGCAGGGACGCAGCTTCACCATTCTGGCCGATGAGCCGCCGGAGTTGCTGGGCAACTCCATCGCGCCAAATCCGCAGGAGCTTCTCATGGCAGGATTGAACGCCTGCCTGACGGTCGGTTATGTAACCGGATGCTCGATGAGGGGGATAGAAGTTGATAGCCTGGAAATCGAAACCGAAGGCGATCTCGATTTGCGCGGATTTCTCGGTCTCGATCCCAATGTCAAACCGGGTTACGACGAACTAAGGTACACGGTTCGAATTCGCAGCTCGGGCACCAAAGAGCAGATTCAGCAAATCCACGACACGGTCATGGCAACCTCGCCGAACTTCTTTAATCTGGCCAATCCCATTCGTTTGAAGCCCACGCTCGTCGTCGAATAAAACGCGCGGTCGGCCCGTCCCGCGCTGCGGCGCGGGACGGTTGGAACCAGGCATTTCAGGCCAGTCCGAACCATCGGTGTTATTCATGATTCTCAACTTTGACGGCCGCTTGACGACAGTCATCGAGAATAAATGGTGGTGATTTGCTAACGGCGGAATGGCTACAGAATACTGCCGCCGGTGTGTCACGCACTTGACTTAATCATTTCATGCAGCTTCATCACCGTCCGCCAGTTTCTGAATGTGCTGGTGGTCGCCAGCGTCGAATCGATGTAGGCGTTGGTGAATTTGGAATTCGCGACCCCGTCCGGATAATGAACGAAAATCTCACGACCGCGCACCACCAATCGGTCTTTCGGCGAGCGGGCCGGGTCGATTTTGGCGATGTCGGCTTTGCCGGGGGCTTTCGCAAGAAATCCGACATACAGCGCGGCCGGTTCCGAACCGTCGGCAAGAAACGGATTGTTCGCAACGACATCCGTCATCTCGGCTGCGGAACGCAAAACGATCGTCGGTTCGAATTTGAATTTCTTGCCGATCGACTCGGTCACCGTCCACGCGATTTTGGGTGCGTCCGATGGCGATGCCTCAAATACGACATTGCCGCTCTGAATATAGGTCCGAATCCCCAGTGCTCCAGCCTTGGCAAACATGGAAGCAAGGTCAGCCATCGGCAGAATATGTTTCCCGCCCACATTAATGCCCCTCAAAAGAGCAACAAATGTAGGTTTCGTGGTTGATTTCGGAGAGAGCTTCGACTTTGACATTGCATCCTCATAACTCGGTGCGATTTTCGATGGGTCGGATTGCGCCTACTGTAGTACCCCATCGGCTGCATCCAATCCAGCAACGGCTGTGTAGAACATCCGTGGTGATGGTGGTTTACGGTGGTTTCCGATAAGTTGTAAGTCGTGTGCGTACGATCGACTTTTGAATTGAATGACTCAAAGACACGAGAATGTCTCTAAAATCATATTGGGCATAAACTTGCGATAGCGTAAGTGAAATGCTTCCAAATGGTTGAATAGCATATGCCAAGCTTTTCTTATGTGGCGAGGAATACGGACGGGGTGACGGTGAAGGGCGTTCTCGCCGCCGACACCCAGCAGCAAGTTCTGCGCTCGCTCGACGAGCAATCTCTTTTCCCGCTTGAAATACAGGAAGGCGGCATGGCCGTCAGCGGCATGACCGGCCGCAAAAAGTCGGTTCGGGCGACCAATGTCGCAGTTTTCTATTCGCAGTTTGCCGATTTGCTCCATGCCGGCGTGCCGGCGCTGCGCTCGCTGGATGTTATGTGGAAGCAGACGTCCAATGCCGTCTTAAAGGAAGTGCTTAAGGAAGTTCGCGAAGACCTTGCCAGCGGCCAAACCCTTGCGGATGCGATGGATAAGCATCCCAATGCCTTCAGCCCGCTGCATGTTTCGATGATCCGTGCCGGTGAAAAGGGCGGCTTTCTGGAAGAGGTGCTGAAGCGAATCGCCACCTTTACCGAGCGCCAAAACGAATTGCGAAACAAGGTCATCGGAGCGTTGATCTACCCGTCGATTCTCATGACGGTCGGCGCCGGAATTGTCGTCTTTCTCCTTGTCATCGTTGTTCCGCAGGTGCGGAAATTCTTGATGGGTGACTTGCCGATTTTGACGCAATGGGTTTTTGCGGCCTGTGACCTGCTTCAGTTACGCGGTTGGTGGGTTCTTGGCGGATTGGCGGTGGTGATTGTTTCGGCCGTGGCCTTTGTTCGAAGTCCGGGAGGTCGGGAAACGGTGGACCGCCTTCAAATGAAGTTGCCGGTCTTGGGCGAAATCCTTCGATTGGTCGCCATTTGCCGGTTTTGTCGCATTCTTGGAACGTTGCTCACTAACGGCGTACCAATTTTGCAATCGTTGAAAATAGCCCGCGATTCGGCCGGCAATAGGATGTTGGTGGATGTGATCGAGGATTCCACCGAAGCGGTGCGAAAAGGCGCCGCCCTGTCCGGCCCATTGGGGCGAAGCGGTCTTTTTCCGCTGGATATCGTGGACATGATCGCCGTCGGCGAGGAAAGCAATAATCTCGAAAATGTGCTCATCACCATCGCGGATTCCTATGAAGCCCGAACCGGACGCAAAATCGACTTGGCGGTTCGCCTGCTGGAACCGCTCTTGCTCGTCGGAATGGCCGCAGTTGTGGCGGTCATTGCCATTGCCCTGCTCCTGCCGATTCTCACGATGAGCGGCCGCGGAGCGGGATAAATCGCGCTATGTGCCAATAAAATCAGGTGGCAATCGGTCAATTTCCATGCCACAATTCAGTCAATGCCGTGTATACGGATTAGGTCGAACGGAAACTTGGAATGTCCCGGCGCTTCGCGTGCATGGCCGGACGCGGGATGTTCAGCTCGGATTTTAGCTTAGAAGGAGACAACCTCACATGTTTGCAAAACGAAACCAAGCCCGTCGGGTTCGCAGGGCATTTACCCTGTTGGAAATTCTGCTCGTCGTGGGCCTGCTGGCCTTGCTGGCGGCCTTTGTCGTTCCCTCGCTGGTCGGCCAGGCCGGCAAGGCGAAGATCGATCTGGCCCGCGCGGCGATCGGCCCGAACGGAACGATCTCCCGCGAGGTGGACATGTATAAGTTCAATTGCGGCTCGTGGCCTGAAGAATTGAAGTACCTGTATGAAAAGCCGCAGGACGACACCCTTGCTAAGAAGTGGATTCAGGGCATCAAGGATCCGGGTGGCCTGAAAGATCCCTGGGACCACGATTATCAATACCGCGCGCCGGGCGAAAAGAACAAGGATGGCATCGATCTTTGGAGCCTTGGACCCGATGGGTTGGACGGCACCGAAGACGACATTGTCAACTGGGAAACGGATCGCGACTGATTTCGTGCCTGTTTGATGGCGTGCAGCGGGCCCTGAGCAAAAAAGATGCGTCGAGTGCTTCTAACCGCGGAATTCAGTTGGCCGCCGTCCCGTGTCGGGCATGTGGCACACAGGTGCCGTGCGTCCGTCGCTCGCCGCGCGTTCACGCTGCTCGAGTTGCTCATCGCCCTGTCGCTTCTGGTTTTGCTGGCGGCATTTGCATGGCCGCTCATGGAAAATCAGATCGGGGCGACGGCCATGCCGGAATCGGCGGCGCGCATGCGCGACACGCTGTTTCTCGCCCGCGCCGAAGCCATGCAGCAGCATCGGCGGGTTCGCGTTCGATTTGCTCCCAATGAGCAACAGCCCTATCTCGAAATCGAGCTGGACCCCATGCGCGAACCGGGCAAATGGGAGCCGATCAGCACGAATTGGGTGAAAGAACGCCCGCTGGTCGATGTGGTGCAGGTCCATACGATCGAAAGCGGGCGACCGGCCTATCTGAAGCCGATTTCCTTTGATACCAGTGCGGACGAAGCCCAGGAAGATTCCGACGAACAGGAACAGCAGGAAGACACCGAAGACTTTGATGCAACGCTGCCGTCATCAACGTCGACCAATGACGACGTTGAGCTGGACGACAATCGTCCCATCATCTACTTCGAGCCGGACGGCGCCTCGGAATGGGCCACCATCATGCTCTCCAAGATTCCGTTGGAGCAGGAACTAAAAGAAGAAGACGACCAGCTTTGGGTGATTCTCGATGGCCGAACCGGCCTTGCGTATATTCGCGAGCAGGTGACCGAAGCCCAGCTCGCCGATGAGACGTTTTACATCAAGCGCGAAAATCTGGAATTGCCCAAGCAGGAGGGAACGGAAGACCTCGTGCTCGGCGCGCAGGATCCCAATGCCGCCGCGACTGATACTTCCGGCGGCGGGCAGTTTGGCGGATCGGGCGGGAATTTCGGACAAGGCGGACAGAATAATGGCGGATTGCCCGGTGGTTCGATCGGTCCCGGCGACTTGGCGGGCCTGCCCGACGATATTCGCGATCGGTTGCCGGGCGGCGGCGGCATGGGCGGTGGGCGTGATGGCGGCAAGAACGGAGGCGGAAATGGGCCGGGCCGTGGCGGAAACGGCCAAAACGGTCCGGACATTGGTCCGGGTCGCGGGCCGGGAAACAATTCGGGTGGCGGCGGTCGTGGTCCCGATGCACCGGGTCCAAAGGGGCAGGGCGGCGGAAAAAACGATGACACCGGTGGCGGTAAGGGCGGCAGTCAGCCGACCGATGGTGCCAACGATCTGAGCGACGATCTGAGCAATTCGAATCTCAGTGAAGACGAACAAGACAATATCACCGAAGCGTTGAACAACAATTCAAACTCCAACACCAACCCGAATAACAACGCGAACGACAACACGAATACAAACAACAACGCCAACTCAAACGTCAGCAACACCAACGAAAATCTCAACTCGAATTCAAACGACAATTTGAACGACAACAACAACAAGAACGGCAATAAGTCCTGATTCCCTATAAGTTTGTGTTAGTGTCGCGTGGTCAATGTGTGCATAACACGTTGACCTTTTTGGCCTTTCAGAATGACGATTGGACGCAACCGATGCCCCCAAGAATTGTATGAATCGCGTACTGCCATACCTTCATGATTGACAGGTAGTTAAGGCAGGAAACGCCGCTCGGAATTCACATCGAAAAAGATCGTCCAATTTGCGACGATTGCCGCTGTAATGCGTACAAGAAAGGGGTTCTCGCCCGGTCCTCGGTGGACTCACGGAGATGGAGCGCCTTTGTGTTTGTAAAAATTCCTGTGTTTATTCGATTTCAGCCCGGCAAACGGTTCGCAGCGCGCGGGAAATCCACGCGCCGCCGCGCGCGTCCTGCTCGAAGTCGTGCTCTCGCTTGGGATTTTGCTTTTGACGATTTCGGTCGTCGGCGCGATTTTTCGCAACGGCCGCGAGAACGTGGAGACTGCCGAGCGGCTCAGCCGCGGCATGATTCAGACCGAGCGGCTCATCGCCGAGATCGATACAAATTCCGGCTTGCTGAATCTGGATGAGAACGAGCAGTCGGGCTACTTTCGCGACGGCGAAACGATCGCGGACATGTCGTGGAAGATCAAGGTCGAGCCGCTGCAACGGGTCGAGGGCTTGCTGCAGATCGACATCGACATTTTCATCGGCGACCCGGAGGCGGATGTCGGCGACCGAAAGTTTGTCATGTCAACGCGATTCTTTCGAGCCCTGCCGCGCGGCCTCGATCTCGAAAAAGACTTCGGCCTCGAAGAGGAACAAATCACCCAACTCACCGATGCGATTCCCGGCGGCGCTCAGGTCCTCGATCCGAACAATTTCGATCCGCGCATGCTGGCATCGATGGACATGGACACGCTCATCGAGCTTCTGCCCACGCTGATTGCGGCGTTTGGCGATCAATTTGCCGGCGGACAGCTCGATCAGATCATTGCGGCCATTCAGTCGGGTGACCAGGGCGCTCTGCAACGTCTGGCGGGGCAGGCCGGCGGCGGCCAATTTGGACCCGGCGGCAATCAGGGCGGTGGAGATCAAGGCGGTGGCGGCGGGCAATTCGGCCCGGGTGGCGGCAATCAAGGTGGCGATCAGGGCGGTGGTGGTCAAGGCGGCGGCGGTCAGGGTGGCGGGCAACGTCCGCCGCGCTCGAACGCCGGCGGTCGGCCGCCCCGCGATAATGGCGGAAATCAGGGCGAAAACGGCGATCCGGACAATCCGCGCGGCGGTGGACGCCCACCGAGACGGGGAGGCCGCGGATGACATTGTCGCGGCACATTCGGGTGCGCTGCGGGATGGCACTACGTCCCTCGCTCGCACAGGCGGGCGAAGGCACGCGAGCCCATGCCACACTTGCCTGCGCCGATTTTTCCAGAGTCGGCCGTCGCATGAAGCGGCGCGCTTTGACATTGCTGGAAGTATTGCTGGCCATCGGATTGATGCTGCTGGTCTCGCTGCTTCTGTTTGGTTTTTATGATTCGGTGCTGCGCACGCGCGAGACGGTTCACAAGGTCACGTCGGCCGGCTATCTCGCTAAAATGGTGGCCCATCGCATCGCCGAGGAAATTCGGGCCGCCAATGGATTTGTTCCCACGCTCGGCCCCGGCGTATCGGGCAGGGAGCGCATGCTCACGATTCAAACAGTGACACTGCCCGACAAGAAATTGTTCAAGCAGCGATCGATCGAAGAAAGGCCGCCGCCCGCGGAATGCGATCTCAAGGTCGTTCAATATTATCTGGGCTACGACAAGGACGATGAGAATTACGAATACGCCGATGGTGTCATCGGCATGGCGCCGCTCGGACTGGTTCGCCGCGAAATCAAGACGCATTTTCAGAATCCGCTGTACGAAAAGGATGAAAACTCCGTTCACCTCGATCTGGTTTCGCCGGAGTTGAAATACATTCGCTTTCGCTATTACGACGGCGTCGACTGGGTCGATCGCTGGGACATCGGGCAGGAGCCCGAAGGCCAGATGGGGAATTCACTGCCGCAGGCCGTCGAAATCACGGTGGGCTATCAAGAGGTGCCGCCTCCTGTCGACGAGGAGGAGGAAGATGACGAGGCGCTGACCAACGCGGAGCTTGCCCCCTCGGTGCCGGATGACTACACGCGCGATGCCTACTCAATCATGGTGCGGCTGCCGCAGGCGGACACGTTTTTCGGCTCGCGGTTGATGCGCGCCCAGCAGATCACGAGGACACGGGCTTCATCCGGGTCGGGTGGCTCAGGTTCGAGGTAGATCTAGTAACATTATGTCAAAAAGAATGTTACATACTGTTGTTTCAAGAAATCCGGTTCGTCGGCGCGCCCTTTTGCTCGTCGTCGTGCTGGTGATGGTGGTTCTGCTGTCTTTGTTGGCGGCTGGATATACGCTGATGGTTCGCGCCCATCTGGATGGCGTGACCACGGAGATTCGCCAATTCAAGATTCGCATGGCGGCGGACTCCGGCATGCAAATGGCGATCAACACGCTTCGATACACCCGCGGTGATGTCGACAGTTGGCACAATAACCCCCTGCTCTATCGGGCCTATCTTGTTCAGGGAAAGGAAGGGGAGGAGGCCGAAGCCACCTATCAAAAGGCAATCGATACCGAGATCAAGACCTTCGATCCCACGCTGGATGAGGCGTTTCGATTCAGCTGCTTCACGCCCGATTTCGACGACCCGACCAAGGTGTATTACGGTTTTGTCGACGAATCCTCCCGGATGGACATCAATTCGATCAAGGAGGATCAACTCCGCAGGTTGCTCACCGAGACCGTTCCGGTCAATACCGATTTCCCGGTCGATGTTGATGTCCTCGTCGATTCATTCCTCGATTGGCGCGAGCCGGGCGACGACCCGCGGCCGAGTGGCGCAAAAAGTGCCTACTATGCCACGATGATTCCGCCTTATACCAGCAAAGGCGCGAAGTTTTCGACCGTTGAAGAGTTGCTGCTTGTTCGCGGATTCACTTCCTGGGTCGTATTCGGCGAAGACTACAACCAGAACGGCCTGCTCGATCCCAATGAAAACGACGGCAGCGAATCATTTCCGCCGGATGATGCAAATGGCGTGCTGTGGCGCGGCATCGCGCCCTTCTTCACCGTTTGGTCGCAGGAGGCAAATATTTCCGGCGATAATCGCCCGCGCATTTTTCTCAACATGGAAGACCTGGACAAGCTGCAGGAAAAGCTTGAAACCGAAATCGACGGCGACATTGTCAGTTATATTATGGCGGTTCGGTCCGCGGGCATCCGCTTTAACAGTGTCATGAATCTGCTTCCGGCGCCACCGCCGGACGAAGAAGAGCCCACTTCCCAACCTGATAATGGGGGCGAGCCGCCAAATGACGAACCCCCACCGGCAACACAGCCAGCGGGGGAGGATCCAACTTCCCAGCCGTTTGACCAAAAGGGTGAAGATTCTGCCAAGCGTTTCGCCGATCAGGATGGGTCGGAATCCGGGTCCGAGAATCCACCGCCTGCGGGCGGCCCCGGAGGGAATCCGCAGCAGAATCCGACCAGTCAGCCGGTGTTCAGCAACCTCACGGATGAGGAGCCGCCGGGAACCTATGAGGACTTGCCGATTCTGCTCGACCGGCTGACCGTCAGTCCGTCGCCGATCATGAGCGGCCGCATCAATGTCACGACGGCCCCGCGCGAAGTGCTGGGAATGATCGATGAACTGACGCCGGATAACGTGGAGGCGATCGTCGCGGCGCGACAGGGATTGGACAGTGCCACGAAATCGTCACCGGCATGGCTGGTCACCCAGGGCGTGATCAGCGAATACAAGTTTCGCCGGATTCTCGAAAAGATCACGACGAAGTCGTCGGTGTTTCGGATCGAGACGGTCGGCTTTGCGGACAACATCGGCATTGTCGAGCGGTATATGGCGGTGATTCAGATGCGCGGCCCGGTGGCGCAGGTGCTGTATTACCGGAATTTGAATCCGCTCGGCATGGCCTACACGCCCCACGGCGACGAGGTGCGCGGCCCGCAGGAGCAATCGAAGTAAGTGCGAAAGATATGAAGCAAATGCGTCAAAACGCCAGCATGCAAAAGCAAATAAGGACAAACGAAGGGGGACGGGCATAACCGATGGCGCTGACCGCAAAAAAACTGCTGGCGATCGACTGGGACAAGAAGGATCTTCGCATGGCGATGATCCGTTCCAAGGCCGATCGCATCGAACTCTTGAAGGCGGTGTCGGTGCCGCTGCCGTCCGATCTGGCGCTCGACAACGCGGAGTTGCTCGGCGCGTTTATTCGCGAGGCAACGCGGCAGTCCGGACTGAGCGCGAGGCACGTGCTCATGTCCATTCCGCGCGATCAGGCCGTGCTCAACACGCTCAACCTGCCGCCGACGCCGGCCGACGATCTTCCGGCCATTATTCAGTTTCAGGTCGTGAAGGAGCTTCCGTTCGATGCGGCCCAGGCGACGATCGACTTCGCCTTTGCCATGGGCCACGAAGCCAAAGCGCCGTGCTCGCCGCTCGTCGCAGCGATTCGCAACGAGGAATTGGAATTCTACAAAAGCGTCGCCAAGGAAGCCGGGCTGACGATCGAGCGCGTCGGCCTGCGGCCCTTCGCCAATCTTCGCGCCGTGATCGGCAGTCAGCCTGAATTGGCTTCGCGCACGGTCCTGATGGTGGAAGTCGGTCCGTTCCTGACGGAAATCAATGTCGTCCACCAGGGTTCGCTGACGTTCAGTCGTGCTGCCATGGTGCCACTGCCCCGGCTCGACCAGGCCAAGAGTGACAACGTTCTTGACAGTCGCATCTCCATGCTGCCGGTGCTTGATGCCGAGCAGGATGAAATCACGCGCGAAGCGGTCGGCCGTTTGATGGTCGATGTGATTCGTTCCTATGAAGCCCACCGGGCCACGGCCCCGCAAACGAGCGTCGATCAGATTGTGGTCTGTGGCGCGACGGGCCTCGAAACCGAGCTGGCCCAATCGCTCGCGGCGCGCTTCGCGGCAAAAGCGGAACTGTTTACGCCCGATCGTCTGCTCGATCTCTCGCCGCAGCGTGCCAAGGAGCTGCGCGGATTTTCGGCGGTGATCGGCCTTTCGGTGGGTCATGCCCGGCCTCCGCTCGAGATCTTCGATTTCAACAAACCAAAGAAGCAGGTCAGCAAGCGCACGCGGCAGTTGCGCAAAGCGCCGATCGCCATCGGCACGGCGGTGCTGGTGGTCGGCTTCGGCATTTGGGCACACATCAATTTTGTGCAGCCAAAGTGGGCCGACGCCGAGAAGGTTCGCCTCAGCGTCGAGAAGATGCAGAAAATCGAAAAGCCGTACAAGGATTTCATCGCCCAGGTCAAAATGCTGCAGGAATGGACCGAGTCCGAGCAATACTGGCCGGAGGTGATTGCCGACCTCAGCCGCGCGTTGCCGTCGGATCAGGTGGCGTGCGTCGATCGGCTGGACCTCGATATGCGGGGCGGCGGCAAGACGAAGCGCTACGGCAGTCTGGAAATGAAAATGCGCGTGGCCGACTCGGGCACGTCGAATGCCATCAGTGAGGCACTCCGTGCGATGGGTTACCAGAAGGTGGAAGCGCCGTCTGAAACGCCGCGCGGTTTCCGCGACGGCGAGCAGGTCTATCGCTTCGATACAAAAATCAAGGCCGAATTGCCGGATCGCGAGCCGCGCAACTGGGACGATGTCGACACCGACGATGCCGATGCCATGATGAATCGCGACGATGCCGCGACGGAAGCGGATACGCCGGACGTCGAGGCGGTCGAGAAGGTCGAGCCGTCGTCCGATTCAAAAGCGGTCGTCGACCCCACGGCCCCTCCGCAAAATAATGATGGGGGTGCCCAATGATGAATCCCCGCGAAAAAGACTGGCCACCATCGTCGGCACGTTTGCCGGCGTGATCGCCGTCTATGGACTTGTGAATGCCATTTTTCTGAGCAGCATTGAAGAGGCGGAAAAAACCCGCAGCAAGTACGTCGACAAGTACAACACGCTCAAGAAGTTGAAAGACGACAAGGAGCGGCTCGAAAAAGTCTGGCTGGCCAATGCCTCCCACACCTTTTCGTTCAGCGACACGCTCGCGAAAGATCTGCTTCAGCTCGAACTCAAGCGCATCGCGCTTCGCCACGGCTTCGACTCGCCCAACGTCAAATCGACCGGCGGCTCGCGGCTCGGCGCAAAGGCGATCATCAAGTCGCCGGCCGTTTCCGTCACACTTATCGGCGATTATGTCAAAGTGATGGCATTCCTTCAGGATGTCTACCGCGCGCCGTTCCTTTCGCAAGTGACGAATCTCGCGATCACGCCGCTCGGCCCGCGCTATGGTCGCAACAACGTGAAGCTGGATGTGACGGTCGAAACCCTGGTCATGCCGGAAAAATCAAGGACGTAACATTCGCACAGGCCCCGACCACCCTGCCGACCGATCCGTCGGCCGAGCAGGTGCCGTTTCGCACGGATGTCGCCCCGGATTCCTATCTGGCAATCCTTCATGACCGGAATATTCTGCGCGAATTCATCCCCGCTCCGACCAACACCATCATGATCGACAACTTGGACCGAAAAATGGTCGGCATCAAGGCGGAATTTTCTTTCGATGGCAAGCCCGAAACGCAATTCACCAAGGGGGTCGAGGGTAAAAGTCAGGTGCAGGTCGAGGGAAAGGGAGATGTGGTCGACCTGACGATTGCTTACGCCGACGGCCACACGGTGGGTCCGGTTCGGCACGAATTCAAGACCGGCGGTGCGTGGGCGTACAAGATCGCCAAGTACACGCCGGACGAACTGCCCAAGATGATCCACCTGGCGGTGCAGAGCACAAGTCCTGAAGAGGTCCTGCTGAATATCGTGGTCACGACAAACGACAACAAGCAACTGCGACCGCCGACGATGCTGATCGAGCCGAATCAGACGATCGATATCGGCGAATGGGAGGCGACGCAAATACAGACGAGCGTCGTTTATCGCTCGAAGAAGCCGGGGCCGACCGGCAATTACCTGCCGTCGGAAACGAAACAGACTTTGACGATTCCGCCGGAGCCGGATGAAGTTGTGATCGACACGACTCGGCCGCCGCCGCAGGACCCGCCGGCCGACGACCAGTACACGGTCGCGGGCCTTTGGACCTATCGCGACGTACAGGAAATGATCGTCACCGGCGGCACGGGGCGCAAGGTCATCACGCTGCATGACGAAGGCGCGGTCGATGGCGGCAATCTGCTGGCGGTGCATCCGCTCGGCGGCGTCGTCTATATGCCGGCCACCGGAAATTACTATATCTATCCGCTGGGCAAGAGTTTCGGCAAGCGAAAGCTGTTGAGCGCACGCACCGAGGACGAATTGGCGGACGCGATCGACGACTGGTCGCGAACAAAGCCCGTCGCCTCGGCGCAATAGCCCTGGCACTTGATTTTTTATAGAGTCCGCCCCGTGCGGACGGAATAGTGTGCCGCTTCGATGCAGCGGCGCGACACGCGGATTTGAGAAGTGAGACTGTGATCGTGGCATCGGCTTCGGCCGGTGCGGGGCCGGGCGGCGGGTCGAGCTTCGACCGTCGCGAATCGGGCTTGAGGCCCGTGATGCAGGATGTTTTGCCGTGGGCCGAGGGCCGTGACGGCTTCCAAGCGGGAGACGCTGAGATGATAAAAGGCATGGACAAGCGGTGCAGTTTGGCCGCCGTGTTGGCAGGGGGTTTGGTGGCGTGGTCTTTCACGGTGACGACCGGCGCGGGCGATGCGCGGGCCGATGATCCGCCGGCCACGCAAAAGGCTGAGGACAAGAAGCCGGAAGATCCCGCCAAGGACAAGGAAAAGGAACAAGAGAAGTCCGACGAGGCGAAAATGGCGGCGTTGAAGGCCGCGGCCAAGGCCTCCACGCAACCCGCCAAGCCCGAGCCCGCTTCCAAGCCGCAGCCTGCTCCCGGCGGATTGAATCCGACGCTTCCCATGTCGGCGGACTCTAAATCACCCGGCCCAACGGTCAAACCGTCGCGACCGCCGACGCGGCCGCTGCCGACCGTGCCGCGCGCCAACCTCAATCAGCCCGCGAAGCCGGACAACGGGACGCCGACAGCACCGGGAACAAATCAGCCGATACGCGGCAACACCCCGCCGGCCGGCAAAACGGGTGAGCCGCGCGGTCCGCGCTCCCGCCCGAATCCGCGCGGCAATGGGCCGAACAACCCCGGCGCGCCGACCGTGGCCGCGCCGGGTGGGGCGGAACAGCCCGCAAGTGTCGCAGGCGCGATGCCCGGCGCCGAGGGCGAAGGGACTGAGCCGGTGGTCACCAACACCAAAACGAAGATGCTCGTTTTTCAAATCGAGAATCCGCAGCCCGAGTCGCGAACCTATCGCTTTCAGTATTACGACATGCCCTGGCAGGACGTGCTGGAGGATTTCTCGCGCGTCAGCGGATTGCCCCTCGTGAACAAGCCCGACCCGCCGATTGCCGGCAATCTCACCTACTTCAGCAACGACGAATACACCTTCGACGAGGCATATCACAAGATCAACGAACTCCTGCTGATGAACCCGCTCAACAATTATGTGCTCCAGCGGACGGCCAAGTACCTGACGGCCGAGCGCATTCCGGACCTGGTACGCAAGATCAAGCCGGACTACATGTTCAACTCATTCGATGAGTTTCTCGCGGCCAATCTCGATCCCTACGAGGTTTGCCTTACGAAATTCGAAGTGCCCGCCAACTGGTCGGCCTTTCAGGTGATCGAACAGTGCCGCTCGATGTTTTCCGACACCTACGGAACCGAAATCGTCGGCCCGAAGACGCTTCAGTTGACCGGACTCGTCAAAGAGCACATGCAATTTAGGGATGTCGTTGCACAAATGTGCTCGGCCAAACCCAAGACCGAGTTGGACAAGCCGAATCTGATTTATCAGCTCAAATCGCAAAAAGCGGCCACCGTGCAGACCATCCTCAATCAGCTTTATCAGATCGCGCCGGTCGCGCCGCGCGCCCGTCCGGGCATGCCCGCGACGATCGACATGGACATGCAGAGCGAAAAGCAGTTGATCATCGTCCCGGACATCACGAACAACATCCTTTACATCAAGGGTCCGGAATATCTTGTCGCCGACATCGAGCAGACCATCAAGCGAATCGATGGCATTACCGAATGGAAGCCGCCCGGCCAGGAGCTTCACAAGCTGCAAAACGCCGCAGCCAACTCGATCGTGACGACGCTTCGGCCCATCTTCCAAAAGATGGTCATGGAGATCAACAAATCCCAGCTCTACATCCCGGAAGAAGTGAAGTCCGCGCTCGATGTCGACATCTATCCCGATGTCAACAGCAACGCCATCATCATTGTCGGCGGCGTTGAAGGCATTGCCCGCGCCAAGTCACTGATCGAGCAATACGACGTTCCGACCGAATGGGTGACCGAGATCGTCCCCTTGCAGCACCTCAGGGCCGACGACGCCATCCAGACCATTCAGATGATGCTTCAGCGCCTTGTGGCCGGCAAGGGCGGCGCGACGATGATGCCACAGGTGACGGCCCAGTCGTCCACGTCGCTGCTGGTTTCGTGCAGCCCGGGCGACCTGCGCGAAGTGATAAGTCTTCTCGAAAAAATCGACGTGCCCGATGCCGAAGAGCCGCATGAGCACATGATGCAGTTGCAATTTGCCATTCCCTCAGAGGTGGCCCAGACCGTCACGCAGGTCTTCGCCGGCACCTCCGGCGGCAGCACCCCCGCGCCGCGCGTTTTGCAGCAGGTCATCAACCGCGGCAAGCCCAGCCAGCCGCAGCAGATTCGCCAGGTGCCGCAGCAGATCATGGCCTCCGGGCCGATGGGCGGCGGCAAGAGCCCGCTGATGATCCCGAACGACGATGCAAAATCGCTCATGGTCTTCTGCGCCGACAAGGATTGGACGCGCATTGAAGAGCTGGTAATGAAACTCGATGCGCAGGAAGGTTCGGTCAAGCCGCTCCTTCACACGATCGAGCTGAAAAAAGCGAACCCGGAAGATGTGGCCGCGATGGTGAATTCGATGTTCCCCGCGGCGCCGGGCTCCGGCGTGCCGCAGATCGTCACGGCCGACATCTACAACAACACGATTCAGATTTTCGCCCGCCCCGAATTCGTCGAGCAGGTGATTCCGCTCATCGAGACGCTCGACATCAACGCCACCGCGGAGTTGACCGTCATTAAGTTGGAACACTGCAAGGCCGATGTGATCGCGCCGATTCTCGCGCAGGGCATTCCCGGCGCGCAGGCCATCACCACCGGTGTCGCCAATCGCCCCGTGCCGCAGCAGCCCGGCCGCCCGCAGCCGGTGCGCCCGGGCATGCCCCAGCAGGTGACGCAGCGGGGTGACACCAGCGTGCGCATCGTGGCCGAGCCGATTACGAATTCGCTGCTGGTGACCGCGCCGCCGAAGGAGTTGGAGCAGATTCAGAAACTGGTGGTCAAGATGGAGGAAGTCCAGCGAACGCAATACGGTCCGATCAATCAGGTGATCGTTGCGGTCGAGAACAGGCCCGCCGATGAAATCGCAACGACGCTCACCACGCTCCTTGGTAGCGGTCCGGTGGTACAGCGGACGCCGGGAATGCCGGTGCAGGGAAATTCGGGTGAGGTGAATCCGGCGGCCGAGGAACTCAAGGTGGTGGCCAACGGCGACCGCATCATTCTGAAGGGACCGGAGGTCAAGATCGCCGAAGCGCTGCTCATCATCGAGCGCATCGACGTGCCCAATCAGGCGCCCATCGCCCGAAAGTATGCCGTCAACGACGCCGAAACAGACGAACAAAAGTTGCGCACGCTGCTCGCCGGTCGCGCCGGCGCTGCCGGTGCGCGGCCGACCAATGCCCGCCCGATGCCCGGCCGCCCCGGACAAGGTGGGCAGAACATTCAGCAGATTTCAATACCGACGCAGGCCACGTCAGACATTCAAATCTACGCGGACATGTATTCCAACACGCTGCTGATCCGCGCGCTGCCGAAGGAGTTTGTCGAAATCGAGGAAGTGCTCAAAGTTGTCCTCAGCGATGACTCGACGGTGGTGACTGATAAGCCGCCGACGCCCCCCGGCCAGTTTTTCATGGTCCGGCTCAAGAACAAGACCGCTTGGGACATGACTTTTGTCTTGGAGGATTTGGTCAATCGCGACGATCGCTCCAAGGTCGAATTCCTCGAAGGTCCGACCGAAAAGGACCTGCTGGTCATGGATTACAAGCCGGGCCAGGAGGAAATGATCAAAAACTACATTGAAATGTTCGACGTGTCGGACAAGCCCAGCATTCCCGGCATCGATTCGATCGACTTGGAAGGCAAAATAAGCGGCGCGCAGGTACGGATGTATTTGGATGCGCTGGGAGGAAAAACCTCTGAAGGTGTACCCATCGAATTCATCAAATCCGGTCGCGAAGGCCGGGTTCAGGTGATCGACATTCACGCCGATGAGGAGTCAAACGACGCCGAAAAAGAATCGGGCCAGCGCGTCGTTCCCAAGCCCGCATCCAACGATGCCGGCGCGAATTCCTCGCCGGCCAACAAGGTGCCAGGCAGTCCGACATCGAATGCCGGCCCGCTGCGCATCGGCCCGATGGGCTTTCCCGCATCGGCCCTGTTCACTGCGGCAAGTCTCATGATCGCCCAGACCGCGCCGGCCGATCAGGGCAATGCCCCCGACAAGAATAACGCGGGCTACAAGTATGTCGGCGAGAAAGAAGTGAATTTGCCCATCGGCAGCATGCCCGATCGCGTTCAAATCCTCGAAGACCCCGAGACCGGCCAGCTCATGTTCTTCGGCCCGCCGGCCGCGGTGAAGGAACTCAAGGAGCTGATCGAAGAGTGGATGGACAAGGAGTCGCCGACGGTCGTCCGCGTCTTCCCGCTGAAGTATGCCGATGTCAACATCGCGGCACAAACTCTCAACCAGGTTTTTAATCAGCAGGCCGCGCCCCAGCCGCAGCCCCAACCGCGCGGCCGCGGACAACAGCAAAACCAAGGGCAGCCGCAGATCGATCCCAAGACCGGCCAGCCGATTCCCCAGCAGCCGCAGCAGCAGGCCCAGCCGCCTTCGCCGCAGGTCGGCCGTCGCGGCGGATCATCGGGCGGCGCAGTTTTGAAGGTCGTGCCCGAGTAGCGCACCAAGTCGCTCTTCGTTGTGGCGCGCCAGTCGGATATTCCGCTCATTGTTGAAGTGCTCAAGCGAATCGATGGCAGTGTGGTCGACTCAAAGAACCTTCGTATTTTCAAATTGAAAACGCTGCAAGCCGAAGATGTCGTCGCGAGCCTTCGTGAAATACTCGGCATCGAGCAATCTCCGGCGGCAGCCGCGCGCGGCAGGGGTCGCGGCCAGCCGGGCCAGCCGCAGGGCCAGGGTGGCGGCGAACAACAGATCATTGGGCTTCCCGGCGCCGAAGCTGGCGCCACGGTCTCCGCCGACAAAATCAAACTGACGGCCGAGGCTCAGACGAATACCGTGTGGGCGCAGGCTCCTTCGGACACGCTCGAACTCATCGCGGGACTCATCAAGCAGCTTGAGGAATTGGATGTCGAAACCGCGTGGGACATGCAGCGATTTGAGCTAAAGCATGCTCGCGCTACAGACATCGCGGACATCGTAGACGATCTCGCCCGCGAACTCCTTCCGGGCGGCGGCCAGCAGCAGCAACAGCCGGGCCAGGGCGGCCCTGGTGGCGGTCGACAGCGCCGCGCCGGTGTCAACCGCGTGCTCGTTGAGGCGGATTCGCGCACCAACAGCGTCATCGTGGCAGGGCAGGCAAAGGACCGCGAGGTTGTCGGGAAAATTATCAAGGACCTTGACGTTGATGAAGGCGACATTGGTGTCCAGCAATTCACAGTGAAAGGCTTGCCAAGCCAATTGGTTCCGGCATTGAAGGAACTTTTTTCACCCAGTCGCGGAGGGGGCGGCCGCGGCGGCCCAGAAACAGACATCATCATTACCGCACTGGATGCCACCAAGACGATCTTAGTAAAGGCTCCGCCGCCGCAGATGGCCCAGATCGAAGCACAAATCGAGCAAATGGATGAGAAAATCGAGAAAGACAAGGTCATCCGCACCATCAAACTCACCGTCGCCAATGCCGAAACCGTCGCGACGAAATTGACCGAGGTCTTCGCACAATCCGGCCGCGGCGCGCAGGGTGAAGTGATGATCAAGGGCGTGAAGTCCACCAGCTCGCTTTTGGTGCGCTGTCCGGACGACATGTTCGATCAAATCAAGTCGATCGCCAATTCGATGGATGCCGCGCCGACGGATGTGCAGGTTCGGCGGTTTCCGTTGAAGAACGCCGTAGCGCAGGATGTTCACACGCGCATTCAGGCATTGATGGCCACAGCCGTCCAGTCGCGGTCGGATTTGAATCTGGATCTCATTGGGCTGACTCCGGACCCTCGAACGAATTCCCTCGTTCTCGTCGGCGGCCCAACCTCGATCATGTTGTTGCAGTCGCTGCTTGGTGAGGTCGATGTTGCCCCTGAAACTCCGATGGTGCGCACAACTGCGGCATATACCCTGCCGGCAGGTACGGACGTCAATCAAGTCACGAACAACATCATTCAAATGTTTCAGGGTGTCAGTGTGCAAACCACCGGCGTCGAAGCCCCTCGCGTGACAGCGAATGCCTCCGCGAATCTCGTCATCGTCGAAGCCAATGCCGAGCAACAGACCAAGATCAAAACGGGCATCATCGACCCGATCCTCAACAACGTGGAAAAGAAGTCTGATTATGTCTATCAAGTGAAGAACGCGCAGGCCACGCTACTCGCCAACACCGTTATGTCCCAGGTACGTACGGTCATGCCGATGATCAACAACAAGTACCCGGTCAATATCACCGGCGACGATGGCGCGAATGCCCTGCTCATTAATGCAAGTGAGAGTGATTACAAACTCGCCCTCGCCATGATCACGCCGCTCGATGTCGAGCCGCAGGACCGCATCACGCGCGCTTTCCGCGTCAAGTATGTCGCACCTTGGACGATGGCGAACATCATCAATCAGCAATATGGCACTGCAACCCGCAACCCCAACGAGCGCGTCACAGCTGCCTTCGAAGATGGCACAATGTCCATCATCGTGACGGCCAATGCGAAGAACATTGAGCAGGTTTCAAAGTTGATCGAACAAACGGATGTCGAGGGCAAGCCGAAGGAAACCCGCTTCATCAAAGTGCAGCAGGCACGCGCCGATGACTTGCAGCGGGCGCTCGACGCCTCGCTGCGCGGCCGAATGCCGGTGCAGCGCAGCGGCCAGTATCCGTTCAACATCACGGCCGATCCTTCGTCGAACGTCCTCGTGGTTACGGCCGAAACTTATCTGTTCCCGGATATTGAGAATCTTGTAAAGGAACTGGATGTAGCGCCGAGCGGATCAGGCGACATGTTACGTAAGACTTTGAAGCTCACTTACGCCGACCCCGGTGCCGTCGCGAACAACATCCGCCAGAGCTATCAAACACTCAACCGCAATCCATCGCCGCGCGACACGGTGATCGTCACGGAGAATTGGACCACAAACAGCATTTTCGTCACGGCATCGCCGGAGAAGATGGCGATGATCGAAGCCGACGTGGCCGCGATGGACGGCACCGACAGCGGCGTTCGCACCAACCACGTCATCGAAGTCGCCAACGCGAACCCGAACGATGTGGCCCAGGCGCTGCAGGCCCTCTGGCAGGAAATCTATCGCAACAAGCGCCAGCAAACCCCGCCGACCATCAAGGCAATTCCCGGCACCACCAAGATCATCGCCTTCGCCAACGACGAGGAATACAAGCAGACGCGGGACTTGATCGACAAGGTCGATATCGAAGGCGGCCGCGTCGTCCACACCGTGACGATGCCCGAGCAAATTCCCGCCCGCGGCGTTTCCGACAACATCAACCAGCTCTTCGGCTCGCGCGGCGGACCCTCCGGCGACGGCCCGAAGGCCCAGTACCACGAGCCGACCAACACGATTCTGGTCAGCGCCACCGATGCGGAATTCGACAAGATCAACAAGCAGCTCATCGAGCCCCTGAGCAAATCAGAGGGCACGAAGGTGCGGAACTTCTACAAAGTCGCCCTGAAATACGCCGTTGCGGATGAAGTCGCCACCACCCTTCAGGAGTTCTTCGACAAGAAATCCGGTGTCGCTCAGAACCGAAACCTTCCGCCGTGGATGAGGAATCAAAGCACCAGTGAGGCGCAGGACAATCAGGTCACCGTGATGGCTGAAACCGGCAGCAACACGCTTCTGATTTTCTGCACGGAAACAACCAAGCTCATCGACGAGCTCCTCGCCGATATCGACGTCGACCGCGAGACCGGCAAGATCGTCCAGATGGTCGCCCTGCAATATCAGGATGCCAAGGAAATGCTCGAAGTCATGACAGAGGTGCTCAAGGTCCAGAAGCGAGCAGACTCGGGCAAGCAGGACGAATTCGTCCCCTGGTGGTTCGACGGACGACGGCAGGAACAGGAAGAGCAGGTCGTATTGGCTGGCGGCATGCGCCTCAAGGCGATCGAGTCCTCCAATTCGCTGATCGTCAGCGGCAAGAAGGACCTCGTCGAAGACGCCGTCGCGAAGATTCAGGAACTGGATGTGCCCGGCGAAGGCGGCGGGTTCGTTCCGACGGAATACATCGTAAAGAATGGCCGCGCGCCCGACATGGCCGAGACACTCAAGAAAACGTTCATCGAGGGCCAGTCCGGCGGACGGACGCAATCGACCGGCCCGAAATTGACGATCGTCGCCGACGAATCGTCGAACAAGCTGTTTGTGCGCGGCAAGGTGTCCGAAGTCAGCGCGGTATTGGAAATGGCCAAGTCGATGGATTCGTCCATTGAAATTGAAGGCACGGGAATCCAACTCGTACAAGTGCCAAGCGGACAGAATGTCACCAACCTCGCCGACATGCTCACCACCCAGATTAACAACCGCGAGCGCGACAAGGCATCCAAGATACAGGGCTATAAGGCCGACCTCGTGACCATCACGCCGGACACGCGATCGAATACGCTGCTCGTGTCGGCATCGAAGGCCAATGTGGAGGAGATCAAACGCACGGTCCAGATGTTGGTGGCGATGGGCCCGCAAAGCGCCCGCGGCACGCGCATCATCAACATCAAGAATCTCCCGCCGGATCAGCTCAAGCAGGTCATTCAGAAACTGCAGGAAGGCCAAAGCGGTGGCACAACCGGCGGACGATCCGGCGGCCGCGGCCCGCGCGGCGACGCGACTTGGACCCATCAGCGCCGCTATGACCGATTGCTCGATAGCGAGCCGGACCGTCTCGGTCCGAGGCCCGTTGTGCTGGAGGCCGGCGCTCACCTCTCCACCGTATCTTTGAATCCGAATTTCCCCATTGACCCGGATTCAAAAGATTCGCGACGCTCCCGGCAAACGTCCACCGTCGCCGCCACGATGCCCATTCTCATAATGCAGCTTGCCCTCGGCACGGCGGTCGCCCAGACGCCGGCGCCGAAGGGCGACGAGTCGAAAGGACCCAAGGTCTCGGTCATTCGACCGCGCAGCGCCACAACCCAACCGGCCGCTGCCAAGGCTGACAATCGGGGCGCAAAGCCGGCACAGCCGAAGGCCACGCGCGGCATCTCCCTTATAGAGTCGCTTGGCGGAGGGAATCAGCAATCCGGCATGGCCGTTCGCTATCAACCGGCGGGACAGCCGGGCCCGGCGCAACCGTCGGCTGCCACGCCGCCGGCGCGCACGATGAACGACCTCATCACGGCATCGACCCAGCCCGCCGGATTCGACAACTGGTCGCAATCGGCCAAGGATGCTTTTCAACTCACCGGCGCGGAAGTGACGGTGACCGAAGCCGGTCCCGGCCAGATTGTCATTGACGGTTTGGAGTCCGATCTCGATACGATCGAGGCATTGGTTCGAGTCCTTCAGGAATCGGTGCCGGAAAAGCAGGTGGAGTATCGCAGACTCGTGAACGCCAATGCCACGGATTTGGCACAGGTGTTGTCCCAGGTTTTCACGAAAATTGAAGCGCCCAGCGGCGGCACGGCCCTTCCACAGGATAAGGTCGACATCATTCCCGATTCCCGCACCAACGGCATTTACATCGCCGCATCGAGAGTCAAGATGGAGCAGGCGCTCCACCTCATCGAACAGGCCGATACAAAGCTCGACATCACCCGCACCTCGCGGTCGTTTGCATTGAAGAATCGGCGCGTGACGGAAGCCGGCGAAGTGCTCAAGAAGCTGACCGACGCCAGCCTGAAGCAGCGCAAGCTCGATCCGTCGCTCATTTCCGTCGAGCTCGATCCGCAGACCAATACCATTTTCGTCACTGCCGGTGAAGGCGACATGGAAACGGTCGCCGGCTTCATTGAAATGCTCGACGCCGAAATCACCGACGAACCTGGCGAAGATGGAAAAACAACCACGCAGGGCCGCGCCGACATCATGGTCGTCCCCCTCCGCGTCGCCAAGGCTGACACGCTCGCGACACTCCTCACCACGCTCCTGCAAAAGGCCGCCACCGGCGACACGCCGATGAAGGACTTCATCCGCCGTCTGCGCCTTCTCGACGAAAACGGCAATCCCGTCGCGACCGTCGATCTGAACAAGCCCATCGTCGTCGCCGGCGATCCGGATTCGAACTCCCTCATGATCGCCAGCACTGTCGAAAACTGCCTCATCATGAAGCAGGTCGCCCTCGCCTTCGACAAGGAGCCCGCCAAGTCCGAAGTCGCCTCGAAAATCTACTCGCTCAGGTATGCCGACGCCGAGGAAGTCGCCACGCGCTTCAACGACATGCTCACCGACAGCGAAAATCTCACCACGCGCCCCGGCCTCGGCGCGGCCAAGGGCGTGCCCGAAGGCGACCCCGGCGTGTTGGTCTACAAGGCCGTCGTGAAGGCCGACCCGCGCACGAATCAGGTCATCGTGGTTGGCCGCCCCGAGGCGATCGAAGTGTTCGACCATCTCATCGAACAGCTCGATGTGCAGGGCCGCGGCATCATGCCGTTTGAGATTGTGAAGCTGGAATTTGCCAGCCCCTCGGCGCTGGCGACAGCCCTGACCGAAATGCTCGACAAGCGCAAGGACACCATTCCCGGCGCAAACGAAACCACCACCAAGAACGAAACCGTCATCATCACGCCCGATGCTCGCAGCCAGTCGCTCATCATCGCCGCCAAGCGTGAGCGCATGGAGGAATTGAAGGGCCTTATCAAGCAGCTCGATGTCAAGACGTCGGCATTGGTCGAAAACATTCGTACGATCACGCTCAAGAAAAGCACCGCCACCGAACTGGCCGACAAGCTGAAGGACCTCTGGACCCAGACGCGCGATCAGCGCGAAGGCGGAGATGCCGCGCGCTTGGCCTCGAAATTCCCGCCATCGTCGCCGATGAGCGCAGCAATTCGCTCATCGTCTCGGCCAGCCTCAGCGACTTCGAGTCGATCAAAGGCGTGGTGGACAAGATCGAGAATCTCGAACTCAACCCGATGGCGAATATCTACATCATTCGCATGAAGTACAACTCCGCCTCGCAGTTGCAAAGCCCGCTGCAAAGCCTCTTCGAGGCCCGCGCCCAGATGCGCGGCGTCGGCAGCGAGACGCGGCCGGAGGACAAGGTCTCCATCGAAGTCGATGAATCGACGAATTCCCTGCTCGTCGCCGCCTCCCGCGAGAACATCGAAGTTCTCATGGAGAAAGTGAAGGAGCTCGATGTCGAAGTCGGCGTCGTCGGCCAGATCGAGTTCTTCCAATGCAACAATGTCAGTGCCTCGGCCGTCAAGGAAGTGGTCGATCAGCTCTTCGAGGCCAAACTTTACAAACCCGGCGCGACCGGCACCGGCGAAGGCGCCGATGCCCGCGAAAAAGTGACGAGCGTCATCGACGATCGGGCCAATGTGCTCATCGTCACGGCCAGCCCGGAAAACATGGCCATCGTTCGCGAACTTCACAAGCGCATGAACAGCGTCACCACGCCATGGGATTCGGCCATCACGCAGCTCATTCAGTTGCAGCACGGCGATTGCGTCCAGATCGCGGCCCAGGTCGAGGACTATTTTCAAAAGCTGCAGGAAGTCCGCGACAACGGAGGCCAATCGGGTACGAGCGGTTCCAATCGTTGGGCCGTCAAGATCATCGCCGATGAAAAGCGAAACCGCGTCATTGTCGGCGGCAGCAAGGACGGCATCGACCGCGCCGTCGAACTGATCAAGAAGCTCGACGTGCCGCCCGGCGATTCCGCCCAGATTGTCCGTGTGTATAAGGTGAATGAAGCGCCGGCCCAGAAAATCGGCGAAATGATCACCAACATCTTTCAGGAGCGAAATCAGCCGCGGCAGGGCGGCACCGGCACCAGCGTGCCGGACATCAAGGTCACCGTCGAAACCAATGACGGAGCCCGCATGCTCGTGGTGAACGCGTCAAAGCTCGACCACGTTCTCATCGAAGATCTGATCAAGCAGCTTGACCGGCCCAGCGCCCTGCTCGACATGGTCAAAGTGTTTCCTCTTGTTCGCGCCCGCGCCGATAAGGTGAAGGAAATCCTCGATGAGGTCTATCAATCATCCGGCAGCGGCGATTCCGGCGGACAAACCGTTGCGGTCGTGGCCGATGAACGAACCAATTCGGTGGTCATCGCCGCACCGCCGGGCGAATTGTCCAATGTCGAGACGATTATCAGCCGGCTGGATCGCGACGATCTGAGCGCGCTGGTTGAGGTGGCCGTCGTTCCTTGCGAGAACGAAGATGCGGAAAAGATGGCCGAAATCCTGAATCAGATCATGTCGGGCCAGGGCGGCCAGACCGGCGGTTCGAATGAGAATGAGAATCTGCGGCCGGCCGGCACCAAGCCGATCGCCTTCCGCGGCAAGACCACGACCGGCGAGGAGCGTGTTCTACAAAGCATGCGCGAGAACGTGCAGATCACCTTCAACGCACGAAGCAACAGTGTCGTGGTCGTGGCCCCGCCGGATACGCTGAAGCTCATCAAGGAGCTCGTTGTCAAGCTCGACGGCATTCAGAAGAAGGAAGTACTCGTTAAGGTCTTCCTTCTTCGCCACGCCGATGCGACCAAGACCGTCGAAATCCTCGAAAAGATGTTCGCCCAGGACGAGGGGTCCGGCGATCAGTCCGACTTTCAACAGGGTCGTGACATCAACGTCGAAGGGGCGTCAGCGGATCGGGCGGCGTGCCGTCGGCCTTTTCTCAAAATGGCGATTCGGTGCGCGGCACCTTTGGTAAACCGAAGACCACCTTTGTTCCCGATGAGCGCACCAATGCCATCATCGCGGCAGGCTGGCCGGAGGACATCGACGTTGTCGCCGATATTCTCGACCAGCTCGATTCGCGCGACGTTCAGGACCGCGAGAGCTTTGTCTATACCGCGGTCAACATGAAGGCCGTCGACATGCAGACCGCCCTCGACAGCTATTTCCAAGCTGAAAAAGGCGTGCTCGAGGGCGTCGGCGACACCGTTTCGCCCCAGCAGAAAATGGAGCGCGAAGTTTCGGTCATCGCCCACGAGGAGTCGAACCAGCTCATCATCTCAACCAGCCCACGCAAAAAAGCCGACGTGCTCAGCATTGTCGAGCAGCTCGATGCCCCGCCGCCGCAGGTCATGATTCAGGTCATGATCGCCGAGGTGACCATCGATGACCGGTTTGAAATGGGTCTCGAAGTCGCCCTGCAGGAGCTTCGCTTCAGCGAAACAGCGGTTCCCGGCGGCAATGGCGTGCTGCAAAGCAGCCACTTCGACGTCGTCGGTGGCACCGATCTTGGTGCGGCCGGTTCGGGCCTCGGCGGTTTCAGCTTCACCATTACCGGCGAGGACTTTAATTTTCCTCGTTCGCGCCTTGCAGTCCGACAGCCGGCTGGAAGTCATCCAGCGCCCGATGATCATGTGTCAGGACAATCAGATTGCGAACATTTCGATCGGCTCGTCGGTGCCCATTCCGCAGGCCACCGCCAGCGGCCAGACCACCGGCGGCACGCTGCAGACGACCGTCACCTATCAGGATGTCGGCGTCATTCTCGATGTCGAGCCGAATATCAATCCCGATGGCTGGGTCTATATGAAAGTCGCGCCGGAAATATCCGACGTGGCCGACTCCAGCATCCAGATCGGCCCCGGCGTCTTCGCACCAATCTTCACCAAGCGCAAGGCGGAAACGTTCGTGGCTGTGAAGGATGGCGAGACCGTCGTCATCGGTGGCTTGATCACAACGAGCGATTCTGAAAGCGAATCGAAAGTGCCGTTCCTGGGCGATATACCCGGCCTCGGCGCCCTGTTTCGAACGACCACGCGCGTAAAGCGCAAGACCGAATTGCTGATCGCCCTCACGCCGCGCATCGTTCGCACGGTCGAAGATGGCTATCGCCTCAGCATCGAGGAGCGCGACAAGTCCGGCATCATCACCGATGAAATGAAGTCGAGCCCCTTCTTCGAGAAGATTCAACTCACGCCGGAGTCCGACGATCAGATTTCTTCGATCGAGGAAATTCCGGAAGGGGACTATGCCCCGACCACGACCGACGGCGCACCGGCCGAGCCAACGCAATACAAGCCAGAGCCGAACGCGCCGAAGTATGGTCCCCAGGTGCCGAAATACGGCCCGATGATTCCGTCGAATGAGGAGGACGAGGACGTGGTGGCAAGGCGGCCGTTGAGGATCAAAGCCGTCAGCACGGTCGGCTCGAATTAAGTATCCAGCTCGCAAGGTAGAGTAGCTGCACACATGAACAAGAAACCCCAAAATCGCGCCTCCGTATTCCTTCGCCCCTTCGCCTGTGCAGCGGCTATCGTTTTCGCCGGCGCGCCGGCCTGCAACAATCCCAACAACCAGATGCAGGAGACGTCGCCATACAAAGCCACGAAGCAGCCGACGAGCGAACCCCTGCCGATTTCCGCTCCGCCGAATATGGAAGAATCCAATATCATCCGCGTCAACAAGATATTCGACAGCTTTCCCTGGCTCAGCTTCAGCAACGACGGCAGCGGACGCGTCAACGGGTTTAAGTGTGCCGTTTATCTCGAAGGCCCGAAGAGCACCAAGGGTGTCTTTGGCAGCGGCACCATGGTCATCACCATGTATCGCCTCGATCATGACCGGTTGAATCGCGAAGTTCCGACGGAAATGAAATGCTGGACGTTTACGCGCGAGGAGGCCCTGCCTTATCGCGCGAGAAACATGTCCATGCTCGGGTGGGGCTATGGCTTTCGCCTGCCTTGGGGCGATGACATCAGGGTCAGCGGGCGGAAAATCGCCATTGTCATCAAATATGTCCGCGACGACGGGCGCGTGGTCAGTTCTTCGCGAAAAGTGTTGCGTGTTCCTTTTACCGGCGACGTTCAGCCGATGCCGCAGCGCGAAAGCCAGCCGAATGTGAACGCCCGACGATAACTCGCCATGACCGGGCCGTTGCTTTACGGCAATCTCAAGGAGGCCTATGAACGCGATCGAAAACGCCGACCGCGATGTCGCAAGGGAATGCATGACGGCCATGGACGTTCTTCGAACCGCGAAGAACGCCTTCTTTTGGCTGGCCGTCGTTGCGATCGTGCTCCATCTTTTTGCATGGTTTGGCGGCGGCCCCGGGCGCAGAGCGCCGCTTCCACTGTTTTAGAAGCCGAAACACAGTCGCGTGCGGCGACGTCCGATTCTGCCCGAAGCATCGGCCGCGTGCTCGAATCCCGCCTGACGCTCATTGGATTCGTGGGCCGGGCATCGGTGCTGGTCTGCGCGGGGATTTTCATTATTTGCCTGCTCGTCAGTCTCGCCGGACGGCTGGGCGGGACGGTCGGTTTCACGAAGTCCTGCGTCTGGTCGCTTGTGTCGCTGGCAATGGTGATGCCCTGGGTCGGGCCGGATGTTCGACAGACGTCCGCGTTTCGATCGGCGTTTTTCGATGGCGACGAACTCTACGGCTTTGGCGATGGTTTCGTGGCACTCATCCGCTTTGTGGTGTGTCCGCTCCTCGTTCTTGGGTGCCTGTTCCTCGCACAACTTCAGTTTCGCATCGCATTTCGAAGAGTAATGCTGCCTGCCGGCGGCAAGCTGCCGATCCACGAGGTATGACTGCAATCGACGCCGCGACTTCCCCATCCGCCACGACCGCCGGCACCCCGCACGAACAAGGCGCGAAACGCGCTGCGCTCGTGATCCTCGCATTCGCCGGGCTTGCGATTTCCCTCATACTGACCGCAATGAGCAATTCGGCCGGCAACGGTTCGCTGGTGTCATCCCTGTGCTCGCCGTCCGCCAGAGTGAACTGTGAGCACGTTCTTGCCAGCGATGCCGCCCGCATCGGCCCCATATCATCGGCCTTGCTCGGCGTCGCTTATTTCGCCGCGCTGTTGACATGGTTCGTCGCTGTCGGCCTTCCCAATCACAAAGGCCGCAAGTGGTTCCTGCTGCCTCTCGCGGTTGTGATCCTCGGCAATCTGGCTTCCCTGCGTTTCGTATATCTAATGGCCGCTGTGCTGCCGGTATGGTGTACATGGTGCGTTGCGGCGCACGTCGCCAACGCTTTGATATTGCTGGTTATGGTTTTTGCAAGGCCGCGCGCTGGACGTGGCGAAGCCGGTGATGCGCTAACGTTTCCTTCCACCGTTCGTGCCGGAATCGCGGCCGGGTCCGCCACCTCGCTCGCGCTGGTCATCTTGCTGGCGGGAATCGCGATTCACCATCAAGTGAATTCGTTTCGATTCCAGGCGGAATATCTCAAGCTCGCCAATGATGTGGACTACATCGTCTGGAAGCACCGGACCGCCCCCAATATAGAGTTCTCGGTTCGGCCCACCGACACGGTCGTCGGAACCGAAGACGCCGCGCATACACTGGTTGTCTTCTCCGATTTTGAGTGCGCCGCCTGCGCGGAGTTTCACCGCAACGCCCAGTCACTTGTCCAGTCGTTTCCCGGTGTACGAGTTGTCTTTCGGCAGTTCCCCATGTGCGGCGATTGCAATCCGAGCGTGAAGCAGTCCTTCCACCCTCATGCCTGCGACGCGGCGATGGCCGCCGAGGCCTTTGCGGAACGAACCTCAGATTCCCGGCTACGAATGCAATACATGAGCCGCCTGTTCGATTCCCGTGCCCGATTCGCCGGCAAGCCCTATGCCGCCCTCGCGTCGGAAGTTGCAAAAATGGACCAGAGTGCCTTTAAGCAAGCCATGCAGTCGGACATCGTCAAGCGCCGGGTCGCCGAGGATGTCGAACTCGGCAATCGCATCGGCCTCGAAGGCACGCCGGCGATGTTTCTCGACGGCAGGCGTCTGCCGACATGGCGCATCGTCACCCCGGAATCAAAGCCCGATGTGCCCGGGACGAAGAAACTCTGGAGCGCATTATTAAAGTGAATCAGTCCAGATACCCCAAATCGCTCAGCCGCGTCGCAACTTCGCGCATCTGGGTTTCCGACAAGACTGGCACCGCCTCGTCCACCTTGCGGTCCGACGGCGGTTCGTAGGTGACTTCGACGGGGGCCCGGAAGATCTTCCGAAGCACGCGGCCGTCCATGTCCTTGGGCACGGGCTCGCCGAGGCCGGCGAGAATGGTCGGCGCGAGGTCGGCAATGTGGGCGCGAAGGGTCATGCCGCTTTTCACCGCGGCGCCTTGTGCCACAAAGACGCCATCGAGCCGGTGCGTGCCTTCCAGCCGGTTGAAGGGCACCCAGCGCACCGGCGATCGGCCGCGAATTTTCTTGACGACGGCCAGCCCGTCCGCCGGAGCGAGCAGCAAATCCGGCATCCACGGATGATCGGCGCGATTGCAGCGATACAGGTCTTCCGTGATGAACACATCGGTAAAAATGTTCATTTCGCGGCCGTCGCGATCCCTGCATTTCGATGCCAGCAGCCGGTCGCGCACTTCGGCGCGAACCCGCTCAAAATCGCGCGGCTCGACGATACCATGCTGCTGTCGCCCCTTCAGGTTGACATACAGAAAACCGTAAACGCCGGCATGCAAAACGCACGCCTTGGTGCGCGACCAGTCGATCGCCAGATCGTGATCGAGATGGCTCGATTGGCCGGCCGTCGCCGAAAAGCCGGGCTTCGCAAGTCGGCGAATCCAGGTCGATGTGCGCGTCCTGAGCTGTGCCAGCGGACTGCGCAGCGAGAGAAATCCCCATTGGTTCAAGAGCAGATTCGGCTGCGCCTTGCCATCCAGGCTTCCGTGGCCGTGGTCCGACATGACGATGATGTCGGCCTTCTGCTCGGCGGCGAGTTTCTTGAGCTTGCCGACCACGCCATCAAGACGCATCCAGCATTCCTCAACGAGCTTGGCCCGCGCTGGGTCGTCCTTCTTGGTGCGCTCATCGATGTAGCGCCATGCCTTGTGCTGCAAATTATCGACAAACTTGTAGAGCACCATCATCACATCCCAGCCATACTTGTCGCCGCAGAAGCGGGCCAGGTCATAGCCGCGCTCGAAGCTTTGGCTGATGTACTCGATGTTCTTGCGGAACATGTCGTCGCCGCCCGTCGCCTTCCGCTCCCACTTTTTCTCGTGGGTGTAATCGGGATACTTGGCGAGAATTTCTTTTTGCAGCGCCCGCGGATAGGTGAAGTCCTTGCCCTGCGGCGTGTCGAAGCCGGAGATCATGAAGCCGTTGACCGGCTCGGGTGGAAACGTCATCGGCACGTTGATCGAACCGACGCGGTAATTCTTGTCCGAAAGAATCTGCCAGATCGTTTTGGCCTTGCTGCTGATCTTGGTGTTGTTGTTGAAGGTGAGCTGGTTGGTCTTCGGGTCGTATCGCAGAAAGTCGATGATGCCATGCTTGCCCGGCCCCTTGCCGGTCATGAATGTTGTCCAGGCGGCCGGTGTGATGGGCGGACGGGTCGATTCCAGCGGACCCGAGACGCCGCGATCGACCAGGTCCTTCAACTCCGGCATCAGCCCGCGCTCCATCAGCGGGCCGAGAACATCAAACGTCGCTCCATCGAGACCAATGAGCATGAGACGGCGGAATTGGCCGTGGCGGTCGTCCTCTTCGATTATGCGGGCGTTCGAAATCAATCCTGGTTCCTCGGGGTTGCCATGGTGCCGTTTCATCAGAAGGACGGCCGATTGAAAGTGAGATTCTAGGTCATTTCGGCGACCCATGCAATCTTGGGGTCCAGTCGTAATGTATGGTGGCTACTTAGTTTACAGTTAATTCGCAGGTATGCGGCTCGGCCATTCCGCGACTTTTTCAAATACATGAAGGTATGGCTCCTGGCGCCTCGGCTTCGGCGGCGACGTTAAGACGCGACGAAATGATGCAGTGTTCGTGAACTCTTCGAGATTCAATTGATGGTCGTGGCTGCCGGCAAATTGCTGCTCCCATGCGATGAGCGTGCCCACGGGTGCGTCCTCGATTCGCTTGCGGGTGGATGGGCGATTCGGCGGCAACGCCTGTTTCTTTTCATAGTCAATCCAAAGGAGCGCGGAGACGAGGGGCCGATCGCCAAGCCCTTTTTTTTCTAATTCAGCAAGCGCGTCGGCAATGATGGGTGCTTCCTCGGGCGGCTGAAGCGGCCGATGTAAGATATAGCCCGTGAAGAGCATGAGTGCGATGAGGGCGCCGGGTGTGAGCAGGCGGATGATCCTCGATTCGCGCCGCCGAAACAGCAGCGCGGTGCAGGCCAGCAGGGCGAAGACGATTGCAACAACGCGAATGGCGACCTGTGCCTCCTTCACTTTCGGAAACTCAATGTCGATGCCGCGGTGCAGCCGGACTTGCAATTCAAGCGAAAACCAGAGCAGTGCCATCGCCGCGGCGACGAGCAATGTACACTTCAATCTTCCGCGCTGGTCAGCATCGAAAAGTCCATTCCAGCCGGCCAGCGCGGCGATGCCGACCAGCGGACCGATCGGAACAAGAAAGCGGGCATAGCCGCCCGAATCGAACAGTCCGAAAACGCGGATGATGGTCTGTGCGATGAAGTATGCCGCAATGCAGGCGCAGACCAGTTTCCGCGCCATGGCGGCGGAGTCATGCGCGCGCCCAGGGTCACCCCGGGTCTGTCGCAGGCCGCCGCCCTTGGCCAACATGGCGGCCAGACCGGCAAATGCCAATACACTGACACCCGGCCCCCACGCATGCATCGATCTCGCCACAAACGTCAGCCACCCGTCGCTTCCATATTGGCTCGACGGCTTGGGCTGAAAGTAAAGCTCGATGGCGGTGGTCATGCCGGCCAGCCATGCCGCCGCATTGACACCAATCGGCGCCCATGCAAGCGGCCACAGCCGTAGCAGATTCACCCCGGCCCGCCACGCAAAGTATGCCCAGATCGGCAAAAAAAGGATGGCCTCATGCCGCGTGACAAACCCAAGCGAGAGAATCACGCTCGACCATTCCCACCGCCCGCGAACGGCCAGCAACACGGCCGCGGCGAGATAAAAAGCCAGCGGCGTCTCCGTCAGCGTGGTCTGGGCGAGTTGAAAATAGAGGGGCTGCGCCCATGCGAAGAGTGCCGCCGCCCAGGCATTGCGAATGCCGGCATGCCGGGCGATCCGAAAGGCAATCCACCCGGCGGCGGCCGACAGGGCCGCGGAAAGCAGCTTGTCGGCCGTCCAGCCCAGGATGGCCAATGGAAAATAGGGCACGGTAAACCCCCGGACGTCCCAAGTGATCGAGCAAATAGCTCGGCCACAGCCACGCCCATCTGGCAAAAAGAAAATGGGTGATATCGTCAAAATGGTGCAGGCCGTCGGGCGACATGAAGATGCAGGTCGCAGCCGCGAGGAATCCACCCAGCGTCACGCACACAGCAAGTCGCAGGTCGCGATCCGAACGGCTGTTCATGGATTGGTCGGCCTTTTGCATTGCATGGCATCATGCGGAGAATCGGACTCGTGTAAAGGCGGGATCGAGTTTGGGTATGGGTAAAGTTAAATGTGGCACAGCCGCCCCCGGCTGTGGAATTTCATCAAACTTTAGCAGTACCCGAGATTGGGGCATTGAGCGGAAAGTGGTTTGAGTCATGTGGCGGGGGTGTTTGAGGGCAAACCTTTTGGGCGTAATTCGCAGGATTTTCGAAAAGTTCTGTACAATACCCCTCCGGAAGCCGCCCAATCTTATGTCCGAATTCTGTAGCATTTTGAAGAGGGAGTGGGTCATGGTACGACTTTCCTGTTTTTCGGGTCTGGGGCTTTTTGCGTTTTTATTGATCGGTTTTGCTCAATCCGCCGCCGCCTCGGATTGCACCCAATCGTCGGTCGGGTTGGTGCCGCTCAGCGAATTGCGCACCGGCCTCTACCTCGGTCAATTTCAGGGCGGTTTGTATCCAAACGGCCTGAATTTCCCGCCGGCTGCTCATGCGGCCGAAGGCCGAGCTCGGGCATTGGCCGTGGAGCCGCTGGATACGAGCGGAAACCCCAGCGCGACCGGCCGTTATGTTTTGCTCTCCATCGGCATGTCGAATACGACGCAGGAATTTTGTTCCGCCGGCGGGGGGGAGCCCTGCGATGCGTGGAGCTTCAAAGGACAGGCGACAGCCCACCCTGCGCTCAAGACGGCCGGCCTCGTGATCGTGAACGGCGCGCGCGGCGGTCAGGCGATTTCAAGTTGGGACGCGCCCACCGATGCAAATTACGACCGGGTTCGCGATCAGGACCTCACCCGCGCGGCCTGACCGAAGCGCAGGTGCAGATCGTCTGGATCAAACAGGCGAACCCCGGGCCGACCAATTCCCTGCCCGCGGCCAATGCGGACGCCATGAATGTCATGTCGGGTTTGGGCAACATCGTGCGCTCCGCGAAATTGCGATATCCCAATCTGCGTATGGCGTTCTTTTCCTCGCGCATCTATGCGGGCTATGCCAGCACGGGGCTGAATCCCGAGCCCTATGCCTACGAGGGGGCCTTCGGTGTCAAATGGCTGATCGAAGCGCAGATCGAACAAATGGCCGGTGGCGGCATCGATCCGACGGCGGGCGATCTCGACTATGTCAATGGTACGTCACCGTGGCTCGCGTGGGGCCCTTACTTGTGGGCCGATGGCCTGACGCCGCGCGAGGATGGAATGACATGGACCTGTGCCGACATGCAGTCGGACGGAACGCACCCGGCGCAGACTGGCGAAGAAAAGGTCGGCTCGATGCTGCTGCAATTCATGCTCAATTCACCCTACAGACGCCCGTGGTTCACCAATTGCTGGACGGCCGACCCCGATGGCAACGGCGAGCTGAACATGGCGGATATTCCTGTCTTTGTGGATGTGCTCCTTGGCATCGACGGTGCACCGATGCATGCCTTCGGGTCCGATCGCAATTGCGACGGCCGCGTGTCGGGGGCCGATGTGGAGCCGTTTGTAGATGGACTGCTCGCGAACTGACAGCATGGTCGCCGCCATCATTATGGCACTAAGAATCCAAGATGCAGTTCCGCGTGCCTTAGCATCAGTTGCAGTCGCACGCTCTCGCTGACCTGTCCGAACCCCGGGCTGTGGTACCTCGAGGGCTCGCCGTTCTTCAGGCGCGCCAGCGCCTTCTTGTAGCGTTCGGCGGCTTCGGCGGTGGGTATGTCGTCCATGCCGAACGTGCCCCTCTCAGTGCCCGGAATCTTCACGCCCTTGGGCATGCCGTCGCGCGCATACTTTCCGACCATGAACTTAAGAACCCAGCGAACGAAAAACGGCGGGCGCTTGAGCGGAAAGCCGACATAGGCGTATTCGATCCACGATGCGAGATGGGCCAGATTCTGGCCGGCCGTCCAGTTGCCAAGACGGCGCAGCGTCCCGGCCTGGTCGGCGGCGACAATGCGGTCGACCTCGGCGATGCATTCGTCGATGCTTGCGAAATGAAGTTTGCGATGCTCGATGACTTTGGCGGTGTCGATCATGATGGGTTCCCGGATATTCCGGTTCAAATCTTACAGCTTTTTCAGGGCCCTTTGAACGCGGGTTTTTTGAGAGGCTTTTTCGAGCTTGGGAAGACGCTTCTCAATGGTCGCTTTCAATTTGTCGGGTGCGGCCAAACGCAGAACATCGAGCGACACGTCGACATACATTGGGAACTGGTTGTTCGGGCAAGTCGCGAGTTGTTCGAGGGGCGCACTTCGGGCGTGGGGCGACCGGCGGTTTGCGGAATGCCGGGCGTGGTCGCGGGCGATGACGGAATCGCCGTTGGCGGCGGCCATGATTTTGTCGAGCGATTTCGCGACCTGCTTCGGATCAACGGGGGTGTAATCGGGGCGATCATGCGAGGCGGGTTTTGACTCGGTTCGGATGGGGCGGGCTTTTCTCTCCGATTTCGTGAGCTGTGACATCGCGAATCGCTTTGCTCTTGTGGTCGAGGGCATCGACCATTTAACGACGGCCTTTCGTGGGGTCGGCGGCGGTTGTTGGTTGGAATTTCTCGGACGGCCGGGGATGAGGCGGGTTTATCGAGCACGACATGTAACTGATCGTTCGACGGTGTGCAACGTAAACGCCACTCGTCGGCGAGCAGGCCGTAGATGGCTGCGCTGCACCATTCGCCCTTAAGCCAATAATTCTCGCGCATGATACCTTCGAGCTTGAAACCCAGCTTCACGGCGACGCGGCAGGAGGCTTCGTTTCGCGGATCGATGTCGGCGAACAGGCGATGCAATTTCAGATCATTGAAGGCGAATGGAAGCAGGGCCGTCGCTGCTTCGAAGGCGTAACCCTTTCCCCAATGTTGTTGTGCGAAATCGTACCAAACGCCCGCCTCCAGATGTTCCGGGCGGAACATGCCGAAGCCGCAGCGGCCGATGAGGCTTGTTGAGCCCTTCGGGACGACGGCGAAATCGAAGAAGTGGCGCGGCGATTCTGATTGATTCTTGATGGCGCGCTGGATCTGTGCGATGACCTCGTCCATCGTTCGCGGATCGAACGTGAGATAGCGAGTGACGCGCTCGTTGCACTCGACCGCATGGAGCGCGGGGGCGTCTTCGAGGGTGATTTCGGGGCTCAGGCGTTTCGGACGTGGTCTATGGCGGCAGAATGAGGGGCCGCGCTTCTCCGATAGACAACAGGCCATCTTTTTGAACACCCACCGCTTCCGGATGGGCGCGGCTCTGTTATACGCCGCTTTAGGGTGGCGAATGGAGCCGCTACGCAAATCGGCATTTCGCGATAGACTATCGGCCATGTACGACGCCCCACCACCCCTGGGCCCCACCCAGCAGCAGAAAAACTGGTCCATGCTCGCACACCTGTGCGGCCTGGTCTTTCTGATGCCGCCCTTCGGGAATCTCATCGGCCCGCTACTGATCTGGCAGATCAAACGGACCGAGCTGGGCGAATTTGTCGGTGCCGGCGCACGCGAAGCGCTGAATTTTCAATTCACGTTTGTCGTAATGTTGTTTTTCGTCGCATCGCTTAATTTTCTGCCGATCCCCGGCGTCGGCGGCGTGACGATCCTGGCGACCTTTTGTCTGATTCTGGCCAACTTGTACTTGTGCTGCGTCGCGGCCATTCGCACAAACGCGGGCGAGGTGTTTCGATATCCGTATGCGTTTCGGCCGTTTTGATTTGCATACCGTTCGTCGAACGCCGGAGCCTTGGAAAAATGGATGCACAACGAGGTAGCAATTTGGCGATGACACCTAGCGCTACAGCAGTTGGTTGGCGGTTCCCACGGACATTTTGGGTGGCCAACGTGGCGGAGCTGTTCGAGCGGGCCGCGTTCTATGGCATGTTCATTGCGCTCGCTCGATATTTGAATCAGGTCATTGGGTTTTCAGACAAATCGGGTAATGCCATCGCCGGTGCATTCTCGTGCCTCCTTTATTTTCTTCCGCCGTTTTTGGGATCGCTTGCGGACAAAATCAGTTATCGAAGGGCATTGATTATTGCATTTTCCTCACTTGGGATCGGCTATGTCATGTTGGGAGCGTTTCCCACAAAAGTGCTTTCGCCGATTTCACTCTTGATCATCGCATTCGGCGGTGCAATTGTTAAACCCGTCATCTTGGGAACCGCGTCGAAATGTTCAGACGCGAGCACAAGAGCTCGCGCGTTCTCAATATTTTATCTTATGGTGAACATTGGTTCCTTCTTCGGTAAGACGCTGGCCTATCCGCTTCGCAACGGCTTTCACTTGCCGGGATACGGTCAAGTCGTGCTGGGTTATGTCTATATCAATTATTACGCTGCGGCCATGGCGTTCGTTGCATTGGCTGTTGTGTTCTTAGCCTATCGAAATCCCAATACAACGGGTGCCGGAAAACCATTCAATGAGGTTGTGCGCGGATTCTTAAGAGTCATCAGAAATGGAAGGTTCATGGGGCTCATCGCCATCGTTACTGGGTTTTGGATCATTCAAACCCAACTTTATGCCTCCATGCCTCAATACATGGAACGACTCATTGGGCGCAGCGCGAACCCTGAATGGCTCGCAAACATAAACCCATTTGTCGTAGTTTTGCTTGTGGTTCCAATTACCCACCTTGTGCGCAATTTGAAGCCCGTCAGCTCTATCTCGATCTCGCTTGCCATCATTCCGTGTTCGGCACTTGCGCTCGCCATAGCACCAATTTTGAAGTCCTATGCGGGCGAGCAGATTCACCTCGGTTGGTTCGTGTTGCACCACGTTACGGTCATGGCCATCATTGGAATCGCGATTCAGGGATTGGCGGAGTGCTTTCTTTCACCCAAATACCTAGAGTTTGCGTCGAGGCAGGCTGAGCCCGGAGAAGAGGGCCTTTACATGGGCTTCCAAAATCTGGCCAACGCGATGTCCTATCTTGTAGGGTTTGTGATGGCGGGGTTTCTGATCGATTCCTTCTGCCCCGATCCCAAGAAACTCGCGACGGATTCGCCGGAACAATACCTCCAATGGGAGGCGGCGATGCGCGGCGAGGGTCCTTTGCCAGCCGCTTATGCACAAGCCCATTATATTTGGTATGTTTTTGCGGGAGTCGGACTGCTGGCGTTGTTGGCGCTGCTCGTATTTAATCGGATTACAAGCCGCCAAGATCGGCTGCGTGAAGCGTTGACGGCGCCGGTGCGTTGAAGATCGGACTTTTGGTAATGGGGATTACCGGGCGCCTACGTTTCAGGCTCGTTGGTCTTGCAATCTTAATTGTTGAGTGAAAGTGACTCGCATGTTGGAACGCAAAACACTTCGTCGGCCGCAGATTGCGATCATGGGATCGAGCGAGGCCGACGAGCACATGCTGCAGATTGCCGCGCTGGCCGGCGCGATTGTGGCGCGGCTGGGAGCGGCGCTCGTGACGGGCGGGCGCGGCGGGATTATGGAGGCGGCGTCGCGCGGGTGTGCGAATGCCGATGGCCTCGTTATCGCGGTGACGCCGGGCACGGACATGAACGAGGCGAATCCCTATGCACATTACGTTATTCCCACCGGGCTTGGCTGGGCGCGGAATGTGATCACGGCGATTAGCGGCGATATCATCGTCATTGTCGGCGGCGCTTCGGGCACGCTGAGCGAAGCGGCGTTTGCATGGATGTACAATCGGCCGATCGTCGCGTTGTCGGAATCCGGCGGCTGGGCGAAGAAACTGGCCGGCGCGGCGATGGACCATCGACGCAATGGCGAAGTGGTGGTCGATTGCCGTTCGATCGACGAACTCGAGCCGGTCTTGCGAAAAATGCTCGACGACCCGAAGATATGGCAAAGGCAATCGGCGAATGTGGCGTCGTTGGGTTAGCAGGTCGCATCGGTATGGCACCGGCTAATAGCCGGTGCCACACCGATATTCCTTGGTCATTGGTTTTTACGGGGAGCAATAAACCTTGGCAGGTCAGAACATCAGGAATCGCATCGCCATCGGCGCCGATCACGGCGGCTTCGCGCTCAAGGAAAAACTGAAAAAATTCCTCACCGATCACGGCCATGTTCTCGACGACTGCGGCACCTACGATGGTTCGACCTGCGACTATCCCACGATCGCCGCGGCTGTGGCCGCGAAAATATCGGACGGCGCCGCCTGGCGCGGAATCATCATCGACGGCGCGGGCATCGGCTCCTGCATGACGGCCAACAAGTATCCCGGTGTTCGAGCCGCCTTGTGTTATGATCTCTCTTCGGCCTCGAACAGCCGCGAACACAACGATGCCAATGTGCTGACGCTCGGCGCGTCGCTCATCGGCCAGTCGCTGGCGGAGCAGATCGTCGAACTGTGGCTGGCGAAGGAATGCACCGTCGAACGCCACCTGAAGCGCGTCGCAATGATCGGCGAAATCGAAGCAAAAGCGAAAGCAAGCGCGGAAGGCGGCGCGTGCGAGTGCTCTGACGCGAAGAAGGTGCTGGCCGCGACGGAAAGCCGGGCGACAGAGCATCGATCATCAACCGGTATTGCAACGCATTCAACAGGCAGCACGATTGAGAAAGCCATGAGCAACCCATCCAATTCATCATTACCCGGAAGTCTGTCCGGCGAGGATTTCGACCGCATCGCTGCACGCATCGTTCAGATCATGGGCGGCTCGCTGCGGCAAGCCTGCGAATGCAGCAGTTGCGGCCCCAATTGCTGCGAACACTGTGCCGAAAAAGACCCGGCGGCCGTGCGCGAGCTGATCGCCCACGGCGCGTCGCGCATCGGTCACGGCCTCGGCGGCGGCCGGGTCGAAAAGGAAGTGGCCCGGTTCATCGACCACACGCTGCTCAAGCCCGAAGCCAGTTCGCAGCAAATCGAGCAGCTCTGCAAGGAGGCCGCCGAGTTCGGCTTTGCATCGGTCTGCATCAATCCGACCTACGTCAAGCAATGCGCCGATCTGCTGCGCGGGACGAGCGTGAAAGTGTGTACTGTCGTCGGCTTTCCCCTCGGCACCCATGTGGCCGACATCAAGGCGCTGGAAACGCGCCGCGCCATCCGCGACGGGGCCCGCGAGATCGACATGGTCATCAACATCGGCGCGCTCAAGAGCGGCGACGATGACTTGGTTTATCGCGATATCCGCGCTGTGACTGATGCTTGCGTCGACGGCCGGGCGATTTGCAAAGTAATCATCGAGTGCGCGCTGCTCACCGACGACGAGAAAGTGCGGGCCTGTGTCGCGGCCAAAAAAGCCAATGCCGATTTCGTGAAGACCAGTACAGGCTTTGCCTCCGGCGGCGCGACAGCCCGCGATGTGGCGCTCATGAGCGAAGTCGTGCGCGGCGCGCAAATGGGCGTGAAGGCGGCCGGCGGAATTCGCAGCTATGAAGATTTGAAGGAAATGGTCGCGGCCGGCGCATCGCGCATTGGCGCCAGCGCTGGTGTTGCAATTGTTCAGGCCGCCAAGGGTCAGAAACCATCCGGCGATGCCGTCGCCCCCAAGGCAGCGGCTGGCGGCGACAAATACTGATTGAAACTCTTGGGTGTGCGTAGAGCATTTCAGATTGGGTGTAGAACTGGCCAATAGCCTGTTCCACACCCAATCTGAAGTGGCCGCCGAAAATAATTTTGCAGCGTCTTCCGAATACCCTTCGCAACGATAGGTGCACGGCATAACGCGTTAGGCGATAATTGCCTGCTTGGTGGCCTTTGATCGCGTTGGATCGAATGCTCCGGCTTTCAATCTCACCGGATATGACTTAGAGTTTACCCAGATGCTTCGCCCGCCGTGCATCGCCGGGCCGCGAAGCCGCCGAGGAGTGTACCAGTCTCTGGCATGTTGACCCTTCACTTTTATTTCGGGCGTGAGCTGCTCAAGACGTTTCTCATGACGGCGGCCGCGCTGACCATGCTCATCGTCATGGGCGGCGGCGTCGCCAATATCTTTCGGGCCGAGGGCATCGGCGCAGAGCAGATGTTCAGCATTTTTCTTTATCTGACACCCGTTGCCATCACGCTGATTTTGCCGGTGGCCGCGCTCTTCAGCTCAACGATCACTTTCGGCCGTGCGGCGACCGACAACGAAGTGCTCGCATGTCAGGCAGCGGGCATCAATATTCACCGCTTGATGTTGACGCCGCTGATGCTCGGCATCGTCATCACAATCATCACCTACTTCTCATGGAACAACATCATCCCGATGTTGACCGCCAAGATCCAGGAAGTGACGCGGCGCGATCTGCCCGCCATCGTCGTCGGCCAGTTTCAGAAGAACAAACCCCTGGTATGGGGCAAGTACCGAATCGCGGCGACAAACTGCGAAAAGGTTCCGATCGATCAAGTGCTCAAGCAAATGACCGAGCAGCAGCGCGAGCAACTGCCCGGGGATTATGCGCGCCACCACACGCTTCTCCGACTCAAGGGCGTGGCGTTCATGGAGGTCGAAGATGTCGAATACACGCGATTCGGAACGGCCGATGAGACGATCATCGACTTCGACGCGACCAATGCGTCGCCGGCTGTGACGATTGTGATGGAAGGCGTGCGCGTCTTTGATGCAATGCGCATGCAATTCTATGAATTAAAAAGTCAGCGGATGGGGCCACGTGAAATCCCGCTGCCGATGGCCCGAAAAATCAAATTCGAAAACCGGGACACGCTCAGCACCTGGCGCGACCAGCCAAAGCAGATTCCCGAAGTCATCGACCTGACGCACGGCCTCGAACGCGAGATGATGGTCTATTTCCTCAATCAGGTTGCCGAAGAGTCGATCTCAGGCACCGGCAGCATTCGCTTTTACAATAAGGACTTCTCAATTGAACTTTCGGCTGAGCGCTATGCGACCGACAAGGAAGACGGCCGGCTGCGGCTGAACGGCGTCACCGGGCGGGTTACGTATGTGGAAAAGGACAAACCGGTCGAGGTCTACCGCGCCACCGACGCCTCGATCGAGCTTCGCACCAGCTTCACCACCAATCGACCCACCATTGGTATCGAATTCGTCGGTGACGTGACCGTGACGCGCGAGCCCGCCGGTCCCGACGATCAAGTCGTCAAAAAGCCGAAGGAAACACTGCCGCGTGTCGAGTTTCGTGATCAAACCGAAATGATGAAGCGGTACGATTCGTTTGATCTCAACGCGCTGTATGCGAAGACCTCGCCGATTCCCCTGTTCGAAAAGCAGGAGCGCATGCGCAGGAAAGTGGCGGAGCGCGTCGATCGCTATGTCTCCGAAATCAAGGGCGAGCTGGAGTTTCGCGCGTCTTACTCGCTCGATGCCGTCGCCATCATTCTCATCGGAGCGATGCTCGGCATCATCGTCCGCGGCGGACAGGTGCTGACGGCCTTCGGCATCAGTTGCCTGGCCAATGGTCTTCGTCATCATCGCCAGCATCGTCGGTCGCAATTTGGCGGACAAGCCCCAATACGAATTGATCAGCCTCGGCACCATGTGGGGCGCGACGGCATTCATGTATCTTGCAACCATGTTCATCGGACTCAAGGTGCTCAAACGCTGACGACAAACAGGTAACATGAAAACGCTGGACCGTTACATACTGAGAGCCTTTTTCGTCAATTACTTCATCGGTATTGGCGTGCTCATCGGTCTCTACATCATTCTCGATCTGTTTGTGAACCTCGACGAATTCACCAAGCTGAAGACCGATTCCGTTTTTCAAACCATGGCCCGTATTCTCGATTTCTACGGCCACAACCTTTTCCTCTATTTTGCCCAGCTTGCGGGCGTCATCACGCTGGTTGCAGGTTGTTTCACCCTTGGCCGGTTCCATCGAACCAACGAGTTGACCGCGATTCTCGCATCGGGAACCTCGCTCTATCGCGTAGCCGCTCCGATTCTCATCGCAGGTCTGAGCATGAACGCCCTGTGGTTCGTCGATCAGGAGTTTGTCATTCCCTCGATCGCGGAAAAACTCGCGCGAAAGCACGGCGACACGGAGGGGAAAAGCTCGTTCGCGGTGTGGTTCATGCCCGATGCGCAGCATGCGAATTCGCTCGTCTCTGCCATGGCGTTCAATCCGCGCGCCCGCGAAATGCGAAATGTCGTCATTCTCAAGCGCGATGCGCAAAATCGCATGATCGGTGCGGTGCGGGCCGATCAGGCCCATTGGGACGAGGAGCGGCAGGTCTGGCATCTGCGAAACGGGTCGGAGGTGGGCCTTGGAACCGCGCCGATTCATGAAGTGGAAGCCGAATCGCTCGGCCGCGTGACGGTGAATGAATATGCCTCGGGACTGACGCCGCGGGAATTGGCCATTCAACAATCGTCGCAGTGGACGAATTTTCTCAGCCTCATCGACATCGAGCGGCTGCAAAAGTACTACGCGGAGTCCGGCAACAACGAGTTTATCAAAGTCAAGCATTCACGTCTGACCACCGTCATCATGAATATGGCGCTGCTCTGCCTGGGCATTCCATTTTACCTGAACCGCGAGCGGCCGTCGATTTTTGTGCTGGGCGGCAAGTGTCTGCTCATGTGCGCGATCTGCTATGTATTCACATTCATGTGCAATAGTGTTGACATCACGGCACTTGGCGTTTCGCCGGCGCTTCTGCCCTGGCTGCCGGTCCTCGTCTTTGCGCCGGTGGCGGTGCTCATGTTGGACAGCATTAAAACCTAGAGCGGTTCACGATCGAGTTGACCTGTTTAGCCCGGCCCCAACAGTGCAGGGAACGCGTGGAGGGGCTTCGTTCAACCTTGAACCGCCGGATGGAATGGGCAAGCGACATTATGCTTGCCGGAGCGGCGCGCGTTGAACGCAGCGCCCAACTGCCGGCCATATGCCGCTAAGTCATCAATCGCGTAATCAAATAGTGCCTGATGCTTGACGCGATTCAATGCGTCGACGCGCGATACTGTGTCATCTGCTTGAGAACGGGGCCGAGCGAAAAATTCCGACCCGGACAGGCCGTCTTATGGGTGATGCCGCCGTGGGTCATGATGCGCGACTGCGGGACATTGCACTGGCTCGACAGAAACGACATCAGTTTGGCCAACGATGCGACTTGCTTGGGTGTCGGCCGGCTCGATTGAAAATCGCCGATCAGGCAGATGCCGATGCCGTAGTCGTTGTACTGATTGCCCGGCGTTTTGCAATGCGCTCCGTGCATCTGCTTTTTCCAGCGGTTGCCCACATAGACCTGGCCATCGCCATAGGCCACGCCGTTGCCGATGACGAAGTGATAGCCCAGTTCATCCCAGCCGCGACCGCGCATGTGCCAGTCGCGCATTTTTTCCGGCGTATCGCGGTTGTTCGCGGAATGGTGAACGACGATGTATTTCCATCGCTTCGAAATGCCGACCGACGGCACCCACGCTGCCTGGCCGGTCAGTGGTGCAGGAGTCGGTCTGTTGGGTGTCGCAACCGGTGGTGGTCGCAACGGCTCCATCTTCCCGGGTCGCGAACCCGCATACGGTGGAATCTGTGCAATGGTGGATTCATTCCCGCCGCAGCCGACCAATGGCAATACGCAAATCGCCGACAGGCAGAGTATGGCCCATGCCGATGTATTTTTCCCCTCGCAAAATCGCACGACGCGCTCCTGAAATAGCGTGATCGGTCGGTGCCGACAACAGGTCGGTGAACAGACTAACATCGGTCCGCCCGCCGGGGCAAGTGAGGACTTTTCAGTGTTAAAATCAATGTTCCATCGCCCATTGCCTTAGATAACTTCGGCTGTCGGCCGCCTTTGCGGCGTCGGAAAAAACCTGAAGTGCAATGGGAAAATCGTCGCCCGCCGCGGCCAGAACGTCGGCAAAATCCGAGAGACCCGCCTGATATCGGACACCGCCGAGGATGATCGCATTGTTGATCTTCAGCGATCGAAGGCGAGTCCAATCGTCCGGCTTCTTCAGTTTCGGCTCATAATCGGACGCGAAGCTTGCCACCGATGCGTCGAAGACTGCATCCCGACCGGCGATGATTGTCTCACGGTCGTCGCCCCTGGCCGCAGCCGCTTCGTAATATGCCTTGGCGTCCGTAAAGAGACGAACAACGAAGTCATCAATGACGGCTTCGTCGTCATACCGGTCCATGGCCGCCTTCAATTCATCCGAATCCGCGCCATATCGTGCGACGAAAAATCGCTGGGCGGCGGTTCGACCTACGAATGTGGCCATCGCCTCGTTGAAATCGGCGTCGCCGGATTTGTATATCGTTGCATGGGTCATTTCGTGCAAAATCAGCTACACAAGTTCCGGTTCGCCAAGTCGAAGGTTCGATTGAAGAATTGGGTCGGGCAGGAATCCGAGCGTCGAAAACCGTCTGCTCCGCCCAGAGACACGTCATAGCCCTCGGCCTTCAATCGTTCGGCTTCGCGTTTGGCCATGTCCCGATCGAAATATCCCTTGTAAGGCGCTTGCCCAGAAACAGAAAGCTCCACTCGTACGAGACAAGGCGATCCATTTCCGCGGCACTCAGTACATACGCCGCAGGCTCGGTTCCGTTCGCGTCGTAAACGGTGAAGGCCTCATTTTCTGAAAGACCAATCACGTCAATGCCGAATCGACGGACATCTTTGACGAGGATGAGCTTCGCGCGCTCGGATTCGGTCAGCGTTGTCCCGGCGAGTACTTCGTTGATGGGCTTGGTGCGATTGAGAACGGCGATCTGGCCGACGACGAGGTGGGTGTAGTACCCCGTTTCGCAGCCGCTTGCGGCGACGAGGATCCAGGCGGTGGCTGCGACGAAAACGTGTGATATTCGGCGAATGGGCATTCGGGCGCTCGGTTATTGCGGACGAGGGAAAAATCAGCTTCCCCATACTATGCGAAAAACCCGTCGAATGCCTCAGCCGCGTTGAATCAACACCGCCTTGGCCGTGCCGCGCCGCGAACAGGAAACGCGGCATCGCGCGCCGATCTGTAGGGCAAAATCATGGAGCAGCTCAAAAATAAGCGACCATTGCTCTCCGACCACACGCACATGGCCCAGATCGAAGACAACAACGCGCGGAAATACCGCATCGCAGCATCGACGAAAAAGCGCCACAAAACCGGCCAATTCCTCAGGGCTCACCTCGGCGCCGAGCGGCCGAATCCAGCAGCAGCCTTTGGCCGAAATAGTGAGCCGCCAGCGTGCAAGAAGATAATCCGCTTCCCGCATCGCCTCCCTTGATTCCTGTTCCTTTTCGTGAATCCCATCCCGCTGAATTTGTTCCGACACGTCTCATGACCGCCTTTTGCGAAGTTAAGACCCGAAGCGATGCGAACCACTATGACATTCCGGCACCGCAGCAAAGCCATGCGACGAATGGCGGCAATTGGCATGCCAGCGGCTGAGGCGAATAACACAGGGCATATTGTTCCAGAACTTCCCGAAGCCGGTGAAACTGGTGGGGTTCAATCGTTGCTTGGGTTATTAGGGTGGGGAAAATCACCCAGGCAGCACTTTTTGGGATGAGCTCGGGCGCCGCATCAGAATAGGGCGGGTCGGATTGGCTCACATCTCGAAGCCATCCGACCCGCCCCATACAAACAATTTCGAATGATGTTCCGCCTGCGTCCGAAATTGCATCGGCCGTTCAGGACAATACAAGTGCTCTCCCTAATTCATCAGTAACTCGACAAACCCCTGAAGATCCGCGGCATTGACGACGGAATCCTGATTGACGTCGCCATTCTCGATGCAGCCATATACTGAGTTGTATTGTTGCTCGTTTGTAAGAGCCATCGCCATGATTGGCGCATCCGCAATTTCAACAACGCCGTTGCAATCCATGTCTCCAAGTTGCGGCACATAAGGCACAAACTCATATGCGCCACGATCAACCACAGGCTGCGTACCATTGCCCGTATCGGTCGTCAAAGGATTATCCATTCGTCGGGGCATGTGATCGAGATCAATCGGCGTGAACTCCAGCGTGTTGCCGTCCTCATCGAGATCGCCGATATCGAGCAACATGCCGCCATTATTTCCCGAATCAATGAGCGGCGATGATGGCGCAAGGCGAAGGTCGTCATTCAAACCCCCGTAGGAATCGCCGCCGGTGGGATTCACAAATTGAGGATTCAGGCCGTTGTTACCTGCGCCAGGCAACGTGAACGGAAAATAAAACTGATATGTCGTATAGCTCGAAGTGACAGTCGAGAGATCGTAAGAAATCTGCGATTTGACGTTGTTATTCCACGTTTGCGACGCGGAGTTGTCCCAGAAAATTGAATTGGAAATGTTGGCGTGCGCGCGTTGCCCAGTCCCAGGCCACCGCCGGCGCTGTTCGAGTGATTTCCGCAAACGAACAATTGTAGACATTCGCCGTTGTTCCGCTCCCCGATGCGTGAATGGCCCCGCCTTCCCACTGCGAATCGCATCCGGTGAAAATACAATTCACGAAGGATGTAGAGCCATCCGCCAGATCCGCGGCGCCTCCCCAAAAATCCGCATCATTGTTGTGAAACTTGCAGTTCACAAATCGCGCGGTCGCAGCGGGATTGGGAGCTATTTGTACATTGGCAAATGCGCCGCCAGTCGATGCAGCGGAGTTACCTATGAATTCACAATCGATGAAGGTTGCGGTCCCTCGTGTGAGGTAAACAGCGCCGCCGGTTTCGGCGCGATTGCCAATGAATCTGCACCGCCGCACTGTCAGGATACCATCCGCCATTCTCAAACCCGCGCCTTGGCCCTGATTGCCATTAATTCCGCCATTGCCGCCAAGAATTGTAAAGCCGTCAATCAGGGCAAAGTCGTCGCTGTTGATGTTGTTGGACATCTTGAGAATCGAATTGGTGTTGTCCCCCGAAAGCGGTCCACCTATGTTTCCACTGAGCGTCGTTGGATGTGCGGTCGGATCGCGTTCATCGCGCGAGGTTTCGGTGCCGGCGAATCCACCATAGAGATTCGCGATGCCAGTGGGCAAATCGAACGAAACATACTGATCGGTACCGCTTGTCGGGTAATAAACCCCTTCGGCAACCCAGATTTCATTTACGGCGCCGTTCCAGTCACGGGCGAGTGTCAATGCATCCTGGAGGTCATCGAACGCGGTATTCCACGATCGTCCGTCTCCCCCCACCGGAGCGGACTTGCGCACGTAGATTCGATCCGGCAACTGTAAGAGCTGAATGCCGGTGACTACGCCTTCCGGATATCCATCCGCATCGGGATTCGTTTTGATCCAAACTTGAAGCTGCCTGTTATTGGGGTGAACAACCGCCAATTGTCTGGAATGGGTTCTTCCTTGATAGAACGTATTGGGCTCAACGGGATACCAGCCAACAGCCTCCATGCCGATGAATGGAATGGTCATAACACCCGTTTCGCAGCAATCTCCGTATGGCAGAAGCCCGGCATAGGTATAAAGCAAGTATCGCCCGGGCAACAAATTATTGAATGTAATGAAAAGCGTGTCGTCCACTGTCGCCACCTTCAATCCGTCCTCCATGAGCTTTGCAAAGTTGCCGCTCGAATGTGGATTGCTTGTCGACGTCGGTCCGCCCGCACCGGTGATCTGCAATGTAACGCCACTGGACACTCCGTTCGTATTCACCAATGCGTGAAGCTGATTCATGGCGGACACGGAATTCCAGACTCCCGCCCGACCGGACGCCCCGGCGAAAGTCGCCGCAGGGGCACCCACGCCCCAACCACCGCCGCTCCCCTCAATATCGACGTTGATATCCTGCCCAAATGCAGCTACCGAAGCCGCCGCGATAAGTAATGTCACATAGACGATTCGCATCAAATTGCTCCATTCATCAGCCATGATCCACACAATTCCTCGAACGGCGTACGTACCCCGAGGAATCCTTTTAAGTCCGGCCGACAGGCTGATTTGAAAATCCGATCCCGCCCTTCAAAACCGAACAAGCGGCCCGGCCCTTCATTTCGCCATGTCGGCGGCAACCCAATCACGCATTCCCGTCCGCCCGCGCCCTAATGGAAATTGTTGTTTTTTTGCGTTGCTTTTGGCCACAATGATCGAAGAGATGTGAAATCAAGCTCCAATGGGTACAATTCCGCGGGCTAGAGCGAGTGCACCATGGCCATTTCCGAACAAGCGACAACGATCCTTGCCCGACTGGAGGCGGGTGATGCATCCGCAGCCGACCACCTCCTGGCACTCGTCTATGAAGAACTGCGTGCGCTGGCCGGCAGCTATTTCAGGAATCAATCCGCGGACCATACACTCCAGCCAACCGCGCTGGTTCATGAAGTGTTTCTGAAACTGATCGACCAGACCTCAATTCGATTCAATGATCGCGGCCACTTCTTTGCCGTTGCAGCGACGGCCATGCGTCAAATCCTTACAGATCACGCCCGGCGTGCGCGGGCGGCGAAGCGAGGTGGCGCAAGCGACCGGGTCGGGCTTGAAACCGTCGCACTGGCGGATGGCGATGGCCGCGAGTTGATCGATATCATTGCACTGGATGATGCTCTAACGACACTCGCGAAGCTCGACTCGAGGCAGCATCGTGTTGTCGAACTGAGATTCTTCGGCGGCTTAACCGTAAATGAAACGGCCGAGGTCATCGGTGCCTCACGACAGACTGTGGAGTTGGATTGGCGCGCGGCCCGCGCCTGGTTGAATGCCGAATTGAGTCGGTAGCGGAATCCTCGGGCGGGGCCGTCCGGATCTTGCGTTACCGCTTGCCATCGGGCGTCGGCCCTTGCTTCCGGAGATCTCCCTTTGGATAAAGCCGAATATCAACGAATGATCTCCATCTTTTGCCAGGCGTGCGAAATGATTGAGCAGGACCGCGACGAGTTTTTGAAAGGGCAGTGCGGGTCCGATGTTCATCTGCGCGCAAGGATCGAGTCCATGTTGGCTCAGGATGCCAAACCTCATGGCCCCGTCGACGCGGGCGGCGCTGCGAGGATTCTTGCAAGTCAAACGGTTGAAGAATCCAAGAGCCAACAGCCGAACCAATCTGCGCCATCGGATATTTCAACCCTCAGCGGGCAATACAAAATCCTGCGCTTGATCGGCGAAGGCGGCATGGGCAGGGTTTATGAGGCCGAACAGGGCTTCCCGCGCAGAAAGGTTGCCCTTAAAGCGCTTCGACCCGGCCTGGCCACCCGCGAAATGATGCGCCGCTTCGAACACGAAGCCCACATACTGGGAAAACTTCATCATCCGGGAATTGCCCAAATTTTCGAAGCCGGCACCGGTGCAGAAGGCCGCACCAATGAAGCGTTCATCGCCATGGAACTTGTACTGGGCCGGCCGCTAACTGAATATGTCGAATCGAACGCTCTTTCGCTTCGCCAAAAGCTGGAGCTTGTCATTCGCATTTGTGAGGCCGTTCAACATGCACACCACGCGGCGTCATCCACCGCGACCTGAAACCTGGCAATATTCTCGTCGACGAATCCGGGCAGCCCAAAGTTCTGGACTTTGGCGTCGCCCGCGCGATGGAATCGAACCTCGAACTGACCACCATGCACACGCTGTCGGGACAGCTTGTCGGCACCCTTCCCTATATGAGTCCCGAGCAGGTCTCCGGCGATCCGGACGATGTCGATACAAGAAGCGATGTCTATTCCATCGGCGTCATGCTCTTCCAGTTGCTTGTCGGGCGCCTGCCTCGCGATTTGACAAAGCGAACACTGACGGAGGCAGCGCGTATCATCGCTCTCGAAGAGCCGCCGTTGATCGGATCGATCGATCGAAGTCTGCGCGGCGAAGTCGAAACGATCGTCGCAAGAGCGCTGGCCAAGGACAAAACGCGTAGGTATCAATCCGTCGGCGATCTTGGCCAGGACTTGCATCGCTATCTCGCCGGCGAACCCATTGAGGCAAAAAGAGACTCGACACTCTATGTCCTGAAAAAGTCGATGCGACGCCATCGCTATGCGGTGGCCGCAGCCCTTGCATTCGTCATTCTTGTGACCGCCTCTACCATCGCGCTGGCGATCTCTTATCGTCGGCAGGGCGAGTTGCTCGATGATGTTCGTCGCCAGTCGGATGCGGAAAAACTGGCCCGGAGCCGCGCCGAGGCGGAGGCGCAAAAGGCCAATGCCGTTAACGAATTCGTGCGCGACATGCTGGCTTCCTCCGATCCATCGATTGCGAAGGGCAAAGACCTCTTGGTGCGCGACATGCTCGATAGGGCCGCTTTGAGAATTGACAATGGGTCGCTTCATGATCAACTCGAAATCGAAGCCGCCGTTCGACACACAATGGGAGTTGCATACCGCTCCCTCTCTCAATATGCGCCGGCAGAGTCCCACCTCAGAAAATCGCTGGAAATTCGAAAATCGCTGTTTGGTGATTCAAATAACGACTACACCAAGACAGCCATCGCGTTGGCCGGCGTCCTGCGCGATAAGGGCGAAACCACCGAGGCGCTCAGCTTATGCGAGCAGGCAATGGCTTATTACGAAAGCTCCACGGGCCGGAACACCGAACGATTTTCACATGCTCTCGTGCTATTCGCCGACCTTGTCTCAGTGGAACGCAGCGATTTTGCCGGTTCGGTGGCGGCATACCGCGAAGCCATCGGAATCCTCGACACGCTGCTTGGCCCCGTCAATCCGCAAAGCGCCGCGGCTCTGGGCAATCTCGGCGCCCAGCAACTTGCCTACTTTCGTTTCGAAGATGCCGAAAAATCGCTGAGATTGGCCCACGAACTGGCCGTCGATATCTACGGCCCCGACCATGCCGTCACCATCATGAATGCGAACAACCTGGCCGCGATGCTCACGGCCCGCGGACGCAAATCCGAGGCGGAAACCGTGGCGCGAACCGCGCTGGATTCTGCAATTCGACTCTACGGGCCGCGACATGTGGAAACAGGTCGAATCATGTTCACCGTCGCCGTTCTGGCACGCGATCGTGGGGATGCAATCGAAGCCGTTCGATTGTGTCGCGGCGCGCTTGCGGCCGTCGAGAAGGAGCTTGCGCCGGACCATTCACTTGTGCTATGGATCACTCTCGCCTTGGCGGACGCATTGGCAACAGCCCATGAGAATCAGGCGTCGGCCGACGAGTCGCTGAAACTCGTCATGGGTGTGCAACAACTGATTCAAGAGCACAATATCGAAAACCTCTTTCTCGCCGCCGAAACGCAAAGCGTCTTCGGCAATTGCCTTGCATCAGTCGGCCGCAAGAACGAGGCTGAGGTTCAGCTCAAGAGTGGTTACGAGAAACTCAAGGTGTGCCAGGGGGCGGGGGGCAATGCCACAATGACGGCACTTCATCGCATGATCCGCTTCCTGGATTCAGAGGGGCGGGCGTCAGATGCGGCGAAGTTCCGTTCGATGTTGCCGCGCGAAGTCGCCAAATAGCTCAAACAGGCGACCGATGTGGTCCTTTGGTAATGAGTCCTGACTTTTTGCAGCCTCAATGGCCGAGCGATGGGGCGGCTCTTGACCTGAAAATAAGGGAGAGTGCCCGGCAGGGGCTGGTTTTCATACGGTTTCCGATAGCTGAAAGTATCCGCTATACTGACGGTTTCGGCGGCTGAGGTCGCCGAGGTACATGGCAGATTTGATTACGCAATCCGGAGCACCACATGGCCGAGCAACTCAACCCGAACCGGCGACATCGGACCGAACACCACAATCTCCGGCTATCCGGTCAAAACGGCCTACGGCCCCGATGACCTCACCGACCTGAACTACGAACGCGACCTCGGCGACCCCGGCGAGTTCCCCTTCACCCGCGGCGTACACAGGGAAATGTACCGCAAGCGCCTCTGGACCATGCGCCAGTTCGCCGGCTTCGGCTCCGCCCGCCAGACCAATGAGCGTTTCAAGTTCCTCCTCTCACGCGGCCAGACCGGCCTTTCCACCGCATTCGACCTGCCCACGCTCATGGGCCGCGATGCGGACGACGCCCTCGCCCTCGGCGAAGTCGGCCGATGCGGCGTCGCCATCTCGACGCTCGCCGATTTTGAGGTGCTCTTCGACGGCATCAACCTGGGCGATGTCAGCGTATCGAAAACGATCAACGCCCCGGCCGCCATCCTTATGGCCTTCTACATTGCCACCGCCGACAAGCAGGGCGTGCCGCGAAACAAGCTCCGCGGCACCTGCCAGAACGACATTCTCAAGGAATTTCACGCCCAAAACGAGGTGTATTTCCCGCCCGCCGAAAGCGTCGGCCTCGTGCTCGATACAATCGAGTTCTGCGCAAAGGAATTGCCGCAGTACAATCCGGTCTCCGTCAGTGGCTATCACATCCGCGAGCGCGGCAGCACCGCCGCACAGGAACTCGCCTTCACCCTCGGCGACGGCCTGCACTACGTGGAAGAGAGCATCAAGCGCGGCGTCGATGTGGACGACTTCGCACCTCGCATCAGCTTCTTCTTTAATTCGCACAACGATTTCTTCGAGGAGATCGCCAAGTTCCGCGCGGCACGCCGCATGTGGGCACATTTCATGCGCGACCGCTGCGGCGCGAAAAACGAGCGATCCATGTGGCTGCGCTTCCACGCCCAAACGGCCGGTTGCAGCCTCTATTCCAAGCAGCCCTATGTGAACCTGATGCGCGTCGCCTATCAGGCGATGGCCGCGGTGATGGGCGGCTGCCAGTCGCTGCACACCAACAGCATGGACGAGACGCTCTGCCTGCCGACCGAAGATGCCGTCACTTTGGCACTCCGCACCCAGCAGGTTCTCGCCTACGAAACCGGCGTGACCAACAGCGCCGACCCGCTCGGCGGCAGCTTCTTCGTCGAAACGATGACCAACGACATCGAGACCGAGGCCCGCGATTACATTACGCACATCGACGAAATGGGCGGCATGATCGCCGCCGTCGAGGAAGGCTACATCCGCCGCGAAATCGAGGACGCCGCCTTCAAGTATGGCATGGCCGTCGAGCGCGGTCACAAAAAGCTCGTTGGCGTGACGGACTTTGCACACGAAGACGAACCGCCAATTGAGATGCTGAAGATCGGCAACGATGTCGAGCAAGCCGTCATCGCTGATCTGAAGCGCGTCAAATCGCAGCGCAGCAGCGCCGCAGTCGCGAGCGCACTTAAGCTGATCACCGCCGAATCGAAGGCCGGCCGCAATGTGATGCCTTCGCTGATTGAGGGCGCGAAGGCCTATTGCACGGTAGGTGAGATGATGCAGGCGTTAGAACTTTCGCTCGGGAGGTATGACACAGGCCAGTTGGGCTGATTGTGTGCGGTCCCAAAGCACCCAAAGCCTGCAATTCCCTAAGTTATTCGCTGCGTTGAGTTTAGGCGTGGGATTCTCGGTTGTCCCCGCATAAACTAATTTAATACTAATTTTCGATTTATTAGTAATTCCCTTGTTGCATCGTCGTTGTGCAGATCGGTTGATTGAAAGCTCGAATCGGTAGCCAAGTCAGCGGACAATTACAAAAGTTCGTCGACAAATAATTGCACATCGCTACCATCAGCCACTCCGTCTTCGTTCAGGTCCGCGATGCAAACCGAAGCGTTCCCGCTTACGAGTGACTCAACGAATTGCCGAATGTCGTCCAGATCGACCGCAAAGTCACCATCAAAATCTCCCGAGTAGGGCGAGCCTCGCACGGCCTCGTCCGCGCCGATATCCACGTGACATCCCATGAGTCTGGCTTCACCATCGATATCGGATTCACCCCCCGATGGAACCAGATTGGGATCGGCGGCGTCTATGCAAGGAGAAGCCGGAAGTAAGTGGTAATCACCCGGTACAAAAAAATCGTCCTCGATGTCAGGCGTGCCATTGTCGTCCCAATCGCCAAAATCAACGAATTGCGGATCGACATCGATGCTCGTTGCGGACAAGTTAGAAGCCCGGTCCTGAATGTTGCAGTATTCAATGCGTTGAAGCGACTGTTGTACCTGATCACTATTCGGTTCATCTGCGAACGGATGTAGTGCGCGATTGCCGCGAATGATGCAATTCTTGATCCGAATTGAGGCGTGGTGTGAGTAGATTGCTCCGGCTCGTCCGCCCATGTTACCGATGAACGTGCAGTTTTGAACAAGAATCTCGCGTGTTGACTTCAGCGCTCCGGAAAATGCATGAGCCTGATTGCCTACGAATACTGAATTCGAAACCGTTACTTGATTGGTTGTAACTGCAATCCATACCGGAAAATTCATTCCTCGATTGCTTGCAAACTCGCAACGGTCAATACTTCCTCCGACGGCGCCAGTCCAAAAAAGTAGAATATTTACCGCTTGATTGTTCGAAAATACGGAATCGGATAGTCGTAGAGACGTGAAGGTGAAATAGAACATATATGACTGCTGACCATTCACAATCGTACTGATATTTTCAACGAATCGGCATCGCTCAATAGTCAAGTCGTATTGGTCGGCACGCAGTACCTGTCCGGGGCCATTCATCGCAAATAGGCAATCACGTATCACGGCTGTCGGCAGGATTGCATTCGTGCTCAGTCTTAATAAGGACGTTGCGCTGGACTCAACAATCCGGGAGCGATTAAGCAGTAAGTTGGATCCTTCGAATAGCGCCGCGTTATCGCCGCCGGTGAGTGTGATGCCATCAATTTCGACGTCGGGTCGAATACTCCCTGATTCCGATGATCGGATCCCGTATCCAGTAAGTCCCGCGTCAATGATCGTCGCACTTACTACTTCGTCGTCTGCTGGGTCTGCACTTTGGAGACGGAGCGACTTTGTTCCGAGATTCACGTTTTCATGCCAGCGGCCGTCAGACGAGCAATCGTTTGACAGAATGATAATCGTATCACCATCACTCGATGCATTGACGGCCGACTGTATTGTTAGATAGCCGAAGGCCCCGTCGCAACTAACGACACGCACGAGACCACCTCGTGGCGTGTCTGGAGGCGAAGTTGGATCATCAATTTCCCGTGACCTTTCCGGGTGTGTAACAAAGTTTGAATGTGTTTTCGCATTACGCTCGCCTGCCCAAAGTAACTGTGGAATTGTCAGCGCCAGTAGAGCGATAGAGCATTTTGACATGATTTTCCTCCGCCCGCCTCAGCCCAAGATCAATTTCACGTCCGATCAAGACGATCGCAACCCACGCCAGTGCATGGCCATTCCTATTATTAAGGAACAACAACTGTCCGGTACCCCGTCTACTGCAAAAAACGGCCCAATAGGCGAGCGACGGGGTGTCGATCTTCTGGAAAGCCTTCCGCCAAAGTGAAGCAACAAGTGGGTTTCCGTTTGACGGAATTGTCGCACCGAGCAACAATACGCAGCAGAGAGGGCCGAATATGTTTCACAAATCGATGAATTTCGTTTTCTTCGCCGTTGTTCTGTCCGCAATTCCCTGCCTCGCCGAACCCCCATTCCAAGACCTCACCTACGACGCCGCCCTGAAAGCCGCCGCGAAAGACGAAAAAATCGTCGTCATCGACTTCTACACCACCTGGTGCGGCCCCTGCAAAATGCTGGACAAGACCACGTGGAAAGACAAAGACGTCATCGCATGGTTCAAGGACAAGGCCGTCGGCCTCAAGATCGACGCCGAAAAAGAGAAGGCCCTCGCCAAGAAATTCAAAATCAACTCTTACCCCACCATCATTCTCCTCAAACCCGACGGCAACGAAATCGACCGCCTCACCGGCTACCGCGATGCTGAGCAATTTCTCGCCGATGCCAATGCCGCGCTCAGCGGTAAAGACAGCCTCTCCCGAGCGAAAACCGCGGCCGAAGAATCGCCGACCGATTTCAAGGCGCGTATGACGTATGGTCGCGAGCTCGCCCAGCGCGGCCGCAACAAGGAAGCGCTGAAAGAGTTGCTCTGGTGCTTCGACGAAGGTGAAAAACACAACCCCAGCTACAGCGGCGTGCGCATTTCATTTCTGCTCGGAGATATTGTCCGCCTGGGCGGCAATTATCCGCCCGCCCTGGAGGCCCTTCGCGAACGCCGCAAACAAAACGAGAAGCATGTGCTGGCCCACTTTGATAAGTCGAGCGCCGCAGGCAAAGGCAAGGCCGCGAAAAAGAAAAAAGGGGCCATCGGCCGTTTCCTTGAAGATGTTCGGTCCGCCGAATCCGACGAGCTGCGCGAAAGGGCCTGCGACGCCGTTTACATCAGCAATAATCTCGGCGAATCGGATCGAGCCATCGGGTTTTACGACAAGCTCCGCGCGATTGGAGAGGATGCCAAACCCCTTCGTGCCCGAATGATGTTCATTCTCTTCGACACGCTGGCCGACGCCCGCCGCTACAAGGACATCATGGCGGATGGCGGCGATCCCCTGGAGGAAATCGACCAGGCCATCGCCATGTGGAACATGGAAAAAACGCTGTACAAAAAGGACAAGGTGCGCGGCAAGGAAATGGAAGCCATGCGCCGCGGCTACACCATTCAGAGTATCGCCCGCAACTACGAAGTTCTCGTCGGCGCCGGCGAATTCGACGATGCCGACAAGGCCGCCAAAAAATTGCTGGAGTTCGAAAAATCCGCGCAGAGTTACTCCGCACTGATCAAATGCGCCCGTCGCGCCCGCTCGCTCGAATTGGCCGAAGAACTCGCCCGCGAAGCCCAGCGCAATCTGCCCGAAGACGAGCGCGACAAAGTGATCACCGCCGAAGAACTGGCAGGCGATTCCGACGAAGAAGATTCCCCGGATAACCGTTCGCCCCCGACGAAAAATAGGCTTCAATGCCCTGGCAATCGCCGACAAGCCGCACCAATAAACTGGCGGCAAACAAACGAGCCAAGTGCGACGGCCACAGCCGCCCACCCGAATCTCTGAACCCGCACGGGAGATGTACAAATCATGGACCCCTTCCTCCAAGCCGCCATCGATGAAGCCAGGAAAGGTCTCGCCGAAGGCGGCATCCCCATCGGCTCCGTCATCGTCATCGACAACAAAATCGTCGGCCGCGGCCACAACCGCCGTGTGCAGAAAGGCAGCGCCATCCTCCACGCCGAAATGGACGCCTCGAAAACGCCGGCCGCCTCACCGCCCGCGACTACCGCCGCGCCACGCTCTACTCGACGCTTTCCCCGTGCGATATGTGCAGCGGCACGGCACTGCTCTACCGCATCCCGCGCATCATCATCGGCGAGAACGTCACCTTCCAAGGCCCCGAAGACTATGTCCGCAGCCGCGGTGTTGACTTAACCATTCTCAGCGACCCCACATGCATCAAGCTCATGAAAGACTTCATCGCCGCCCGCCCCGATTTATGGAACGAAGACATCGGTGAGTAGCGTCCGGCCCCCGTGCCGGACGGATGATATGTCGGCGGTGTGGCACCGGCTAATAGCCGGTGCCACCCGCCGATGTTCGCTCGGAATGTGATGCCTTGCTCTTGATTAAGTTGAATGCCGTGAGTGATTCCCCGTCCCTTCACTCGAAATTCTCCATTCTCAATTCCCTATTCATTCCCTACTTCCCAACCTCCTTCGTCAACACCTCCGGCGGCCCGTTCGTCACCAACACATCATCCTCAATCCGCACGCCGCCCAGTTGCATATTCTTGTCCACCAGCGGCCAGTTCACCGCATCGGCAAACGTCTTCCGCCGCTCCGGGTCCTGCAAAATCGCCGGAATGAAATACAACCCCGGTTCGATCGTCACCACATAATTCGCCTGCAAGGGCATGTCGATCCGCAGATACGCCAGCCCAAACCGCGTGCTCCGCTCGCGCCCCGGCAAATACCCGCTCGCATCGCGCACGCCGAGGCCGACCAAATGCCCCAGCCCATGCGGAAAAAACATCGCATGCGCATCGCGATCCACCAGCTCCGCCGCATTTCCCTTTAAGACGCCGATTTCCACCATCCCCTGCGCCATGTCCCGCGCCGCCGCCATGTGTATCTCGCGAAACTCCGCGCCGGCCGTGCATCGCTTGATCGCCGCGATCTGTGCCCGCAGCACGACACCATACAGCTCACCCGCAAAACCTTGCGGCGGCCCCTCGGCCGCATACGTCCGCGTCACGTCCGCCGTGTATCCTTCGATCTCCGCGCCCGCGTCGATCAGCACCAGCTCGCCCGCCCGCACCTCCCGCGCGCTCGGATCGAAATGCAGAATCGCCGAGTTCGGCCCCGATCCGACGATCGTGCCATACCCCGTGCGATCGGCCCCGCGCCGATAAAACTCCGCCTCCATCTCCACTTGAATCCGCCGCTCCGTCGCGCCGACGGCGATCGTCTCCCGCGCCTTCTTGAATCCGAACACGGTGGCCGACACCGCCTTGCGAATGCGTGCCATCTCCACGTCATCCTTGCACCGTCGCGCCTGCATCAGCATCTCGCGCACCTCTGCCACCCGCGCTTCACCTGCCACACCCTGTGGCACTGTCCTTTGTGGCCCCTCCCCCTGTGGCACCTCCTCTTGTGGCACCGGTTTCCAACCGGTGTCTCCTCTCGACAACTCCGCCTCCTTCACCCCACTCCCCAAATTCACCACCCGCCGACCGCGCCGCGCCGCAATCCATGCCGGCAACTCCGTCAACGGCCGCGCATCGGTCCACTCCACCGGCTCGCGCCCCTCCCAAATCCGCTCCGCCTCCGTCACCGGCGGCAGAAAATCCACCCAGCCTCCATTCGCGTCATACGCCACCACCGCCGAAGGCACCGCCCGGTCGGCCAGATAGCGATACTCCGAATGCGGAATGAACTTGTAAGTCTGATCCGCACCCCCCGGAATCGAAAGATGCTCCCCCGCGCCAACCACGAGAATGTCATCCCCCAGACTCAACTTTTCCGCCACCCGCCGCCGCCGTTGAACCAGATATTCCTTCACGATGAAGCTCCTTTGTTCCGTTGTGTCACTCGTTGCGAAGCAGCGCGCTTAACAGAGCCGCGCCCGTAAGGAAGCGGTCGGCGCTCGCCAAGCTGGGCGCTCCGAACTCGAAAAGTGTGTTCCCATTCGCGTTCAATTGATACAATACCCTGAAACCCCCGCGTGCCCCAACTTTACAATTGTGGGGGAGTCTGCTGCTCGAAATCGTTGCCGCATTCGACGTGGCTCTGTGCGATATTGCAGGAATACTTCACGTTAAGGTGTGGAACAGGCTAATAGCCTGTTCCACACCTTAACGTGACTCGACGGTTCAAACATAATCGAGAATCTCAGTAAGTAAGTGAAAGGGCCGCCATGTTACCCATTCCCATCCTCCTTCTGGCCGCAAGCCTTCCCGCCGCAAATCCGGTGAACGTGAAGTTCAGCGTTTCGGTGCCTAAGGACACGCCGCCCAATGCCAAGGTGTACATCGCCGGCAACATTCCCGCACTCGGCTCCTGGCGGGCCGATGGTCTTCAGCTTGTCCGAAACAAATCTGCCAGTCCCGTATGGGACTTGTATGAAGTTGAGTTCGAGGCACACAGTCGGGAGAACGTCGAATTCAAATTCACGCTTGGCACGTGGGACTCGGTCGAAAAGGACGAAAACGGAAATGACATTCCCAATCGAGTCCACACGATCGCGACCCATGAGGCTGCCGATGGAAGCTGGGTAATCGAATACCCTACGTTTCAAGTCGCCCGCTGGGCCTCCACCGATGCCAAATCCACGACACCCGCCAAACCCCCCGAACGCAAATCCACCCGCACCGGCGACATCCGCCTCCACGAAAACTTCGAATCCCGCGAGCTCGCCAACAAACGCTCACTCATCGTCTACCTCCCGCCCGGCTACGAAGACCCCGCGAACAAGGACGAGCGATACCCCGTCCTCTACATGCACGACGGCCAGAACCTCTTCGACGCTGCCACTTCGTTCATCGGCGTCGAGTGGAACGCCGACGAAACGGCCGAGCGCCTCATCAAGGCAAAAAAAATCCCGCCGATCATCATCGTCGGCATCTACAACACCCCCGACCGCATGAACGAATACACGCCGACACGCGACGAAAAACGCGGCACAGGCGGCAAGGGCGACATGTACTTGAGTTTTGTCGTGAACAAAGTCAAGCCGTTCATCGACAGCACATATCGCACCAGCACGAAGCGCCGTGATACCGCAATTGCTGGCTCATCGCTCGGCGGGTTGATCTCGTTGCACATGGCCGTGCGATATCCCAATACATTTGCACGCGCAGGTGTCATTTCACCGGCACTGTTCTGGGATGATCATGAGATTGTTCGGCGGATCGAGGAGACTCCAGTAATCGTGGCTAAGTTCAAGTCACTCGTTACACGGCGAGCCTCCCGCGGCCATTGTCTACCGGTCGGTGACCCGGTTGAAACGAAAACAGAGCAAGACAGCCCACGAATCTGGCTCGACATGGGTACGAAAGAGGGCGACACACTCGCAACTTTCAATACTGCCCTCGAAGACACCCGCCGCCTCGCCGCCGCCCTCAAGAAAGCCGGCCTCCGCGAAAACGAAGATTACAAATACGTCGAAGTCCAAGACGCCCTCCACAACGAGGCCGCATGGGCCGCGAGGTTCGAAGATGTTCTCCTTTTCTTCTGGGGCGATATGAATCGTCGCACGGAACCAGAAAAGAAAAGCACGCAATGGTACAAGCGAGTGATGCCATTAACTGCCGAAGAACGAGAACTGGAAGCGGGTCGATTTTACACACCGCAAGACCGGAAGGACCGCGAAGCTCTTTATGCCTTGCTGCTTTCCGCGGATACGTTTGACGGAATGGAAGCCCGTCGTCCATCGTGCGACTCGGTGGCGTTCAAACTTCTGTTTGAGGACCCCGATGCACCCGGCCTGTTCCGTGACTTGATTAATCGCGCCAACAAAACAGGTCAGCTCTATGCCCTTTGCGGATTATGGCAACATGATCGGCCGGCGTTTGATCGAGCGATTGAACGGTACAAGATCGATCAGGAACCCGTACACTTCAGTTACGGCTGCACGGGCGGAAATTCTCCGGCTCATATGATTGTCGAACATCAAGGCCCGTGTGTATACCGCCTCAAGCCCAATCAAACCCCGATTGAGTGGGACGCCGAAAATCCGTGCGGGCAGACCCGCTGGGATATTCTTGGCGGTGGCTACACATGGAGACTATCCCACCCAATGTGGCTTCAAATGGCTACGACCCACCCCTCATCAGACTAATTATTCGGTTCTCCAATTCGAGCCGCCCAATTCGCAATATGACAGAGGCGCAGGCTGGGGTTACCGTTTGACCCACCACTTCCACCGCGACATTGCCGAACACAAGGAAGTTGACGACGACGATGACGATATCAACAACGAAAGCGAATAGAAGTCCGCCGTTGCCAAACACCACGCCGCCAGGTACGTCGCGGTGCATTCCAAGCCTGAGGGCACTATTCAAAGGGAAAAACCATGAGCATCAAGAAGAAATCCACCAGTCCGAGACTCGCCGAGACGACGCGCCGTTCCCTCAAGGGGAAAGTCGAAGCCCCCGGCAGCGCCCAGTCCGCGGCCGAGCGAAAAGCGGCCGATGCCCAAGCGCGTGCGCTCATCGCCAAGTTTGCGCCCGCGCACGAGCAACTCGTGTCGGCAGTGCGAAAGTCACTGCAAAAGCGTCTGCCCACCGCCAATGAGATCATCTATGAATACCGCACCTGGTTCGTTATCAGCTATTCACCCAGCGAACATGGGTTCGAGGGCGTTCTCGCCATCCGCGGGGATGCAGTCGGCGTGAAGTTCTATTTCAATCGCGGAAAGGAGCTGCCTGATCCTGAGAAACTGTTGAAAGGGTCCGCGCAGGTGCGCTTCATTGACCTGGAGAGCGCATCCACACTCACCCGTCCGGCCGTCGCGCGCCTGATCGACGAGGCCATCGCTCATAATCGCGTGCCGTTCGCGCCCGCCGGCCGCGGTTCGGTGATCCTTCGCTCGGCCTCGGCCACGAAGCGCCCGCCCCGCAAGGCACCTAAGCCTAGTGCGTCGGCAAAGTAAATTGACGTTTGTCATAACATGATCGGTCCCGGCCCGGCGGCCCACCCCCTTTGGGGCGGCTCACGATGATCGAAGCCCGCGAACACTCTGATTTATTTAACATGACCCTGTTGCCGCGCAGCCTGCAATTCTCATACCAAACATTTACCAAATTAAAGTTGCCGTCCATGGGAACCGGTCTATACTGTATGCTGGCAAGTCGATTGCCCCGGGAGAACCCTCCATGCCCCGCACAAGCCACGTCCATCGTAGCACGCCGTCAGGCTCCCCAACCTGTCGTGATGATTCGGCTATCGTGCATTTTAACCCTTCCAGCAGGGTCACACCGCATGGGCAGGCTGAATTGAAGTGGAGGTTTGCAGAGCGAAAATGGGGGTGGCGCGAGAAGCCGCACGACGGAACATCTTGCAAACAAACAACTTATCAAAAACCGCCTGCCTGAATTTCACTTTAGATTCAGCCTGAAGATGCCGCTGAATGAACGTCGCCTTCAGCCTAAGCCGCCGCGCGTCTCGCTCGTGCGAGAATCCTTTCTCGCACCCCCCTCAAACGGAATCCCTTCCGATGCATGCTTCTTTTCGGCGATTCCCTCCGACTCGAAACTCGCAACCAGAAACTCGAAACTAGAGATGACGAAAATGCTCAATTCCTGCTTTCCTGCCTTCCTTATTCATCCTTCGCCGGTTCTTTCAATTTCGGCGTTTCCCCTCCGTCTTGCAACTCGAAACTCGAAACTAGAAACTACAAAAATGCTCCATCACCAAACAGCTAAGAAAGCCCTCGATGTCGCTGATCCTCAATAACATCCGCCGCCTTCTCACCGAAAACGCCGTCGCATTCCGCGAGGTCCACCACGAGCCCACCCGCACCAGCGAAGAATCCGCCCGCGCCCGCGGCGAGTCTATCGAAATCGGCGGCAAAGCCCTGCTCATGAAACTCGGCGACGACTTCCGCCTCTTCGTCATCAGTGCCGCCAAGAAACTCGACTCGGCCGCACTCCGCGACCGCTTCAACGCCAAGAAAGCCCGCTTCGCCACGCCAGACGAACTAAAAGAGCTCACCGGCCTCGTCCCCGGCTGCGTCCCCTCCGTTCGGCCGCCCGATCCTCCCGTTCGAACTGTACGTGGACGAATCGATAACCCGCAACGAAAAAATCGCCTTTAACGCCGGCAGCCTCACCGACTCCATCGTGATGCCCGTGGCCGACTATCTCCGCCTCGCCAACCCAACCGCCATCTTCCGCTTCAGCGCCCCGGATGATCAGAGTTAGCGTATCTCGCGTTTGGGTGTGGAACAGGCTAATAGCTTGTTCCACACCCAAACGAATGTTGAGGAACCGAGACCGATGAGAAGAGAAATGAAAAAGGCGAATGATGGGTGCCAAGGTCAGGTCACAGATCCGCTGCGGCGGACGGCCATCTGCCTGCCCGTGCAGACGGCGCGCAAACTGTGTCATGGTCGATTCGCATTCCTGACAATCATTGCAGCAACTGTTTTCCCCGGCTGTGCCAACCTAACGCCATCCTCTATCAACGGAACCCACACCATGCAAACCCACGCCCTCCGCCTCACCCCCGGCCGGGACCTCCGCGCCGAACTCGAATCGTTCACCAGGAATCACAACATCCAGGCCGGCTGCATCCTCACCGCCGTCGGCAGCCTCACCCGCGCCAACCTCCGCTATGGCGGCAATTCCGAAGGCGCCGTCACAACAGGCGATCTCGAAATCGTCTCCCTCGTCGGCACGCTCTCGTCCGACGGCCCGCACCTCCACCTCGCGGTCGCCGATGAATCCGGCAAAGTCACCGCCGGCCACATGCTCGAAGGCTGCACGATTCGCACAACCGCGGAAATTGTCATTGGAGAACTGGAGGGGGTGGCATTCAGCCGCGCCGAAGATCCGCGCACCGGCCACCGCGAACTGAAGATCGAAAAAGTGAAGTGATGCCGTGCTGCGAAAGATTGCCTCAAACCGCGCCGGCCGTCGCGGGCGATCGCGCGGCATCAGCCGAAACGCTGCGGGAAGCGCCTTGCCGAACCCCGCCGAAAATCACCACCGGCTGATTCGAGGCTTCCTCCGCCATGGCCGAGGCCTTCGCCAATGCGGCATGCGCCTGCTCATCGTCGCGCATCAGCACGACCAGCTCGCCGCCTTCGCCGCCTGCCGTCACCTTGGCACCATACAGACCGGCCGCCTCGCCGAATTCGCGAATGTTGTTCACCAGCCGGTCGGTCTCGACCCCGCCGATGCCGCACCGCTGGCTGTGGCTCCAATGCGAGGCATACATCAGCTCACCCGCGGCCATCAGGGCTTCGATCGTCGTCGCGCGTCGTGCCCGGACAATGTGCGTGGCGAAATCATGCACGCGGCGGTTCTCGTAAATATGATGCTCGGCCCGCGAGCGAATCTTGAAAACTTCCTTCGGGTTCGCGCTGCCGTCGCCCAATCCGCGAACCGTGCCGAATTTCGTGGTGAATTGCTGGTGCGTGATCTTCGACGGCATGCGATCGCGGAAGCGCTCGACATACTCGGCCGGCGTGATCGACGAAAGCCGCGTCTGCGCCGGATCGAGATTCTGGCCGTCCTGTCGCTGCAATTCCTGAATGATTCGATGGCCCATTTCCGAGCAGACGCGCGTTTCGATCAGCCGCTTCAGCGTGGTCGGGCGCGTCAATCGCGTGGCCACTGCCTTGATGATGACACCCTGCGGCAATTCGAGCGCCTCGCACAGCAGATTCGGATGAAAGCGCATTTGCCAGATCGAGCGAACCGATGGCGTGTAAAGCGCGGTCATCGTCTTGCGAAGCTGCTGCAAGTCGACCAACTCCGCAACGACGTTCGCGCAGCTCTGTGCGACGACCATCGTCTCGGCCTCGACGTTTTGAAGCTTGAGAAACGCGCTGGCGGCGGCGGCAACCTGCGAGGGCAATCGGCCGAGGTCCGCGTTCTCCGGGAAATCGTGTTCGATCAAAATCGCCAGCCCGCCGGCCGGCGCCGCGGCGATGTGGTCGACGATCATCCGGCGAATGGCCATGAGCGTCGGCGCGGCCCAGGGCGACTTGTCGCATCGGGCACAAATCGCGGCCGTATCGTCCGATGCAAGCATGGAGGCGGGAAATGTTGTATCGCCCGACTCAGCGCCGGTCTTGGAGACCATGCCGATGTGAATCTTGTCGCCTGCGATGGGCCACACCGCGGTGTGATGGCCCAGCGTCGTCGGCGCGGTCAGCACCAGCGAGCCGGCATCCTCACCGATGCCGCCCATGACATCGACCACGCCCGGCGCAAAGGCGATGCCGATGCGCGAGCCGGTGTTCGGTCTGTTCCGGACAGCGGCCTCGACCTGGGTCGAGAAGCCGTTGGCCGACGATGGTTCGAAATCGCGAGAAGGATTCATTGCGATTGCAGCTCTTATCTATTTCAAAACCGGAGGATGCCTCGGCCCTTAAGCTTGGCGGCACACCTCGCGAAGAACATGTTCGGTCACGAAAATCGGCGTTCCGCTGGCAACGCCCAAGGCAATTGCATCGGACGGCCGCGAGTCGACCTCGACGAGGCCGCCTTGCGTGCGTATCACCAATGTGGCGAAAAACGTATGGTTTTTCAAGTCGTTAATGACAATTTTCTCCAGCTCGCCATTGAGTTTCTCAATGACGTCGGCCAGCAAGTCGTGCGTCATGGGACGCGCCTTCTTATAACCTTTTAGCCGGCGATCGATGGCGCAGGCCTCTGCGTCACCGATGACGATGGGAAATTCCCGTTCGCCTCCCTGCTCACGAAGGAAGATGATTTGTTGGTCGCTCGTGTCCTGAATCACGATGCGAGACAGATCGACAGGCACATCCATCGCCGTGCATCCTCCGATGGTTTAGAGCGTACTCGCCTGCGAACCGATTTTCAACCCACAGCGAAAGATAAGTAACACTGGGATAACAATTCACACGTAAACGATTTTTCGAGCGGGCTTGACAGGAACGGGTTCCAATGTAGGCGCGGGACGGATGCTCGATACTTGTTGATACCGCGTCATTGTCGATGGAGTTGGTTCGAAAAAATGAGTTGGATCAGTGAATTTGACAATCATCGCCATGCAAAATTGACGTCTTTTCCATTCCCCGACAGGGGAAATATGTGAGTAGCCGTGGGCGCAGCCCACGGATGCGATAATTGAAATATTCAACCCTGAAAGGGTTGTACAGGTCGCCAGGGAATATTGATGCAAACGCAATGCACCGTACGTCGAGAGCGATCATCTCAAGTACTTCGGATCATATTCTACTCCGGCTTCCTGTAGAATGCGTTTCAATTCATCCTCAAACGAAAGAACACGATGGTGTTCCTGCTGATTCTTAATGTACTCGATGAGTGGCGATTTCTGTTCGCTCGAATGCGTGAATGCCGCGTAGCCGTCCTGCCAGTAATCGAAATCGCTAAAGATGTTGTTCTCTTTTATCCACTTCGAAGATTCTGTTTTGATATCCTTGACCAAGTCGGCAAGGCAAATCGTTGGATGCAGGCTTGTCAAAATATGGAGATGATCTTCGATGCCGTTTATTCGATACAAATGGCCGTGATTGTTTTTGATGATGCCCCAGATGTAGCGGAAAAGGTCTTCGCGTCTATCAGCAACGAGTGTGGGTCTGCGATTTTTTGTGGAGAAAACGATGTGATATATGATCTGCGTGTAGGTTGACATGCAGCCGGCCTTTTGCGATCGAACATCTATCTCGCGGAATTGTACAACCCTTTCAGCGTTGAATTCGCGTGTCGTTTGCGACCGTGGGTTGTCACCCACGGCTATTCACGTTGGTCCCCTGTCGGGGACGGGGCAACGATTTTACAAGGTTCGACGATATCTTCGAGTTCCAAGGATTTTCCGATCTCAAAAGATTTCCCCAGTTGCAAGGATTTTCCGAGCTCGAGGCGTTCTCAGATCTCAACAATTCTCTTTGAGATCGAAGATTGTGGTGCATTCCTCATTACAAATTCCTATCTCAATTCTTCAACGTGCTTTTGCGAGGCTTCGATCTGCATCTTCAGATCGGCGGCGCGCTGGGCGCGCCTGCTCCACGACACCGGGATCGGCGCGAGACAAAGCTCTCGTTGGAGAGCTGTTTGTCGCGCGATCCGGCCGCGATACGCAGGTCCGCGATCTTCTTTCCTCCGTCGCCCGCACCAGGGACAGATCGATCAGATCGGCCACCGGCACATGCACCGTCACCGGGCCGATCACGCGCGAAAGCGACCCCTGCGGCTTGGGCGCGGACTCGACAATCTCCAGCGCTTCACTGTGGGCCAGCGAGCGAACGAAATCGGCGTGCGACCGGAACGAATTCACCGTGGCCGCATCCGAGGTGACGATCATCGTCGGCAGCGCGCGGATCGTCGGCTGCTTGGCCTGCGAGCGATATTCGTTCACCATCGTGCGAATCTCGCGGCCGGCGCGGATCACATCCTGAATCCGGGCCATCTCGGCCTCGACCGCCTCATCCAGCAGCGTGTCATCCATCTGCGGCCACTTGGCGGAAATCAGCGCGTGCTCGGCCGTCTCGATGGTGAAGAGTCCGCGGCCGGGGGCGACGCGGCCAAACTCCTGCCAGATCGCCTCGGTCACATAGGGCACCACCGGATGCAGCAGGCGCAGCAGCCGATCCAGCACAAATGCCAGCACCTGCCGCGCCGTGTCGCCCTCCTCCCCCGCGAGGCGCGACTTGGTCATCTCGAGATAGCTGCTGCAATAATCGTCCCACATGAATCGATACAGCTCCCCGATCACATCGCTGAAGCGATACCGGGCCAGCGCCTCGTCCAGCTTCTTCTGGCACGAGGTCATCCGCGAGAGAATCCAGCGGTCCTCGAGGCGCAGCTCCTCCCGCGACAGCGGCCTTGCAACGTGGCCTTCGAGGTTCGGAAGGAGAAATCCCATCGACGCCTGCCACAACTTGTTGCAGAAGTTCCGCCCCTTTTCGAATTTCGTGCTGACGTTAATCTCGCGGCCATCGCTCTGCTTTTCCGCGGTGACGGGCATGCGAATGTCCTGCGTCTCGGTGGCCAGTTCGGCCAGCGTGAAGCGCAGGGCATCGGCGCCATACTTGTCGATGATGTCCACCGGGTCGACGCCGTTGCCGAGCGACTTGGACATCTTTCGCCCCTGACCATCCTGAATGACCGGGTGAATGACCACGTCTTTGAAGGGCACCTTGCCGAGGTTGTAGAGGCCGAACATGACCATTCTTGCCACCCACAGCGTGATGATTTCGCGGGCCGTGGAGAGGACACTCGTGGGATAGAAGGTGGCGAGCAGATTCTCGGCTTGGGGATTTGGCGAGTTGGCGATTTGGTGATCTGGCGATGGGTCTGGAGACAAGGTCGCATCCGGCCAGCCGAGCGTGGAATGCGCCCAGAGTGCGGAAGAAAACCAGGTATCGAGCACGTCGGGGTCCTGGACAAACCCGCTCTGGCTTAACCAATGGGCGATGCTCTCCGTCCGCCCCTCAAATTCCACGGTGGGCTCCGGATCTGCAAAACAACGGTGCCAGGTAAGCGGCTCATCCAGTCCGGCATCCTTGAGGAGTCGATCGGCGTCGACCGCATCGGCCTCGGAAGCCCCGCTCGACCACGAGTATGTCACGCCGTTGTCGCGGACAGCTCGAATTGCCTCGCATAGACCTCCGTGCTCATTGAGCCAGCCTCCAAGCCCGGTCGCATGAAGTTGTTCAAACTCACGAAGCGTCATGCGCTGCGACCACACCGGAATCCGATGACCCCACCAGAGCTGGCGGCTGATGCACCAGTCGCGCTTCTCCGCGAGCCAGTCGATGTAGGTCTTCGCGTAGCGGTCGGGGTGGAACTTCACGCGGCTGTCCGACACCGCGTCGATGGCGAACTGGGCCAGTCCGTGACCTTCCCGCGTCACCGCAGCCCCGCGCCGCTCCGCCGCGTCCCCGCGGCGCTCTGCCGCAGTACCGCCGCGCTCTGCCGCAGTACCGTGGCGCTCCGGCGCAGGGCCGGAATGCGCCGAATCTGTCGTGTTTTGCGACGAATCAGACCGTTTTTGTGACGAAAACTGTGTTTTCTGCTGCGAATCCTGCGAAGTTTGCGACGAATCTTCTGAGTTTTGTCCCGAATCAGACATAGTTTGCGGCGAATATTCCACTTTTTGCGACGAAAAGTGTGTTATTTCGTCCGACATCGGGCTGCGGCGCGACGCCGAAGGGCCGTCAGCGGCCGCCGTAGGGCCGTCCGAGGCCGCTGAAGGGCTTTGCCCGGCGGAATCCGGCGATTTCTGCGCGGCGCGGTGACCATCCAGGTAGTCGCGGAACGGTCCCGCGCTGATGCGTGACGCCTCCTCGGCGGTGAGGTCGCCCATTTTGACGAACCACTGGTCGCTGAGGTACGGCTCGATCATCGACTTGCTGCGGTCGGAGTGGCCGATGTCGATCTGGCGATCTTCCACTTTCTCGACAAACCCGCCGGCTTCGAGGTCTTTAAAAACTTTCTCGCGGCCGAGCGTGGCGAACTTGAGACCGGCATAGGCGGGTGACGCCTGGTTGACACTGCCATCCAGTTCGACCACGTCCGCGATTTTGCCATCCGCTGTCAGGACGTTGATCATCCCGATCTCGGGGTGGCGCTTGTAGACCTCGTAGTCGTTGGCGTCGTGCGCTGGGGTGATCTTCACGCAGCCGCTGCCGAGTTCCGGCTTCGCCCAGTCGTCGAGGATGAGCGGGATTTTTCGGTTCGTGAGCGGGAGTCGAATGGTCGCGCCCGCTTTGGCCAGGTCGCGCAGTTTGAGGAGTGTGGGCAGGATCGTCGCGCGCCGCTCCGCGATCGACTCGATCTGGGCGGCGAGGTCGGCTTTGTCTTTCTCCGACGCGGTTTTGAATTTTTCCTGCAGATCGGCCTCGGCCTTGTCGAGGGCGACATCGGGCAGCGGATGAACCGCGACGGCCGTGTCGCCCAGCATTGTTTCCGGCCGCGTCGTGGCGACGTGGATGAATTCGGGCATGTCGGGGCGCATGGGCGTCTCGCCCGTGCGGGCCGACGGGGTTTCGTTCGCACGGGCCGGAGGCCCATGCTCCCCCGACACCGGCGGGGACGCCGGTGCCACATTGGGGGACGCCGGTGCCACGATGGGGTACTTCAAATGATAGAAGTGTCCCTTCACGGCTTCGTGGTAGACCTCATCGTCCGCGACAGCGGTCTGGAGTTCCGTGTCCCAGTTGACCAGCCGCTTGCCGCGATAGATCAGCCCGTCGCGAAAGAGCTTAAAAAACGTTTCGCGGACCGCTTTCGCGCAGCCCTCGTCCAGCGTGAACCGCTCGCGCGAGTAGTCGCACGAGCTGCCCATCAGCTTGAGTTGCTCGACGATGCGGCTGCCATACTTTGCTTTCCAGTCCCAGATTCGGCGGACCAGCTCGTCGCGGCCGAGGTCGTGCCTGCTTTTGCCCTCGGTCTTGCGGATTGTTTTTTCGACCGTCGCCTGCGTGGCGATGCCCGCGTGATCGGTGCCGACCAGCCAGAAGGTGTTCGCGCCTTGCATGCGCTTGTGGCGGATGAGGATGTCCTGAAGGGTGTTGTTCAGCGCGTGGCCGAGGTGAAGCGCCCCGGTGACGTTGGGGGGTGGGATGACCATGCAGAAGGGTTTCGCGGGGCCTTTGGGCTGGGCCTTGAAGTGGCCCGCGTTCTCCCAGTAGTCGAAGAGCGGCTTCTCGACAGCTGACGGGACATAGGATTTGGATTCGCCTTTTGCCATGGGTCTTTGTCTTTGCGAAGGTTGCATTCGACCGGCCTCGCCAGCTGACGGCATGCGGGGTCGGACGGTCATGAGTTATGTGAGCCTCTCGTCGGCCACGCGGCTGGGAGGCGGAGAATCGATTATTGGCGTTGCGGCGAGGGACTGCAAGCGATGGCGATGGTGTGGGCGAATGGGGCGGTGAAGGAGCGGGCGATTGCATGTGAGGACACAGGCGGCCGTGCATGAGGTCACGATGGTCGCGAGGTGGCGGGGCTGCGCGGGTGGACTTCGGATGGGGCAAAGGCTTTCTAATTCGTTGCCGCACAACGACTAAGGCGATTTTCCTGAAAATGGCTTCCTGCTGGCACGCTGCTTGCTTTATGGGATCACCGCATCCAATGCCCCGCATGTGGGGCTGACTGAGATCCATCAGGCTTACTCACAAGAAGGAGACCGAATCATGAATCGCTGGAGCATCATCAATCGTCTGGCCATCGTGGCGGCATTGGGACTGGCCGTTTACACCGGTTGCCAGTCCGGCGCGCCGATCGGCAACAGCCTGCCGGCGAGTGACATCGCCACCATCGGCGCGCAGTTGCCCGACATCCCCATGAGTTTTGCCCCGGGCCGGCCGGCCGAGCGCAGCAATGATCTGGATGTTTCCAGCCAACTGCCGAGCCAGGATGCGACGGATGCGGCGTTCAGCTTTGAGCCGGGGGCGATGGCCATCACGATTCAGGCCGATCCGGCCGCAAGAGCGTTGACGCCGAAGACGCTGACCATCCATCTCGCGATTGCCGAGGGAGCGAACGCGACACCCTGCACATCGGGCGTGAGCGCCGGGAAATTTGTGGTGGATGTGGCCGATGATGGCCGCATCCTGGCGATTCGGCCGGAGCGGCCGCGGCTGGGTGAGATTGTGGCGACGGCGCTGCGGCTGGGCGAGGTGTCGCTGTGCACGAAGGTGGAAGCCAATTTCGCGGGCAGCATTCTTCTTCGGGAAACGACGATCGACGTGGCCTTCAACGGCGTCAGCCTTCGCGGCGCCGACGACAACATGAACGGCAACACCGGCGACAATACCAACGACAATACGTCGAACAACGCCAACGACAACAAGCCGGACAACACCAATGACAATGTCGACGACAACAAGAATGACAACAAGGCGGGCAACGACAACGCCAATGACAATACATCCGACAATTCCAACGATAACGCGGATGACCACGCGAACGACAACGCCGATGACAACGCGAACACGAACGATAACGCGAACGATAACTCGGACGACAACACGAATACGAACGATAACGCGAACGACAATTCCGACGACAATGCGAACACGAACGACAACGCGAACGACAACTCGGACGACAACACGAACACGAACGATAACGCCAACGACAATTCCGACGACAACACGAACACCAACGATAACGCGAACGACAACTCCGACGACAACGCGAACACGAACGACAATTCAAATACCAACGACAACGACAACTCGAACTCAAACGACAACAGCAACGACAATTCCAATGACAACACCAGCGACGGCCTCTGCGCGGATGGCTCGACGCGGCTTGAAGGCGAGATCGATTCCCTCGTCGAACTGGAAGCCGAATATCGCCGACACCCAGCGGGTTGTGCGCGCTTCCGTGTGAAGGTCCGGGACTATGTCGGCGGCCCCTATCAGATTCTCATGAACGGCGTATCGGTCGGCATGATTCAGGTCGGCGGCGATGGCCGTGGCGAGCAGGAATTTGACACGGAAGACGGCGATTTCCCGTCGGACTTCCCGTTCATGGCGTTGAACGACGTGGTTCAGGTTGGATCATTCTCGGTGACGATGGGTAACGATTGCTCCAGCGAGGATGTCGATTCCTGCAACGGGAACGGCAACACCAACGGGAATTCCAACAACAACTCAAACACCAACGGCTGATTCGACGGACTGGCCCGGGTCGGCATGAGGCCGGCCCGGCCGATGGTCGTCAGCCGTAACCCATCTTCCCTCTCTCAATGCAGCTTGCCGAAGACCCCGTCGGCAGGCTGCTTTTTTTGTTTGCCGCTTCCGTGCCTTTGAGCACCTTGGCATGTTTTAAGCGGCGGCGATATTCTTTGATGGCGAGATGCACTGCGATCGGCGATGAGACTGTATGAGCGACGGACTTCAGACGAATCAGGCGACGAGGTCGGCGGCCTTCATTGAATCGGCGGTGGTCTTTCTCATCGGCTATCTGGCGATGAGCTTTTTCATGCCGAGCGAAGGACTGCCGGGGAACGATTCGTATTATCACGTCAAGATGGGGATGATGATGACGGAGGTGGGGCTGGTCGAGAAGTTTCCGTGGCTGCAATACTCGTACTTTACGAAGGAAGGCGACGACTTCGTCAGCCATCATTATGGCTTTCACGTGCTGCTCATTCCGTTTGTGAAGGCGGGACAGTGGCTGGTGAATGACGATCTGGCCGGGGCGCGGTGGGCGATCTGCACCTTTTTCGGGCTGGCGATGGCTTTTTTTCATTCGATTTTGCGCGGCGAGCGGGTGCCGTGGCGCATGCTGTGGGTGCTGCTGTTTCTGGCGATGCCGATTCAGTTTTACACGCGGCATGCCTATATTCGTGCCATCAGTCCGTCACTCTTCGCGATGTTTCTGCTGGTGTGGGCGATGTTTCGCGGGCGATGGCTGATCGCCGGGATCGTGACGCTGTTATTCAACCATATGTATCTCGGCGCGGTGATGTATTCGCCTGTCATCGTCGGGTCCTTTGCGGCGTCGAATTTGCTGGGTCCGGCGGAGGATCGGCGGTTTCCGTGGAAGATGGTGACGGCGACGGCGATCGGCTGGTTCATCGGCATTTTGACGCACCCGTATTGCGGCAACATGTTCGAGTTTCTGCGACTGCAGGTTTTCGGTACGGGACTTACGCCGGACATCGAGGTGGGTAGCGAGTGGAAGCCGTATAGCGATATCTGGTGGTTTGCGGTGTTGTTTGCCGGACCGATTCTCGCGATCTGGTGCGGGTCGCTTGTCACGCGGCTGAGGCTCGGACCGCGATTGTCTGCGAATGAGTTGACGCTGGTGCTGTTGCATTTCGCGTTTCTGATTTTGACGTTGAAAGCTCGGCGGTTTATCGAGTATTGGCCGGCGTTTTGCCTGCTGAGTTCGGCGGTGCTGGCCAAGCCGGCGCTGGAGGCGATGCAGAACTGGCTGGCCCGCGATCTCACCGACGACCGCAACGGCAGCGCGATGATCATGCGCATTTTCTGGTCGGCCGCGGGGCTTGGGTTGGCGGCATGGCTGGTGACGGGGGCCGTTCGGCACGACAAAGTGGGGCCGGCCTTGAAGGACGTTATTCAATCATGGCGGTTCTGGACGGCGGTGGTCGCGGGTTTGTACCTGCCGGTGCTCCTGGAGTTTTTGCGCGCTGCGCGCAGCCGGCCGTCGCGCGTTGCGGGGGTGCTGTGGCTTTTGCCGCTCGCGCTGGCGGCGACGACGTTTGTGACCGTGGCCAGCTCGATTATGTGGACGGAGATTCGCAAGAGCTGCAAATGCAGCTACGACGTCCCCAAGTTGACGGCCATGATGGAAGCGATTCGGGCGGATTCGAAGCCGGGGGATATCATTTTTACGAGCGACTGGGACGATTTTCCGCTGCACTTTTATTACAACAATTACAACCATTACATTGTCGGGCTCGATCCGAAGTTTACGCACGATCGGCGGCCGGATTTGTGGGAACGGTTCGTGCGGATTTCCCGCGGCCAGACCCCGACCAATTCCACGGTGAAGATGAAGGATACGACCGGCAAGGAATTCAAGGAAAAGCTGGATATTCGCGTTGAAGATATTCGCGATGTGTTTAAGGCGCGCTATGTGATCAGCGATCGGGACCACAAACCCCTATCGAACAAAGTCATGGGGGCGAATGGGTTCGCCGAGCTCTTGTATCCGGTCGGCGAGTGGAAGAACAACCAGAATGCGCAATATGTCGTGTTCAAGATTCTGGATGCACCGGTGACGACGGTGCCGGCGACGAGCGGACCGTCATTGAATAGATGAGCGCCGTTGAGAGTCGGCTGAAAGCGACTCAGTTGTGTTTTTTTTTTCGGGGACGAACTTACACACTGCGATTGGGTGTGGAACAGGCTATTAGCCTGTTCCACACCCAATCGTGAAATGCAACAATAGCCGGTTCCACACACAATCGCGACATTCGACGATGACTCTTTCGGCATTTCTTGTTGAGAATCACCGAATCATATCGCGGCGGGTCTTTCGCACTTACAATTCATACCATGAACGAAGGTCGCAAGATTCGATTGACCAGCTACGCGAATTGCGCGGGTTGAGCCGGCAAACTCCCTGTGGAGATGGTGGCGCAGGTGCTGCGTCATTTGCCGCGGTCGGCTCATCCGGACCTGCTGGTCGGGCATGAGCACTTTGATGATGCGGGCGTGTTCCGCATACGGGAGGACTATGCGCTCGTTCAGACGCTGGATTTTTTCCCGCCCTTGGTGGATGACCCATTCACGTTTGGTCAGATTGCGGCGGCCAACGCGCTGTCGGATGTGTATGCGATGGGGGGGCAGCCGCTGACGGCCATGAACATCGTCGGCTTTCCGGACAAGGAGTTGCCGGGCGAGATACTGGTGGAGATTCTTCGCGGCGGGGCCGAGCGGTGCGAGGCGGCCGGCGCGGTTGTGCTGGGTGGCCACAGCGTTCGCGACGCGGAAGTAAAGTTTGGTTTGTCCGTGACGGGGTGGGTCGATCCGCGGCGGGTCTTTGCTAACAGCGGGGCGAAAGCGGGGGATGTGATTGTGCTGACCAAGCCGATCGGCTCGGGGACGATGACGACGGCGCGGAAGAAGGACTTGATCGACGATGCGGCGCTGGACGAGGCGATCGCGGTGATGGTCGAACTGAATCGCGGCGCGCGCGATGCGATGGTCGAAGTCGGCGCGAACGCGGCGACGGATATCACCGGATTCGGGCTGGTGGGCCATGCCTTTGAAATGGCGGATGCCAGTGGCGTGACGCTTGAGATTCAGGCGAATGATGTGCCATTGTTAAGCGGAGCCTTAAGGTTCGCACAGGATGGACTGTTGACGCGAACCTATAGGGGCACGCAGTCGCATTTGGGCGAGCGGCTGCGGGTCGATGGCGGCGTATCGCCGACGCTGGCCAATTTGTTGTGCGACGCGCAGACGTCGGGGGGGCTGCTTATTTCGGTGCCGGAATCGGATTTGCCCGGGTTGCTGGCAGGGTTACAACGGCAACGGACGCCCGTGTCGGCGGTCATCGGCCGGGTTATTCCGCAAGGCGATGCCGCCATAGTTCTGCGATGATGCCTGCGTGGCGTTCGCAGAAAGCGGCACATTTGGCCGATAAAATAGGATGCGGCGGCTGGTATGGAGATTTCCCCAGTCGTGACCGGCCAATGGGTCGATGCTATAATCCGCCCGGAGTTTAGGTACGTGGGCACTTACGAGAGATTGGGAGAATGACCATGAATCAAGAGTTTAATAATCCGACGCCGGTCGTTCCGGTGTTTTCGTTGGGAGCCGAGGCGCGCGGGACGTTTATTGCGAAGACGTATGCGCATCTGTTCGGAGCGATTCTGTTTTTCACGGGCTTGGAATTTCTCTATTTTCAGACCGATATTGCCGGATCGATCTTGAATGTCATTTCGGGAACGAGCTGGCTGCTGGTCCTCGGCGCGTTTGTTCTGGTTTCCTGGTTTGCGAGTCGCGCAGCTTTTACGGCCCGGTCTTATTCCGCCCAATATTTGGCGCTCGCCGGCTTCGTTGTGGCGGAGTCGATTATTTTTGTACCTATGCTGGCCTACGCACAGATGGTCGCCAAGGGTGGTGTTATTGAGAGCGCGGCACTGACCACGTTGATCGGATTCGCCGGGCTGACTTTCATTGCGTTTGGAACACGGAAGGACTTTTCATTTCTGCGCGGCATTTTGATGTGGGTCGGCCTGAGCGCAATTATTGGCATTATTGCTTCCCTTGTCTTTGGATTTGAACTGGGCACGTGGTTCAGCGTAGCGATGGTTGCATTTGCCGGCGCTTCGATTCTCTACGATACCTCGAACATTATTCATCACTATCCGCAGGATCGTTATGTCGGCGCCGCACTACAGTTGTTTGCCGCAGTCGCAATGATGTTCTGGTATTTGCTCCGGATGTTCTCTTCGCGGAACTGATCCGCCCGGAATAGCCGGTTGACATTGATTTTGGACGCAGCGGCCGCGGCTCGGAGACGAGATGGCGGCCGCTCGTCGTTTGTGGAAGAGTGATCGGTTCTTGATTGACAAGAACGGCTGAACTGTGGATTATCCGCCTAGTTTTGCATGTTTCAGCCATTGGTTATCAAGGCCCCCGAGCGAACGAAATTGCGTTCCCCAACCGGAGTGCCGTCATGCAGTTGATTGACATTGGCGACACCAAAGTGGTTCAGGTTCGACCCGATGATTCGGTCGACCATGCCATTGCGCTTCTCGAGCAACACGGTTTTCGACATTTGCCGGTGATGGAGCGCGGGCGGATTCTGGGGATGGTGTCCGATCGTGATTTGCTGTCGGCCGTCGCCATGCTGCCCAGTTCAGAACGGATGTCCGCGGAGGAAGGCCCGGCGCGCGTGGGGGCGACGCGCATCTCTCAAATCATGTCTTCGCCAGCCATTACCGTTGAAGCGGAAGCTTCGTTGGAAGTTGCGGCCGAGCTGATGCTTCGCGAGGGCATTCGGGCGATTCCGTTGGTGTATCAGGACCGGGTGGCCGGCATCGTGACGGAGACTGATTTTCTCAAGTGCTATCTCGATGATCGCCCGATTGCCAGAAAATCGGGTTGGCGCTTGCGAAAAGTGGCGGACTTGATGAGTTCGCCGGTGGTAACACTGAAGTCAGGCGATCAATTTGTTCATGCGGTTCGGACGATGCAGTCGCGGCGGATACGACATCTTGTCATTGTCGATGACGGCAAAATGATGGGGTTGGTGTCGGATCGCGATTTGCGGCGCGGCCTGGGCGGTCTGCCATTGCAGGCACAGGACGAACGGGCCTCCGCATCCCGCTCACATATGCAGGTGGTAATGGCGGATGTCATGTCGCGCGAGGTTATGACGATTGAACCCTCAGCCTCGCTTGCCGAAGTGGCGGAGATCATGGTGAAAAACAAATTCGGTTCGCTGCCGGTCATGCGCGACGGAAATCTGGTTGGAATTGTCACGGAAGCCGATCTTTTGCGGCATTTTGTGGCATCCTGCAAAGACTGATTTCAGTTTCTTGTCGATGCCCGACATCTAGAGCATTTTTTGTTCGAGCGTATCGCCGCTCTGTGGCACTGCCGTCTCGGCGGTGAGCACGGGCGGGACGCCGGTGCCACAGCGACGGCTACATGAGGCCGAAAATCGCTCCAAAAAGAACGCGAGCCGGCCCGAATCGGACCGGCTCGCGTCGCATTGCCGCATGTTCAACGCTGCTTCAGTTGAGATTGTTTCAGATCACAACCCGCCGGGCGTTGCGATCGCGCTTTTGTCCGCGATTGTTTTGTTTGTTGGCGCCTTCATCCATGTTGCCGTTTCGTTTGTCGCGGAAACGGCGCATGGCCTCGCGCACTTCCTTCTTCGAGAGCTTGCCATCGTTGTTTGAATCCATCATGGCGAATCGTTCGGCGCCGCCCTTGAATTCATCCTGCGTCAAATAGCCGTCGCCATTGACGTCCATTTGCTTGAACTTCTGTTGCGGGTTTTGACCGGCCCCTTGTCCGCGGTTCCTGTTCGCATTCTGGTTTTGCGGATCGCGAAAGCGGCCGGGCCGTTCGTTCATGCCATCGTCCTGCCCACGTCCGCCACGGCGCCGGCCCTGCCTGTCGGCGCGATCCCCGGGCTTGGGTGCCATGCCATCGGCATCAGGATTGTCCGGACCCATGTGGCGCTGCGGCCGTTGGCCGGGTCGCTGCGGTCCGCCCAGGGGCGGCGGGGGACCCTTCGGCCGTTCGTTGTCGGATGGGGCGGGCGGCGCAAGTCCCGGTTCGCCGGGGCCCCGGCCATCACGCCCATCTGCGGTGCGCTTTTGAATTTGATGCTTGAGTGCCTCAATGACGGCATTTTGAACGTGTTCGCGAAGCTCGGGCGGATGATCGCGCAGCGCTTCATTCACGGCACCGCGAATGACATGCTTGATCTCTTCGGCAGCCATGGCAGCCCGCGGCCCGGCCATCGGTGCGCCCCAAAATCGACCCCTGTTTGGGCCCTGGCGGGGTCGTTCAGAATTCTCTTCAGGATTTGGCCGGCGTCCGTTCGCTTCGGGGGCAAATTCGCCGCGCATTCGTCGTCCGATGCGCTCGCGAACCGCATCGAATTCCGCTCGATCGATCACGCCGTCATGATTGGCGTCTAGCCTCTCGAACATCGTTTCACCGGCCGGCGGCGGGGGAGGCATCGGCCTGGGTGGTTCCTGTACGGCTGCCCATGCGGCTCCTGCAAGAGAGAGGGTCGCGATGGCGGCGAGAATTCCATGATTTTTCGTCAACATTGTTCTTCTCCAAACGTGGTCTGTTCCGTTTTCCGTTCCCCGTTACAATTCCGAGCCACCCCGATAAACGACGCACACTGGCGAATATTGCAGCCGTACGACGGCAATGCAATGGACGGGGGGCAAATATTGGTCCTGAAGGGCGTGAAGCGGCAGGAAACGAGACGTTTTGATGACTGGGCCATTCGGTTCCGCGATTCTGTTTTGATTGTTGGATGGCCGCGGGGTATGTCTTTTACAAGGTAGGTTTGGAGATACATGGAGATGGCTTACATGAAGAATCGAACAGTTGCATTGGTCCTGGCGATGTCCTTTTTCGGGGCGTCGAGCGGTTTCGCGGTTGCACAGACGGATCCGTCAAAGTTTCCGCTGAGCAAGGCCATTCCGGACGATGTGTTCATCGCGGTCTCGGCGAAGGCCAACCCCGAGCGCAAGTTTCTCGATGATTACTGGGCCGAAGTCATCAAGGCATTCGTGGACAGCGGTGTCATGACGGATGTCTGGGACATGGTGACCGACACCGTGCCCGATGACAAACTCGACGAGGTCGAGGACACCATGGATCGCTTTTCGGGTCTGTGTGAGAAGATTGAATGGTCCGAGATGTTTGATCGGGAATTCGTCTATTGCGGGCGATTCAATCCCGCGAATGCTCCCGATGGTTTTCACGAGGGGATGTTCATCGGCCGCTCGAACAAGGAAAAGTCCTCCGCTAATTATTCAGCGCTGAAGAAAATGCTGGCGGAACTGGTCAAGTTTGTGAATGAGCAGGCCGGACAATCCGTCGTGAATCTGGATGAGACGAAGGGTGAAGGGCAGAGCGTGGCGAAATTGGTTTTCGGCGCGGCGCCCAATTTCGGCATCAGTGTCGCCCAGATGGATGATGTCATTTTCCTTTCCTTCGGTGGTCCGGATCTGTTGAAGGACGGCATGAGCCTCTTAAAGGGCGGCGGCGACAAGAAAGGCATTACCTCATCGCCGCGATTCAAGCAGGCGTTCGACCAGCTTCCTCCGGCCGAAGATTCGATGGTTTTCTTCGATGTGGAAGGCATGATGAGCACATTTCGGACGATGCTGGCGGCATTCGGCGCCGACATGCATGGCGGACCTCCAAGAAATGGCGGGGGACATGGCGCGAGGGAACACGCGCACGATGAAGACGGCGAACACGGCGAAGATGGCGAGAGCCATGCCGATGGTGAAGATGAAGGTGAATCAGACGCCCATGACCATGGCCACGACGAAGTGAACCCGATGCAGATCGTCTCGCAGCTTATGCATGACATTTCCATCATTGATTATGTGGCCGAATCGGAATGGACCGATGGCCACCGCGTCTTCACGGACTCGGTCACGGTATTGAAGACCAGCGCGAAGTCGTCGCCGATATATGACGTCGTTACCAGTGGGAAACCCACCGCCAACTTCGAAAAGTTTATTCCGAAGGAGGCCGTGTCATTCAGCGTCTCTTCCGGCGTCGACCTGACCAAGGCCTATCAATATGCCATCGATTTTGTCACAAAGGTCACGGACGAGAAGCGAATGAATGAGCAACTCACCCGATTGCTGACGTTTGTAAACCAGCAAATGGGCGAAAGCGCCCTGATCATTTCGAAAGTGAAGGTCAATGACAAGGTCGAATTCAAGCAGATATCTCACCCGATGATGGCGATGATGCCAGGAGTCTCTCCGCCGGTCATTGGGTGCGCCGATGGGCAGCTCTTGCTCGGCTCGTCTGTAAAGACAATCAAGACCTGTTTGATGACCGCATCGGGCAAACACGACAACATCACCAAGAACAAGCGCTGGCAGGAAGAATCGTTGATGCCGACCGGCTCGGTTTTGCGCGTTTCATTTACGGATGAATCGAACATGGGCCAGGAACTTCAGGCCGCGATCGGCGGCATGTCGATGGGCTTGGGCATGATGGGAATGTTCATGGGTGGCGATGTGCCGCCGGAGGCGAAGCGGGTGATTTCGGCGATCGGACCGATTCTTGCGAAGCTCGGGCCGGTGGCCGGTCGACTGGACTTCTTCAAATCGAACGCCGCCTACGAATCGTTCGACGGCAAGAAATGGACGGCTCATGCCGTGCAAAACTACAAGAAGCAATCAGAACGGCCGGCCCGTATGGAAGAAACTGACACGGAAGCGGAGAGTTCAGATTCATCGAACGGTTCAGGCGAGAGCGACGCCGATTCGGAGTAATCGTCAGCCATCGCAGGCAGCCGGCAAATAGCGGCAGGAATGCCGGAGTGTGTGTTTAATCTTCGGCAGACTGCTGATATCCATGCAGTTGTTGATTTTAACGAACAAGCCGATGCCAATGGCGTCGGCTTGTTTGCTTTGGGGCGGTTTGCGATTGGATGCGTTCAACAATCTTCGCATGAGCAAGCAAAATGCCGCTTGCCCATGCCACTCGAGAATCGACATGTGCATTCGTGATCTGTATTAGGGCGCCATCGAATCGAGCGATTGGGTCGGTGAGGGATTCAGCTCCCTGGACAACTGATTGAGTGTCGCCCGATCTGATTCACTTAAAGCGCCGGTCTGGGATTCGATGCGACTCGAAGCATCGATTCGACGTGCGGCCTCCAGATATCGCTTGGCCTCGGCATCGCGCTGAAGTCGGTGGCAGACGACGGCCAGCTTCAGCAAGGAATGCGCACGTTTGGCATCGGAATGCCCGTATAGCTCCGAGGCGCGGGCGAATTGGTCCACGGCTTCAGAGAGGCGATTGGGCAGCCGCTGGAGAATTTCGCCCAGCGTGTCGCGGTATGCGGGCTCCTGCGGCTTTAATTCCACGGCGCGTCTGGCAAATTGCACCGCTTCCGCAGCGTTGCTTTTTTCCGTTGTCAGCAGCCAAGCCAGATTATTAAGAGCCTCATCGCGATTGGGATCATATTCGATGGCCATGCGGTATGACCGGATCGCATCATCAATTTCACCAAGCTGGCCGAAACAAATGGCGATTCCAAGGGCGGCCGATACTGATTTCGGCTCCAGCGCTGCGATGCGCTGATATGCGGCCAGCGCCAATCGGGTGCGACTTGCATCGTTCGAAAGGGATAAAAGCTGTGCCGCCTGAAATGCCAGATTGAGCCTCTCGGTTTTACTCAACGACTCATCGTCCAGTGTCTCCGTTCCGATCTTGCTAATCTCGTCGTATTGTGATTGAAGCGCGAGCAGATTGATGCGGGCAGTGCGCACGGCGGCGGATTTCGGATCGATCGCCATCAGTCGCTCAAGGTTCGCCTCTGCTTCTTTGATGTTTCCGCTGGCAGCAAACAAGTCCACCAGCGTTAGCAGTATTCTGGCATCGCTCTCCGGACTGGATTCCTTCGATTTGAACCAGGCAGCGAGCTGTTCGGCCGCTTCGCTGGAACGACCCTGGTGTTGAAGAAGTCGGGCGTGAATAATCCGAAGCCGTACATCGTTCGGAGATTGGGCCAACGCTGCTTCCAAGGGGTCCAGAAATTCACCGAGGGCAACGGAATTCGCAAGGTAGGGCGTCAGGGCCAATAGACACTCATATACCGAGAAATCATAGCGCCCCCGGACGCGGGCCTGGCGCAAATAGCCCAGCGACAAAAGAGCCTCTCCCTTGGCGATCATTAGATAGGCCCGCATGACATTCAATGCCGGCAGGTCTTCGCCATGCTCACGGCCGGCGGCGTTCAAGAGTTTTTCGGCCACCGACGTTTCTTTCAATCGAAGGGCCGTGTTCACAAGCCCCCGGTATACTTCGAGTGAGGCCTTGGGATGTTGTGTGGCACGTTCGAGCAAGTGGCGCACATTTTGAGCTGCATCCGCTCCCCCCTTGTGTTCGGCGAGCACGGTTTGAACCCAAAGCAGGTCGGTGTCCATCGTGTTAGAATCGATCGAACCGATGACAGATTCCGCGCGTGACAGATCGTCGGGACTTCGACGGGTCAAAAGGATTTTGAGAAGCCCCCGCTTCAGGTCCAATGCATCAGGATACTTGTCCAGCCCCGCTTCGATGGTGGAGACTGCTTCAGCGAATCGCTTTTTTTCTGCGTAGAAATCCGTGAGATGGGCAAAACCACGGACATCAGACGCGAGCAGGGGAAGTTCTTTGTAATCGGCCTCAGCTGCCGAAACGTCACCGATGGAATCGAGAAAAGCACCGCGCAGCAATCGAACTTCAAAAGTCGGGGATGCGGTGACCATGTCATCGAGAATTCGCTTTGCTTCGTTGATCTGGCCCGCACCCTTCAGAATTCCCACGCGTGTCGAAGCAACGGCCAACGGGTCGGCGCCGGCATCCAGGGCAGATTGAAGAATTCGCTGCGCTTCGGCGACGTCCCTATTTCTGGAGAATGTGAGCATCGCCGAGAGGATCAGGATTTGCGGATCCTGGGCGTTTCTGCCGGATTGAAATTCAAGCTGTCTTGAAATGAGATCCGAATCACCGCTGTCCATGGCAATGGTAAGGCGTCGCGCGCCGAATTCCGGCGCATTGAAGACGGCCGGATAACGGTCCATCACGTTCAACGCTTCCTTGAATCGATGCCTGGTTTCGAGTTGCAGGAGCAATTGACCAGCTACGGCGCTGTCGGGATTTGCATCCAGAGATCGCCGATAAAGCTGTGCGGCTTTTTCGTACTGGTCGAGTCTCTCGTAATAGGCGCCGAGCAGCAATACCGGTTGCGACCAGGCTGGATCACGGTTGATGCACATCATCAGCATGTCTTCGATGCCCTGACGACGTGCCTGCTGTTCGGCACCCTCATCATCGGTCATCCCGTCAAGGTCGAGCTGGGCCTGATGATAGCGCCATCGTTGTCCCGACTCGCCTTCGATGGCCTTGATTTCCTCGATTGCCTTTTGAGCCGCAACAGAATCGCTTCGAAACACGGACGACTGCAGCAAGAGGGATCTCGCCTCAATGTCCTGCGGGTCTGCCTCCGCCAGCTGTTTCATTCTGTGCATGCCGGAAGCGTTCGTTGAGTCATCAGCTAACTCAATCGCCGCCAATCGGCGCGATATATTGGATTGCGAATCAGCGGAGACTGCGTCGAGTGCGGCCGCGAGAATCTGACGAGCCGCTTCGCGATCCTGAGCCAGCAAGAGTGAATCCGCGAGCTCCAGTCGCGGCTGTGCGGACGATGGAAACAGGTCGATTGTTTTCCTAAGCGTTGCCAGTGCTTCCCGGCGCATGTTGCATAACGAATAAAATCGTGCGAGATTCAGGAGCTGGTCCTGGGAATCGGGATCATCGGCAATTGCCTGTTTGAGCAGTAGCTCTCCTTCATCGACTCGTCCATCCGCCGCAATGAGGAGAGCAAGCCTGCTTCGAACTTCCTGCTCACTTATTCGCGATCGCAACAACTCCCGAAGTTTTGACTCGCAAGACTTGCGCACGGCATTCGATGTGTCACTTGTATCCTGCGCCGCCATGAGCAGATCGATGTCCATTCTCAGAAGCTGTAATTCGATGCTGTTTGGATTGAGCCTTTCCAGCTCGCCCAAAACACGTGCCGCTTCTTCGATATGGCCGCCGCGCAACATGGCTTCGATTGTCATCAATGCGGGAATGGGTCCTTCGATGGCACCGGTCGAATCGGAACGATAGAGCGCGGCGATTCGACCCTGTTGCCGTGTGCGGCGAAAGGCCTCGGCAAGCAACCCACGCATGGAATCGCTGAAATTCCTGGACTGCAAGTACGGCTCCAATCGGTCAATAACACGATATGGCAGGCCCTCGGCCAGCAGGACGGATGCCTCGAGGTGGGCACCGCGCATCGGTCTGCAAATCAACGACCGGCACCATTTCCTTGTACTCATTCAGAAGTTCGCGGGCCGCAGAGACGCGATCTGTCGTCGCCAGGAGCTCGACGGCCATTGGCAGAATCTCAAGTCGATTGTGGGGTGCCGATAGGCCGCCAAGTAGTTCTTGAGCTTCGGTCGCTGCTTCGGCAGTTTTGCCTTGCGACGTCTTGATGCGAATTGACTGGATACCGCAATCGACCCGCCAATCCGCCACATCCAAGTAATAATCCTTGACCTGCTCGAGAGGGAGTTCTCGAGCGAGTCTGATTTGCGATTCCGCCAAGTCGAATTGACCACGAAGCCTTAATTCCTCCGACAGACCCAGCCGGGTCATTGCTGAAGCGCTGGGGAATTGCATTGCAACGGTAAGATCTTGTTGTATAGCCTCGAACAACTCCGCACGCGCGGCAGTCGGCTGAAATCGTGCGAGATTGCGCAGCAGACGGGCGCGTGCAAGTCGAGGATCGGGCGACTTTGGATCGCGGGTAATCGCACGGTCGAGCCAGGTTCGTGCGCGACCGGATTGTTTGACCGAGTCAATGGAAGCCATCATGACGCAAGCACGCACATACTCAGGCGTACGGTTAGGGTCTCCCTCAAGCTGTTGGATCAGGGCTCCCAATTCGCTGATCGCCGTTTCGGAATCATTTTTGCCGATCGCAGCCTGTGCGCGCCAGAAAGCGACGAGCGGGTTGGTGGGTTCATACTCGGCAAGTCGATCGGCGGTGTATTGAAGCTCGATGAGGTCTCCTGTTGCCTGATAGAGAAATGCCAGTCTTTCGCAGATCGCGATATCAAATGCTCCGTCCCGCAGCAGGCGTCGGTAGGTGGAAATTGCGGTACTGATCGTAGCGGCCTGAGGAGGTTGAATGGACAAATGGGCTTCGGCGAATTGCCGGCAGATTGTCGCCACCTCGGGATCGGAACATCGTTCGATGTTGCGTCCGACATAGCGTCCAAGCAACTGGGCGGCCTTGGGCCAGTCTTGGCGATCAAACGCGGCGAGACCTTCGACCAGGGAATTCTCGATGTTCCTTTGGCTTTGCCATCGGCGGAGCTTGACAGCGCCCGCCCCCAGGAGGATGAGTCCCAGAATGATGATGGCAAGAAGTCGAAAACGGATGTTTATGGACAAAGGCATGAAATTCGGCTCCACCGGGCCAGGCATTACAAGTTGGCCCCGGTCTTGGATAGGATCATAGGTCGTGAGATGTTACTGTGAAAATGAGCTTTCGTGATATGCTAATTATGTCGGATAATAAGGTGGTCTTGCTTGCAGTTTCGCCCAACAAAAGAGCCCCGGAGATGTCGCGACATCCGGGGCTCTTTGAGCACTTCTACAATCGTAATGGGCTTTTCGAAGCTTCAACGCTGGGCTGAATAAAGCCCGCTTATTGCGCACGGAAGCGACACACGACGATGATTGCACCGATTCCTAGGAATCCGAGCAGCAACGCGCCGGGGGCTGGAATGACCAGTGTGAGTTGGCTGCCGCGATTTCCGACAAAGCCGCCGTTACCAGATTTGGCCCATAACTGCATGACGCGAACGTCTCCAATATCGGTCCAACCGGCCTGTGAGGCACCGTTTGCGAAATCGACAAGCCCATTATTGTCAAGGCCGGTGGGGCTTCCATCCACAGGTCTCATTGTTTGATTTTGAAGGTAATAAATGGCCTGCTGCAATTGGGCGGCTGCCATTGTTCTGGCAGTCGAGCCGTCTGGCGCCGTAAAGCTCGCACCGCCAACGAGCGAAGCATCTAGTGAGGCGGGATTGGTGCGAAAGCGTGGTAGAGATAGGCTGTTCGAATATCGAGCGGCTCCGACGCGCTGCCATTGCTAGTCTGCCCGACAGCTGAGCTGGTTGACAGGTTTACAAAGTACGAGCCCGATGTGACCGGCAGCGACGTTTCAAGGCAGAACGACTGAAACCCGGTGATCGCATATGGATCGGGCAGAACATTGGTGCCGATACTCTGCACAAGAAATGCGCCGCCTATGTTTGAATCCTGTACAGGCGACGTGGATTGAATCGTCACCTTGTAGGACGCCGACGCAGAAGCTGACGCGCAGGCCATAACTAAAATGTTGGCAAGTAGTTTCTTCATTATTCTGCACTCACGAATCAAGATCGAATCGGGATTGCAAATTCAGCAAACCCAGAGCATTCGGTTATTGATTCCCTTTTGTTTCTTTTACCTGTTGAATCAGTACCCAACTCCGGGAACATCTAATAAGCAAGAATTCGCGTCAAAATGCCGCATTTGCAACGCGAGTTGTTCGGTACCACTTGAACCAGATGGCGAAACCAATTCCGATGATCCCAAGGATCAATGCGCTGGGAGCTGGAATGATCGTCAACTGGTCTTGGTTGTTCCCGTTTACGTTGTGCGGTCCATTGAACAGTCTGAGAATGCGGACATCACCGATTCCGGACCAGATGATTTGTCCATCACTTCCGCTGTGGGTTGCTTCGTAGGCTGCCTGGGCAAAGGAGTTGTTCGAACCGGCGCTTCCACCCATGTAGTACCAGATGGCCTTCTGCAGTGTATTCGCGCTGCTCCGTCGATTGGTTTGATTGGGGCCATAGTCGTATCCGGGAAGCGTGCCCATCCGAAAGTTGTAGTAAAGGTAAGCCACTTCCGGAGCCAGTGGGATGTAACCCGCCACGGTGAAGTCGCCAATCGAGAAGTCGTATGGGCCGCCGAGACCGATCGTTTCATTTGACTGAACACGAAAGGTCTGAAACGAATCGCTGCTCACGTCGGCCGGCAAACCCGTCAATCCGGCGTCTCCGTTGAGGGGCGTTGCGGTGAATTCGCCGCCAACGCCGGCCTGATAGGGTCCGGCCGTTATTCTTACTTGATCCGCGAAGCTGTTGGACGAAATGACGAGCAGCAGCGCGATAGTTGAAAGTGTTTTTTTCATTTTTTGGACACCTTGTGTATCTTTGAACAAACCGGGCAAGCCGCATCTTGAAAGCAGCCGCCAGGAGAAATACGAGAATTCGACTTAATTGACTAAATTGAAGTTGAGTGACGATAGACGGGCACTATTTGATGGATGGGGGCCGCGCGTTGTTGCGCAGGCGGTGCAATCGCGCCCGGCAAAAATGGGAGAATCATCAACCTGAGAAGTGACAAGGCTCTCGGAAGTTACAACAAATGAATCCAATGGAACAAGGGCCGGACTGTTAAACACAAGATCGAATGGCGTGACATGGCCGACTTGTACTGGACCGCCACTGTGATACCAATCCGGCACCGCACAGTGCATGTATTTTGCAGACTTGGTGACCTGCCACGCGCTTACCGAAAGGAGAGCCGACAGCAGGAGTTTAAGACTGCTCGGCGGCGCTGGCACCTTCATTTGGGCAGTGCCGGCATCATGCCCAGATTCTTCGTTTGAATGGCCAAGTGCAACCTCGCAACCAAGGGCTTTATTGGGCAAGCTTTGAACTGGTGCATCAGATTTTGGCTCGGAAAGGGAAGCGGCCGCATTGCCCAACTTTGGAGTTGCTTCGATGCAAGTGATTAATTCGCCTCGCGCGGTCGCGCAATTCATCAACATCGCCAAACCAGCGACGAGAATCAGGAATTGATGTGCGCCTCGAAACATACGTATCCAAGCCCTCGATATCCTTGCGATTTTAGAGACTCCGCATGAAGATCGCAAGCCTTTTTGAACATCGAAATACGGTGGCCCAAAGCACTTATGGCACAATAATTAGGGTCCGAGAAAGAACTAGCATGGAAGCGTTTATCAATCAGCTAACCAAGGAAATTCGTAAAACGTCGATCGTGGATCTCAAAACGCTTGATTTTTAGGTGCGGTTCGAATATACATACTCGGACGTTGTTTTGCACACCGGTTTACTTGACGAGAATCCAGGGGTGGAGGTCAACGACAACAAACCGTAGAAGCATCGCATTCCCCAACAGGCGACATTCCATGATTGAGTGATGGGTACCTTCCACATGCCTGTTGTCGCGTTCGACTCGTGCATCGACCGACCCTCCCACAGTCGGTACCACGCGCGCGAATGCGACACATTCAAGTCCCACCTGTGAATTACGGTTCAATTAGATCGGCTGGTAAGTGAGATTGCGGAGTTTTGCGCATTCTTGTGCGTCGAACTGGCGTTCGACGTTCTTCGACCATGTTGGACTTAGGGATCGTACGCGGCGAGCACTAAGGATCATTCAAATTGAAGAGCCGATAACAATAGTGCCAGGGATGACCGGTAACATTTTGGTCGCTGGAAGGTCCAAGAAAGGCTGACCCAAAGGCCTTTTGCCGTTATGGACGAACCATTGGTCCTTGGATTTTGCGCAATCAATGCGACCCAGACGCTCTACGGAATTTCCTAAATTGTAAATTTGGAGAGGGCAGTTGTTAATCTCGGAAAACTAGGAACTCTGGAGAGCTCATGCAAACTAATCCACGAATTTTTCGTGGGCGGATCATTCTGGTCGCCCTCCTGGTTGCGACAGCGTGTAGTTTTGGGGCTGGGTGCGGTTCGGAAGAGATCCCCGGAAGCGGGATTCTGGGCGAAGGACCGGACGGTACCAATGGCGGACCACTGAATGGCGAATTATTTACCGCCTCGCCGGCCGGTGGAATTCAGGAAGCCAACATCACTTTCACGGTAACCTCGGATGCGCCTTTTCACCGGCGCCTGGGAACATTCCTGGAATTTTGGGGATGGCGGAACATCGGCCGGTCCGGAGGTGGAGCATCTGTACACCCAACCGGGAATTTATACTGTTGTTTTGTCATCGGTACCCACGGTTAATTCGGGAGCACCCGATGCACCGATTGTTGCATCATTGCCCGTGTACGTTTTACCTGCCTACACCATTGAATCAGCAGGCGATGATACTTCTCCTTTGACGGTCTATTTTGCCGCAGATACGCTCATCGATGATTCTGCATTTTCGAGTGGATTGACATGGGATTTTGGCGACAACCAAATGGGAACCGGAAAGACCACTACGCATACTTACGCCGCACCCGGAACTTATAATGTTGTCCTATCATTCGTCGTGGGGACACTTTCCTTTAATTGTTCTCAAGTCCAGACGGTCGTCCCGAAAGCAACCGGTGATAAGCCGCTCGTCGCGGATGCGGGTCCCAATCAAACGGTCACTGAAGGGGATATCGTTGCTTTGGGCGGTACGGGCAATAACGGTGACGGTCCTAATGTTAATTATGAGTGGAGCCAGTTGTCGGGCCCCACGGTTACCCTTAATGATCCCGGCCTGCGACATCCTACGTTTGTGGCGCCGGAAGTCACGACGACCAGCGTTTGTGAGATGCGACTGGAAGCCTTTCGAAACTCGCAATCCCGTGTCAGCACGGTGCGAATCACCATCCTTGACGATGATGCCGTCGGCGGCGAGCTTACCATCAACGGATCCAATAACCTGGAGAGCACCGGCGCGCCGGGCGGTCCATTCAATCCATCGAATATCGTTTACACATTGACGAATACGGGCGGCCTGCCAATCGATTGGCTTGCCGTAGGCTCCGATACATGGATCTCGCTTTCGACCGCCGGCGGCACCATTGCGCCGGGCGAAAGCAGCTTCTTGGGCGTGGCGGTCAATCTGACTGCGAATAATTTTGCCGCGGGCAATTATTCCGGCTCGGTTCGAATCACCAATGCGACGGATGGTCAGGGTGGCGGCACTCGTGATGTGAATTTGTCGATTGTCGGACCGACTGGCGGAACTCTGGCCGTCACTCCGAACACGGACCTGGCAAGTTCGGGCCTGGTGGGCGGACCTTTCACGCCGGCAGCAATTGTCTATACGCTAACAAATCCCGGGACTAATTCGATCGATTGGGCAGCGACCGGCACGGAATCCTGGACCTCTCTTTCAGCGACGAGTGGTTCACTCGCTTCCGGAGCCACGACGGACGTAACCGTCACGATTAATTCCGGAGCAACGGGATTATCGCCCGGAAATCACACCGACACCGTTTCATTCACGAACGTGACCAACGGCAGCGGCAACACCACTCGCACGGTTTCGCTCGCGATCAACCCGCCGCCTGGCGCCCTCACGATCACGCCAAACATTCCGACGATAAGTTCAGGAAATGCCGGCGGCCCGTTCAGCACAAGCAATAATATCTATACCTTGCGGAACATCGGCGGTACGCCCATCGACTGGACCGCAACAAAAACCCAGAACTGGGTTTCGGTGAGCAGCGCCTCGGGAACGCTTGCGGCCGGCGCGACGATCAATTTGACCGTCAGCATCAATTCGAGTGCCAATGGACTGTCGGTCGGCGGCTACAACGATACGGTGACCATCAGGAATTCAACCAATGGCGTTGGCAATTCCACGCGGGGCGTGATGCTGAGTGTAAACGCGCCGCCGGGTGCCCTCGCAATCACCCCGTCTGCCGGGCTTTCCACTTCCGGCACCGTGGGAGGGCCGTTCACGCCCGGAAGTCAGGCCTATACCCTTACGAACACGGGCGGCGTTCCCATCAACTGGTCTGCTTCCAGAAATCAGACATGGACGACACTTTCGTCGACCAACGGCACTTTGTCGGCCGGCGCGAATACGACGGTCACTGTGTCGATTAATTCGAATGCCAATGCGCTCACGGCTGGAAATTACTCTGACACCGTTACGTTTACCAATGCGACAAATGGAAGCGGTAACACCTCGCGAGCCGTTTCACTCATGGTAAATCCGGCGCCGGGTGTCCTGGCGGTGACGCCCACGAGCGGCTTCAATTCGTCAGGTACGGCTGGCGGCCCATTCAGTCCGGCGAACAAGACATATACCCTGACAAACAGCGGCGGCACCACGCTTAATTGGTCCGTTTCGAAAAATCAGTCGTGGGTCACGGCCAGTCCGGCATCCGGCTCGCTGGCGGCAGGCGCCAATGTGGTGGTAACCGTTTCCATCAATTCCAACGCCGATTCACTTGCAACCGGAAGCTACTCGGATTCGGTATCCATTACGAATCTGACGAATGGGAACGGCAACACGACCCGTTCGGTGGCATTGACGGTCAATGCCGCACCCGGTGCATTATCGGTGACACCGTCCAGCGGCCTGACCAGCTCCGGAACCGTGGGCGGTCCCTTCAGCCCAGCCAGCAAGATTTACACGCTGACAAATTTTGGCGGCACGTCGATCAACTGGACTGCAGCGAAGACTCAAAGCTGGGTGACGCTCAGCAGTTCAGGCGGCACATTGGCGGCCGGCGCGAACACGACCGTTACGGTCTCGATCAATTCGAATGCAAATTCGCTGGCCGCTGGAAGCTTTTCCGATGCGGTTACGTTTACTAATTCGACGAATGGGACAGGTAATACAACGCGGCCGGTCTCACTGACGGTCAATAGCGCTACTCCGGCTGGCCCGATGACGGCGCCATTTTCCCCAACTTCAGCGACCATTAACGGTATACTGGCCGCGGGCGAATGGACCGACGCGAACTCCTATTCGATGGACGCAGCCAACCAAGTCGCACCCGGCGTGGTCATTGAAGGCACAACGACGACATCGACCGACGCTTCCGCTGTCATCTACGTCAAGCAGGATTCGAACTTTGTGTATGTGGCAGTGGATGTGACGGATGACAGCGTAGTTAATTCAGCCGCAGATGTGTGGGATGCAGACTCCGTTGAACTCTTTCTAGACGCCAACAACAGCAACACGGTCGACATTGGTTCTGAGCGTTTGCAGTTTGACGTCAACGCAGGTGGTGGTACAGCGGCCACTTCTGGCGTTCCATCGGGTAGTTGGAATGGCGCGGGCGCAACGCGCTCCGGCGGCTATGTTGTCGAGTTTCGGCTGTCCAAGAGTGCCCTCGGATTGACCTCGTCACAGACTTATGGATTCGACGTTCATGTACATGATGTCGAACCGTCGGCCGGCACGTTGCAAACCGGATACTGGTACTTTTCCGCTGGACCCTCGCCGGAGAGCGACGAGTCGCAATGGGGCAATCTCATTCTGTCGGCAGTATCACAGGCGACACTTTCAGTCACCCCGTCAACCGGACTGATGGCGACCGGACTTCAAGGCGGACCTTTTTCGCCCAATAGCAAGGTCTTCACGCTGACCAATAACGGCACTTTGTCGATGAATTGGACGGCGGCCAAGACGCAGAACTGGGTTAATCTCAGTTCGGCTTCGGGCACCCTTGCAGCGGGTGCAAACACAACAGTTACGGTGTCGTTAAATGCAAATGCACTGGCGGCAGGCAGCTTCAGTGACACAGTGACATTCACGAATACGACCGATGGCAACGGAAATACCACGCGGCCGATCGCACTGACGGTGACTTCGCCTGTCGGCGTGCTGGCTGTGGCGGGGTCCGGTGGGACAACCTGTTCCGGCCCGTTCGGCGGGCCTTTCTCGACGACTTCTTCTCCCTACACGCTCACCAACACGGGTAACGCCACAATGAACTGGACGGCTACCCCGACGCAGAATTGGGTTACGCCTAACCCGGCTTCGGGTTCGCTGCCGGCCGGTGCGAGTACGACGGTGAATGTATCGGTCAATTCGAATGCCAATGCGCTGGCGGCGGGGAGCTACTCCGATACGGTGACGTTCACGAACACGACGAATGGCACTGGCAATACGACGAGGCCGGTGGCGTTGACGGTGAATTCGACGTCTGCGCAGGCGATGAGCACGGCGAGCCGGACGAGCGGCGTGGCGCCGTTGGCGGTGTTTTTTGACGCGACACTCCCGCAAAGCGGAGTCGTGCAGCCTTCCGAAAATGTAGCAGGTACGCTGAACTATGCATCTCAAACCTACGTTTGGGACTTTGGGGATCCAGCCAGCGGAAACTGGACAAGGGTCGACTAGATGCCAATACGCAACAATACGCGTCTCGCAACAGCGCAACAGGCTACACAAGCGCACATGTATTTGAGCTCCCAATCGGTGTTTCTTCAGCAAATTATTCCGTGACACTTACGGTAACAGATGAGTTTGGTAATCAGCATGTTTACCATCAAACGATTTCAGTACAGGGATTTAGCGGCACGACATATTACGTCTCAAGCAGTGGTTCCGATAGTAACAACGGAACGTCACCATCTACACCATTTAGCACGGTCCAAAAGGGGTTGTCGGTACTCAGTAGTGGAAAGCGATTGTTGTTGAACAAAGGCGACACATTTTCAGCAGGCAACGTCGATCTGCCGTCAAACAGTCAACTCGGCGCCTATGGTTCTGGAGCACTTCCAATCATAAACGGCAATATTAGCCCAGACTCTACTACTACAGTAATGGACATAAGATTGGACTGCGGAGGCGCTAGCGCATTCATCGACGTCTGGAACATTACTGATTTGTTGGTATTGCGGGTGACGATGGTGAACACTGACCATGGTGCCGGCGATTGGTATGGCAATCGACTCTTCTTAGTAGATTCCACGATTACAAATGCCGCATTGGTGAGTATTTTCACAGATTGTAACCGTTTGGCATTGTTGGGCAATATGTTCGATCGAGCGATCAATAGCCACAACTTGTACCTGGGTGTTAATCGTGGTGTGGTAAGTGCGAATAATGTCTGGAAGCCGTCCACATCAGGATCCGGCCGCCATTGCATGAGAATTGCAGCAAGCCCGGTCAATCCGGCATTTCTCACTATCACAGACAATGACTTTGATGGATCTACAACGTGGTGCGCTATTCAGTTTCGATCTTCGAGCGGTACATATGAACCGAATGCCCATATGGACAATTTGCTCTTTGAAAGAAATATCGTTCGCAGTAATTCTGACACGAAATTGATTTTGTGCATGGGAGATTACCTTAATACGACCATCAGAAGCAATAACTTTAGCAATGCATCGCCACCGGGGGGCTTCACTACGTTTGAAATTGAACCACATAGCGATCCCGGTTACAGTGGGCACGACGGTCCTCGGGGCGTCTGGTTTCACGACAATACTATCACGAATAATGGAGCAACTTGGTTCAGCAATACTTCACCAGACTCACAAAGCGTCTTTGTTTACGAAAACGCTGTCAACGGCCAGTTTATCGCTGGCAATCCGCCTCCATAAAGCAGTTGACGGAATATTCGAGACGGTATTCTTGTGATCAATGTGCATCTGACGCGGATATTAAGTGCCGTACCCGCGCAAGAAAAGTCTGCTCAAATGTATGACGAGATGCAAAATCTCTTGCTTGAAGGCTTGCTTGGCATAAAGATGGTCGACCACGATTTAGATCAACGATGGCGCGAGCCAGGAATTCGGGCTTATTAATCGGGGACGCCACACCAACGCCGGACATTTCAACCATTCCGGCAAAGGCTTCATTCGCGTAACCGACAATCGGCAACCCGCAAGCCATCGTCTCAAGATAAGTGCACGACGGATCGCCCTGAGGATGGCAACAGACAAACAGGTCGACCGATTCGGTTAGCGTCGGAATGAGTTCCGTTGCGAAATCCAGTGTCCCTCGCAAATGGACATTTTGTAAGAGATTTATGGCTGTTAGTTCTTGTTGAATCGTTTGCTTGAGCGGTCCATCGCCGAAAATTTCGAGGCTGAAGGGAACTCCGGATTGTCGAAGCTCATTTGCCACACGGGGTAAATGATTCACGCCCTTCATTGCTGCAAGCCTTCCTGAAAAAGCAAGCCTTATTGGACGTCCATCAATTAGGTGACGCGTGCGATTTGCAATGGTCGCATCGGACGCAAGCATCGATTGATTGGAGCGATTGTCAAAGTACAACATCGGATTGCAATTCAGTTTTCCGTAGAGATGGTATGCAGGCGTACCATTACATTGGAGACCCGCGGCGAGGCGGATAGCTTTTCTCCTACGTCGCTCCATTCGAGATGCCCACAAGTAACGCCGAAGGCGCAGAACTGGATTAGAAGTGCCAGATGCAATAATTTGCCGGCGCGTTCGAAGTGTGTATTCTATTACACAAACAACTGGCACTCCTATTCTCCGGCAGATTTCAGGAATGTGCAGTTGCTTCCAATCGTCTAGCGAGCAACTCACTATCGACGCTGTGCGAAGCACATTGTCGATACTTGGATCGGACCAATCCATCGTAACAATATCAAATGGCAAGTCTGAAGGCCGAACCTCGATATTATCGAGGTTGTTATTGGGCCGATCATCGGCCTCTGCCATAACGGTGGCACTTCCGGGCCAGTACTTCATATACTCGAGCATCCCATCAATGAATTTGCGAGTCAACACGACCTTGCCGCCCGTAGTCGAACGGATTTTGAGTGGCGAGAGTAGTATCAGTTGGTGATTAGTCGGCATATGAGTATATGAGTATATGAGTACTAGCAGCCTGTGGTAGAACCCAGGGCCAGCGCGCATAGATGGGTAAGATGGGTAAACAGGGTAAACTGGCGCGAGATGCTATTGTGATGTATACCTTGCCGCGAACTCGCCGAATGGAATGGGCGGAGTCTTTTTGCGAAGGAGTCTGCTTATGGCGGCCAAGAAGCCGCGCGCCGGGGCGCGCATCACTGTGTCGTTGAGTTCGATCGTCAGGCATTTCGAATCGCTGCCCGATCCTCGTCATCATCGCAATCGCCGTCACCTGCTCGGCGTCGTCATTACGATTGCGGTGTGCGGCGTGATCGTGGGCGGCGACGGCCCAACCGCCCTGGCCCAGTGGGCCCATGCGAAGAAGGACTGGCTCAAACAGTTTTTGGAACTTCCCAATGGCATTCCGTCGCGCGACTGCATTCGCCGCGTGTTGTCGGCATTGAAGCCGGAGGCCTTTCAGGCGTGTTTTGAATCTTGGATTGCGAGTCTGATCACAAAGGGCGTGAATGGCAACATGATCGCCATCGACGGCAAGACGGTTCGACGATCTCACGACGCGACCCAAGGGCTCGGCCCGTTGCATCTGGTCAGCGCCTGGGCCACGGGCAACGGCCTGTCGCTGGGACAAGTCGCCACGGAGGAGAAATCCAACGAAATCAAGGTGATTCCCGAGTTGATCGATCGCATCGACGTGAAAGGCGCGGTGGTCACCATCGACGCCATGGGCTGTCAGAAGCAGATCGCCCGAAGAATCATCGACGCCCAGGGGGACTATGTGCTGGCGGTGAAGGACAACCAGCCGACGTTGCACGAGGCTGTCCGGAAGTTGTTCAGCGACGAAAGTCAGGCTGCGCTTGTGAAGCGGCCGCATCGCGAACACCAAAGTTCTGAAAAGGGCCACGGTCGCAAAGACGATCGATATTACGTGCTGGCCAAGTTGCCCGCGGACTTTGCAGTGAAGGATCAGTGGCCGGGGGCCAAAGCAGCGGGGATGGTGGTTCGGGTGACAGAGAATCGCGACGGGCAGAAAACGAGCGACGTTCGCTACTTCATCAGCAGTTGTTTCATGAGCGGAAAGCGATTCGCCCAGTCGGTTCGCGGTCATTGGAGCATTGAGAATTCACTGCACTGGGTTCTGGACGTGACCTTTGACGAAGACCAGAGTCGCACTCGAAACCGCCGCATGGCAAACAATCTTGCATGGCTGCGCCGCTTTGCGATCAGTCTGTTGAAACGCCATCCGGCGACCGACAGCATCAAAGGGAAGAGCCGCATCGCCGGCTGGAACAATGACTTCCTCATGCAAGTACTTATCGCAAAAGGAATTTAATGTGCGCTGGCCCTGTGGTAGAACCCCGTTTTTCGGCGGCGGCGAACTTTATGCGACTCGGCACAGCAATCCAGTGATGGGCGCCACACGAGGCCTTACCGGGCGCCGCGAGTCCCATTCGTCACTCAAGGTCCGCCACAGGTTGCACACTTCATACGCAATGTACTGCGCGATCGCGCGCAAAACCCGCGCCGCCATGCCCTGCATGCTTCTCGCCGTCCCGAATCCGAGCAACTTGCGCAGGATCAGACTCAGATTGAAGCCGGCCACGTGAATGAGCAGCCGTTTCAGTATGTTCTTGTGTCCCTTCAAGTGCGCGCGACGCATGCCGCCGGTGTCATAGCAGTGCGCAAAACTCCGCTCGACCAGTTCCCCTCGCTTCCGCATCAGTGACTTGCCCCGCTCGCCCTTGATCCGGCGGCGATTGGCATACACCGCGTCCCGCGCTTCGAGCTTCTCGGCCGTCTCCTCTTCAGTCTTGCCCTGCCAGTTCCGAGGGCCGCGATCCGGCTCCGAGATGTACGTGCGAATGTCTCGCTCCCGGTAATCCTTCAACACGTCATTGCTGTGATAGCCCTTGTCCGCCACCGCTTCCGCGAGCACCTGCTCACTCAGTTCTTCGCACGCCGCCTCATCCTTCATCACCGCCACGAGATTCTCGTCCGCCTGATCGATCGTCTCGCCGATGCTCGTCGTGTCGCCGCGATTCGCCGGCTGCAGCGTCACTGCCACCACTGCTCCCGTGTCCATGTCGATGGCGTGCTCGGCCTTGTGGGCCAGGTGCGTGCTGCCGTTCTTCATCTTCGTGATCTTCGCGTCGGGATCGTGCGGATGCTCCCAGTCCTTGTTCGAACCCTTCTTCTTGCGCTTTTTGTCCAGCTTCGCCAGGTCCTCCCGCGTCGGCGTCTCGATGCCCGACTCCTTCGCCAGACGCGTCAGGAATTCCTGATAGCTCTCGCCCGTGTCGCGGCGGATGATGCTGCGCAGGGCCGCGTTGGCCTCCAGCGTCGTCGCATCGACGCCCACCGTCTTGCCATTGAGCAGTTTGTGTTTGGCCAGCGCCGTCAGCACCCACTTGAACACGTCCGAGTGGGTCTCCAAGTCCATCAAGCGTCGATTCCGGCTGATCGTCGAATGGTCCGGCGTCGGGTCGGTCAGCGAATAGCCAGGAACTTCCGCAGTCCCAGCGAGTCGGCCGTGCGCCAGGCGATGCCGCGCTCGCTGTCGATCCCCTCGAAGTAGCCGATCATCAGCGAGCGGAAATAGACCGCCGGCGGCAGCGACGGCCGGCCCAGCTTCTCCGCGTAGAACTTCCGGCATTTCGATTCGACGAAGGCGTCGAAGCCTTCGGCCTTGAGAATCTCATTGACCCGATCGTAGAACGGATGGGCGCCGCCGCGCGGCAACTCCGCCGCCACGATCCACAGATCGCCCTGCGCTTCTGGTTCCCGCTGCCCCATGGCCATCGTCATCCTCCGTGACAACCGTTCGACATGACTCTCGCATATCAATATACTTCATGTGTCAAGCGGCTTTTGCCACGGGCTGATAGTCGTTTCAGCACGGCTATTCCCATCTCGCCGCGATCGCGATCTTCCAATATCAACGCGAATGAACTTTGGAATTGAGGTGTTTTCGCCCAGTCCGCCAAACCGGCCCAATCCACTAAATAATCGATGCGAGACCCATTTACATAATACGGCAGGCGCCTTCGCTGTTGAGCCTCCAACGCAATTGGATTCACCTTGCCGTCCAAGTTGATTGTCTTGTCATGAAAATAACCGACTGTACCGCTTTGAACAGCTCCCACCCACACATCACTCGGAACATTCTCATCCACCCAATCAACGACTTGAAAGTGCATGTGATTCGGCCCAGCTGCATAGATGCGATAATTGAGCCAGCAGACAAGTGCCATTGCCGCGGCGACGGTCACAATTCCCAGACGCGGCCCCCACTGCCGGCCGATCGCGCGCATAAAGCCGAGAAGCACTGCAACCCAAAGCAGCGCCAGAAAGGGTGACAAAGGAAACAGATAGCGACTCATGAAATACTCGGCGCCGAAGTACAGCCCGTAGAACCCGCAGAGCCCGACGCCATAAATTCCGGTGAGCAGAATCAAAGTGCGAATGGTCGTGTTTGAGTTCCGCCACAACCAAACTAGGGCGGCAATTGCTCCGAGCACAAGAATCGTTGCCGCCGCGATAACGACCGGTTGTCCTTCCAATGATTTGGGAATCAGAATCACACCACAGATGTACTCGGCCAGCGCGGGCGGCACAACGTGCGCATTTGCCGCAAACTTTGCATCGAGTGCTTCGGCTTGCCCGCTAATCGGGACAATACTTCCAAAACACAGCCGATTGTTGATCAACCACGGCAAGGCGACAACAATTGTTGTCGCACCCATAGCAAAAACCTCAACGACTCTGCGACGAATCGGCGCCGAGTGACCGTCGGACCAAGTCGCAAGTCGCGTGAAACATGCAGCGGCGATAAGCAAGACTGCGTCGTTTCGCAGCCAAAACGCCACGCCCAGAACTGAGCCAATCCCTACACTCCGCAACAGCGACCAACGTGCGTACTCACGTGAACTGACCACGAACAGGTGAACCGCCACGATCACCAGCAACACGTAAGCACCAGTTTCTAGGCAGTTCATCGAGTGTCGTACGGTATTTGCGGCAGCGAACCAGACTGCGGCGGACAATGCTGCGAACGTATTCGCATTTTCAACACCGGCGAACACGAAGCGTCCAAGGCGCCAAAGCGCAATTGCCGCCGCGATTGAAATGGTGAAGCTCACGATCAGCACATAGAAAATGCCTACTGTTTTGTTACCGCCGGCCAGAAAATGACATGCGGCTGAGACGAATGTAAAAGCGGCTGTGTGCCATTCGTGGGGATTGTACCTTCGGCGGTGCTCATCCCCAGGCCAAGGGCAATATTCCTTGCGATTGTCAACATCAGGTAGCCGTCCTCGGTGGGCCATTGGCGAAGCAATCGCCCGTCCTGATCGAGTAAAGGTGCCAGGCGTGATACTGCGCCACAAAGGAAAAGCAAAGCACAAGTGCAAATAAGCATGCGCGACCGAGTTGCACTAGTCGCAATTGTTGTGTGGAGTGATGTAAAGTTTTGGCTCATGGTCTTGATGCTGCGTATTCCGCGGGCTCCAGATTGTTTTTCGCTGGCCAAACACTCAAGCCGACTCGAGCTAATTGCCATCGGCGGAGAAAACTGCGAAATTTTAAGTCAGGGTAGCGTGGTTTTCGGCTCAGCCATGAACTCCAGTAGCCCGCGAAAAGCAGAAGGCCGCCGATAATGAACGGGCGTTCCAACATACGATATCCGGCGATCGCGATTGCGTATAGCGGGTGTGTGCCCATGAAGTATTGGCCGTAGCCCCAGCGAAGCCGGCCGTGATAAATGCTTCGAAAAGATGAACCCATCGGACGCAGGTGAATAAACTTAAGGCTCTCATCTCGAAAGCTGTGCGCCTTCCAGCCGAGCATACGGCATCGATGACAGTCGATGCCGTCCCACATCACCTCACTTACAAAGCCGCCGATTTCGTTGAAGCACTGCACGCGGTAGAGCTTGGTCTGGCCCTGCGAAAAATCATCTCCGGTTCGTTCCCAAATCAGGCGGCCATTTACGCGTTGAAATGATTTTCCACTTGCGGTTCCCAGGCGCGGGTCAGCTTCAAACTTCTCCATCAAGCGCTCCAGGTAGACCGGCATGAATTCGAGATCGCCGTCGAGCTTGCAGACATAGTTAAACTCATCGAGATTGAATTGTGCAAGCCCTTCGTTGAATGCTTCCACAACGCCGCCGCCGACTTTTCGGCGTCCGCGGTCGGGTCGCCGATAGAGGCGGATCCATGAATGGGCTCTTGCGGCGCGCTCGGCAATCTGCGGCGTTTCATCCTTCGAGCCATCATCGACGATCAACCAGACAACGGGACGGAGTGTCTGCGCGACCATGGAGTCGATGGTTTGCTGCAGGTATGCCGCTTCATCGCGAACCGGCGAAATGATCAGGATTCTTCGAGACATACAAACTCGTTTGATCTGAGTGGTTGCGATTCTCTTTGCGGAGCCTGCTCTTGATTGGCTCTGAGGTGCCGGAATAGGCCGATGAGTTGTTCCGCCGACGGGCCGATTAAGAAACGATTGCAAATCGTCTTGATGGCTTCGTCACCGATGGTGGAAGCAAAGGCGCGATCGCTCAAGACGCGTTCCAGGCCCGCGGCAAGTTCTTCGATATTGCCAGGAGCAACAAGAACTCCATTCGAGGCATGCTCGACAAGTTCCGGCACTCCGCCAACTCTTGTTGCCACAACCGGCAGTCCGTGGGCCATGGCTTCCATCAGCACAACAGGAACACCCTCCGAAAAACTGGCCAGCACCACAACGTCGGCCTGCGCGTATTGAGACGCGACACTCTCGGGATCGAGCGCACCAGTCAGTGTTACATCGCTATTAAGTCCGAGCGTTTGGATGCGCGATTTGATTGTTTCCCGCATTGGGCCGTCGCCCACCAGCGTGAGTTTTGTCTTAAGGCCGCGCTTTCGAAGCTCGGCAATCGCATCCAGCAAAATCAGATGCCCTTTTTCTTTTGAGAGCCGGCCCACACAAAGGACATTCGGTTTCTCACCCGCCGGGCTGTGAGCAGCTCGATGACCGATCGACTTCAGGCCGCATCGCACGACATGCAGTTTACTCCATTGCTCGGGGGGGCAGGCGAGCATGAGTTGAGCCCTGCCATAGTGGCTCACGCATGCAACAAATGAAGCCGATGCAACTTTGTCGGGCAGGCGAAAATGCTCGACTTCGTTTAGTTCGGATCCGTGGCATGTCATGCTGAAGGGAATATCAGCAAGCATCGCGGCAAGCATGCCGGTGTTCGCTCCACTGTTTCCAAAGTGACAATGAAGATGATCGCACTGTTCATTTCCAAGCCAGTACGCCAATAAAACCGCTTCGATCAGGTAGCAGGACCACAGCAATCGCTGTTTTAGCGTTTCATTGCGCTTCAACGTGGCTGAAGCAAATGCGCGACAGAGTCTGATTGGCCGGGTGATAATCGACCACGCCATCGCGACGGCCAACGCTCCAATGCTTGGCGGCACCAGCCATTTCGTAATGCGCGCCTCTTCGCGGGCGTTCTTGTCGATCATGTCATGTTCGGCGGGACGGCGTACGGAAAACGTGGAAATTTGAAGCCCGCGTTCTCGAAGCGCCTCAATTTCCCGGGCAATGAACGTATGCGATACCGCCGGATAGCAACTGGTCAGATATGCGATTTTCATGCCGGAGCCATCCTTTGCCGCCGCCGAAAAATGCGATCGGTAAGTCCAAGGACCTCCATTCTCAAGAGAGAGTCGCTGGGCTTGCCGTTAAGTCCGGATAACCGGTCCTCATGGATGAATGATCGGCGGAGTCGAAATCGATCTTGAGAAACCAGATTAGCCCCGGATTCCGTTGTTACGGCGTGAGTGTAGCCGGCTGACCGAACCGCCTCCACGACGCGATCATCCGTATCGCCATTGGGGTAGCAGAACAGGCGAATTGATCGACCAAGGAGTTCCTCGATTTGTCGACGCGATCCGGCCACTTCGTGTGCGAGCGATGCGTCGTCGAGCTGCGTAAGAATCTCGTGGGTGCTCGAATGCGATCCAATTTCGTGACCCGCGGATTGCATTGCGTGCATCTGCTGAGATGTGACGATGCAGTCGTCAGTCCGCACGGCCTCCGAGCGGCCTTCCGACAGTTGTTCGATCAGTTCGCGACGGTTGTCGGTCCCCAGTTTTTTTGCCAGCGCGACAATCCCTTGCGCATCGAGTTGATGGCTCGAATTCGATGTGAAATGATTCCGATTTAACCAATTCAACGCCATCGCGAACGATTCACTTTCGGAAACTAAGTGAGCCAGTTCATCGTACCAAGGTCGCTTCGATGTGCCGATAAGATTGCTGATTACAAAGAATGTCGCGCGCAAATCGACTTCGTTCAGAATGGGCACCGCAAAACGGAAGTTGTCCTGATAGCCGTCGTCGAACGTAATTGCGGCAAGAGGCCTCGAATTTCGATTTCCATTCTGCAGAATGTCAAGAGCCTCACCGAGCGGTCGCGTGTCAAAGCATTGCTTTAAGATGCGACAATGGTGCCGGAAGGCCTCGGGGGTTACGACAAGGTCTGGGACAAAATAGCGAGCCTTGAATTGTGCTGGAAGAATACGGTGATAACACAATATCAGCAGCTTGCCGTTCGCTGCATTTTGGTATCGCGCAAGTATTCCAGACCATTGTAAGCTGCCGGCGACACATGAGCGTAGAAACCTTTTGATCATGCAGAGGTCACATCATAACGCTTGTGGTGACACCGGGCAGGCGAGCCCAGCCAGACCTCATCGGGCGGAACATCGCGTGTTACGACGCTGTTCGCGCCTATGATCGCTCGATCTCCGATCGTGACTCCCTTAAGAACCACGCATCCCCTGCCTATCCATACATCCCTGCCGATGTTAATGGCAGCGGAGACATAGCCCGATTCGCGCACGGGTCCCGCTGAATCGGTTCGGTGATCCTGATCGCGAATGCTCGTGAATTCGCCGATCATTGTATAAGATCCGATCGAGATGCGGTCGTGGGAAGCGATTAATGTGCCCGGCGAAAGCACCACATTGTCTTCGATGATGATCTCGCCGCTTTCCTGCGTTTCCAGCCGAACATGCTTGTAAATTTGACAGTTTCGTCCCAAGCGAATTCGACAAGTTCCTTCGAAATCGATGAGGCCGAGAATCTGGTTGTCAAACGGAACCGCGGCGCGTCCCAGGTGGGCGCGGGCCCAGGCCAGCGAGAAGCAGCGCCGTAATCCCGCGGTAAAGCGGAGAATTAGTGCTGGAATCCAGAGAGTCATCAGTGTGGTGCTCTTGGCAATTCTGTTCATTCAGTCGACTTGAGTTGCAAAGAGTCGGTGGGTCGGTCGAGGCATTCTGTTTCGAATCCGAATTTCCCAATTGAGGCGGTGAAATCATCGACAAATAGACGATGGAATAATTCAAGCGCGACCAACACACCAATGAGTTTGGTATGGTTGGCGCCTTCATGGTGATTTCGAAGCACCATTCGAACGCCATCAGGTAGTGCGATCCCACGCGATAGGAATGACTCTGAAAGCAAGATTCGTTGAATAAAGGGGCGCAAGGGGCCTCGAAACCAGAGATCAAGTCGACAAACATGCCTGCTGGCAAAAACATCCGGAAATCTTAAGTTGGCTCCGGCCCATTCGTTAAGTCGATGTGCTCCGGCCGATAGGAATCTACCTGGCCATCGCGTCCGGGCCGGAAGACCGGTGCGCTGCCATGGAATGCCCGCGGTACTGGGAAAACTTCGACGAATCATCTCGATATATAAGCGATGTCGGTGACGCCAGGCGTGTGGAACATTGGCAATGTGGTCAAATAGTTCGTTGTCGTAAAAAGGCGAATGTAATTCGGCACGCCACCGAAACAGGTGGGTTCCACCGCTTGAACATCGTCGCATTCGATTGTCGTGAAGAAATCCCATAGCACTACTCATGCTATCGTCGGATGCGTATCGTTCAAAGGACGCTAACCACAACGATCTCGATCGTTCCAGCAGCGATCGATACCGACTTTGACCGAGCAAAAGGACACCTAAGTCAGGGGGCATCATACCGAAACGCCATTGCCAAAGTGCGATCGCCGCAGCGGATGTCGAGGTTGCCTTCCACCAGTCGTGCTTAATGAAGTTTCCACCCAGCAGCACATCTCCGGCGAATCCGTCCAGTATGACCGGCGTTTGGCTTCCCACATACTGCACATACGGCAATACATGCATATCGGCAACATCGCAGAGTCCTTCGGTAAGCCAAACGCCTTGGTTTGCAAGTCCTTCAAGATAATTGGGGTCGTATTCAAAGTCGTCATGCGGACTTTGCAAGGCCATTGCAACGCGACGCGCATAACGGAGATCGCGGCAGCCCTTGATGCCCCAAGTATAAGAACGGATTTGAGAAGGATTGGGGCAAGACGCTAGAAGCACGCGCGAATCGAGTCCTCCACTCAAGGGAACACCGAGACGGGCGTGCGAAACACAAACGCGGGAAACCCCTTGTCGAAGGAGCGCGCCGGCTCTTTCGGCAGACTTAGTGAATTCAAGGCCGGATTTTGGGGCGAATTTGTAATGCCAGTATTTGCGAACGCCTAGCCCTTTTGAATCGATTCGTGCGATCGCCGCGCTGGGAATCGCGAAAATGCCGTCGAAGAGAGTCATTTCCCCCACGACCTCTCCTATCAACATCATGAGTCCCAGTGCATCCTCGTTCAGGGTGGCGGGAATCAGTCCGGTGGCGAGAATTGCCTTAATTTGTCCGGCAAAAATAACCGTTCGACCGACTCGCGCGTAGTACGTCAGGTACCTGCCGTAACGATCACCAACGATATCGATTGTGTTCGTCGATCGATCCATGACTGCGGCCGAAAACGGACCATTGGCTGCGGCCAACCGTACGTCGGAGAGTGGGCCACAAAGTAGTCGTGTGGCCCGAGTCGCCGAATCTAGGCCATCATCCACATCTCCCGAAGACAGTATTTCGCCCTGAAACACGGCTTGGCGCTCCACGCTGTCGCCTTTAAGAATGTTAGATGTGCCAGGAAATATGCCTTTGTCGACGACCCCAATACATGAGTGAGCGGAATACAACGCGACGACCTTGCAATTCGGAGAAGTCGTAATGGCTCGACTCATTCGACCGGCTGCATCGGCCGAAAGCAACTGATCAGGATCAGAATAACCGAAAATTCCGCTCATTCCATTTTCCGAGACAAATGTCCGGAGGTTCCTTTCTAATCGAGGGAATTACCCACTGAATGTACTGAAACGCAAAATCGATTCAAGCGTTTGATCGGACTGGGCCATGCGTCAATAAGTACCACAGCCCCTTCAATTGGCCTAGTAAAAAGGGAATACGGCTAAACTGACAATGGATGGCATACAGAATCGCTGAAATCCAGCTCTCCGCGCGACTTCGGACCTTGCAACTGATCCAGGCGGTGCGGAGTAGCAGAATGACTGCGGATAGAGCAAATATCCACACGCTCAAGGAGCACACGATTGCGATTACGAGAAGGCACCAGAATGCCACTTCACCCGCGTTGACCAAGTTTTCTCTGATCCACAATCGTTCCGGTCCACGACAGCACCGCACTGCCACCACGCAATAAGCCCACCCCGATCGAACCGCCCTTTGCCAGTATTGGTCAAATCGGGTCATATTCAAATCGTGCCCAATCATGGGTTCATCCAGACGCCATATTTGAAAACCAAGTCGTCGCAGTCGATAACACAGCTCAGGCTCTTCTCCTGCAATCAACTCTTCGCAATAGCCATTTAATAGTCTGAGGAGTTGACGACGAAATAGTGCAATTCCCCCACAGGTGCGCCAGGGTCCGTTGGGAATATGCCAATCGAAATTGCATACGCGCATGTATACCGACGCAGTCGGCCGCAGTTCCTCGCACCGGCCGAAGACACAGCCGATACTTGTGTCCTGCAGACAAGCAACCGCCTTGTGCAACCAATTGCGATCCAGGATCGTGTCGCCATCAAAAAAGTGAACCAGGTCACTCGTCGCCCGGGGCCAACCCGGTTTCGCGCACGGGCCGCGCTCATTGGGCCTTCCTCGATTTTGATAACCACCGCGTTGGCACGTCGAGCAACCTCGCAGCTCTCGTCAGTCGAATTGGAATCGACATAGATCAATTCCATGCGATCAGCCGGGTAATCAACGGCCCTTATCGATTCGAAGCAACGCACGAGCAGATCACCCTCGTTGCGACCGATGACAACCATGCTGATCATCGGGCATTCGATTTGCGTCGAATTTGTTGATGATTGCCCCATGGGCGAATCCTTGCCGGCTGTTTTGACATGGTTCATTTGATTATTGTCACGATGAAACGCGATTTCGGTCGCCCAGTGATTCCGACACATTTGTGTGGGGTGACTGCGGGTTCAGGGACAAATTCTCTTCCGCAACTTTTGCAATGTATCTCCCGATTGCTATGGATGCCGTGGCACCCGGTGAGGGGCGCATTCAGCACATGGACCATACGTTCGGCCTGTTGAATACGAAAGTCATCGACCATCGCGCCATTGCGTTCGACGGCCTGCGCTCGCACACCGGCGCCGCCCGGTTGCAGGTGCTCCATTTTCAGGTCCGGCATCAAGCGTTGTAGCGCTTTGAGAAAAGCGCGCTTGCTGAGAGATCGCCGCATTTCGCCCATTCCGACTCGGCCATACTTGCGGCCCAGTCGCCACAGGCCGGGAAATGTGAACATGCCGGCAAGGTCGCGCAGCGAAATACGACTCCATGAATAGCCGTGCCGGGCGAGCGCCAGTACGGCGTTCGGTCCTGCTTCGACACCGCCGCCGATCATTCTTGTGAAGTGAACGCCAAGAAACGGGAAAGCGGGATCGGGTACAGGATAGATGAGGTTTCGACACATCGACCAAGCCTGGGGAGCCAGTTTGTAGTATTCGCCGCGAAAAGGCACTATTTGAACTGATGGATTTAGTCCACACATTCGCGCGATACGATCGCTTTGCAGGCCTCCACAGTTAATCAGACCGCGGCATTCAATGTCGCCTTTCGTCGTGTGAAGTACAAGCCCGTCGTGCCGGCGCGTGACGCGATGCAATCGCCAAGATGTTCGAACTTCGCCATCCTGTTTGATCACATGTTCTGCGTAACAACCGGTGAGCTGGCGATAATTGATGATGCCGGTTTCGGCAACATGGAGTCCCGCCACACCGGCGACGGGGGTTCGTGTTCACGCAGTTCCGCGATGGACAATCGGCGTAGTCCTTGAATGCCGTTAGCGGTTCCTCTGCGTTCCAACTCGGTCAGTGCCGGAAGCTCGGCTTCATCGATTGCCACCACGATCTTGCCGCAGCGTTCGTGAGCGACACCGTTTTCCGCGGCAAATCGATACAATGCTTCGCGGCCTTCGGCGCAAAGGCGCGCTTTGAGCGAACCGGGTTTGTAATATAATCCCGAATGAATCACGCCGCTGTTGTTGCCCGTTTGATGGGCGGCCAAGTGGCTTTCGGCTTCGATGACCGCCACCGAACCGCGGTAGTTAGCGGTAATGGCCATCGCAGTTGCCATCCCCACTACGCCACCACCAACAATGACAACATCAAATTGGCGGGTCTTACCCGTCGGCGATTTTGCGGCGTCTTTCGAATTGTCGGCAAACTGAATCATGTTCCAATCTTATTACCGTAAAACTCGGCGATTTGGTCCCAGGCAAGGCATTCATTCCAGCCGAGCGCCGAAACATCCAAAACATCGGTGTTAAGTCGTACACGCGGCTCCGAGAACTCGGTTTGCGTCTTTAGAGTCAATGGACACTCGCAGCCGAGTCGCGGCCGCATCTCCGACGCGAATCGATGTGCAAATGCACCTTGCGATTCAACATAGCCGCTCGGGTTGAGCTTGGAAGCGCCGCCCAAGGGCCTTGTCGCGACGAACGCCGTGTATGCCTTTGCCAGCAGCGTGACATGGATGTTGTCCCGAACATAGGCAGGTGTGCTGACGACAAGGTTCTTGCCCTCTTTCCAGTTGCGTATGAGATACGTTGTAAATCGAGGTTCTTCGTGCGGACCGAATGGATTGGGAATGACAAACTTTGCGAAGTGCAGGCCCATGATTGATGTGTAGTATCGGAAAATCTGAGCGGTCAACCCTTTTGAGAGGCCATATGGCGAAACGGCCGGCAAGTCTTGCGAACCGGCTCCCTCATCATTTTCGAAAAAAGAGCCGGTTAATACGACTCCGCGACAACCGGACTCGGTCAAGTCCCTTAATACGGCGGTCAGATTCAGAGAATTGGCTGCTATTGCGACGTTTACGTTGAAGTCGGGACTCTTATAGTCCGTAACGTTGGCGGCGTGATGGCACAGAATGTCCCAAGGTCCGCCCTGTCGAATCGTCTCAAGAAAACGATCATCTCCGAAAGAGCAGTTGAACACCGGTCGACTGACTTGCGAAGCCCACATCACGCGTTCTCGCCGAAGGGGCTCCGAGTAATCTTCGAGTTTTCGTTGAAAAGTGGCGACAACCTCGTGTCCGGCTGCGGCAAGTTCCCTCACGAACCAGCACCCAGTAAATGAGCTCGCGCCGGTGAAGAGGATTTTCATGTGCGTTCACCGTTTGGTGTACTCAAATGCCAGGCCGGGTCAAAATCGCGTGCATCGCGATCTTTGTCTGACTGCGAAGTCGGGACCGCCGGCCACGCGATTTCGAATCGCGGATCATTCCAGCGAACGATCCGCTCCATTTCAGGTGCGTAGAATTCATCTACAAAATAGAAGGCCTCCACATTGTCGGTCAGCGTGATAAACCCGTGAGCGAATCCCTTTGGAATATATAGCATCAGACGATTCTCAGCGGAGAGATCAATTCCGAAGCTCTTTCCAAATGTTGCCGATTTCGGGCGCAAATCCAAAATCACATCATGTAACGCGCCGCGGATGCATCGGACCACCTTTGTTTCGGGCCTTGGGGGCAAGCTGATAATGCATGCCCCGGAGCGTGCCCTTTTGGCCGCTGAGGGAGTTGTTGACTTGAGCGAAACTGGTTACCAGTCCGTGCTGTTCAAATTCGCGTTCACAGAATGCCCGGGCGAAAAAGCCGCGGTCGTCGCCGTGCTTCTCGAGCCCAATGACAAATGCGCCGGCTAGCGGTGTTTCCGTGAAAATCATGTTTGTTCTCGCGTGGTCGGTGGCGGAATCACGACACCTGCTCTGCCTGTTGATTCAACAGATTCATTCGATGTCGCAGCGTCCGCAAACGAACATACCTGTCACCTTGAAAGTCGGCCAATTTGAATCCGTGGTCGACCATTTTCCGATGAAGTTCGTCCATTCCGGATTCAAGATTGTATTGCAATCGAAAATCCGGCAAAACTCGGCCAAGCAGATCGAAATTGACTCGATAATTCCGCGGGTCCGCGCCGACTTCGCCGGTGAACGTGATGCTGGCGTTCGGCATTAAACGCTTCACCTGGTCCGCAACGTCGCGCACCCGATAATTCTCACTGTTTCCGCCGACGTTGATGGCCATATTCGAGACCTTTTCGCGGGGGGCGTTCATGAATGCGATGAAGGCCCGGGCAATGTCGCGGCAATGTACGAGCGGCCGCCAGGGCGTTCCGTCGCTCATAATTCGAATTTCCCCGGTGGCGAGGGCACAAGCCAGCAGATTGTTAACAACCAGGTCAATCCGCAACATGGGCGAGTGGCCGTACGCGGTGGCGTTTCGCAGGTACACCGGTGTGAAGCCGGCGTCCGCCAATTCGGAAACGGCCGTTTCCGTTTCGATTTTTGATTTGGCGTATGCAGTAAGAGGATTCAAGGTGTCATCTTCAGCCAAGTCCAGCTTTTCACCCGCGCCATAGACCGAGCAGCTACCCGAAAACAAATAGCGCCCGACGCCGGCTTGCTTGGCCAATTGAGCGAGCTTAATTGATGCGTCTCGATTGATTCCAAAGGTGATGTCCGGGTCGAGGTCCCCCATGGGATCGTTCGAGATGGCCGCCAGATGCATGACACAGTCGTGGCCGTCGACATCTTCAAGCGCCAATTCTCGAACATCCTTGACCAATTCACGATCACAGATCGGCATAGGCTCCCACTCGCAACCTTCGAAGAGTCGAAGGTCGCAGCCTGTGACCTGATGGCCGGCCTGTTTAAGCAATTCGACGAGATGAACGCCGATGAAACCGCGATGTCCAGTGACGAAAACTTTCATTCTTGCCTCCAATGATAGTCCTAATGCCGCAGCGAAAACATCTTGCTAAGGCGTCACCCACGGGCAGTCCTTTTCATTCCACAACTTTTCCAAGAACTCACGATCTCGCTGCGTATCCATGCAGGCCCAGAATCCGCCATGGCGGAAGATGCTAAGCTGGTGATCCTCCGCAAGTCGGCAAAGCGGATCTCGCCCAACACGCATGATTCCTTCGTGTCGAGATAGCGGAGCACCTGCCGATTGAAGAAAAATACCCCCCGTTAATCCACTTGTCGGCAAATTCGGGCTTTTCCGAAAACGACGAAACTCTATCGTCTTCCACCCGAAGCTCGCCGAATCGCGACGGAGGATTGGCACCCAGCACAGTGCCGATTCTTCCCTGTGCGACATGAAACCGCAATTCTTCGGCGAGGTCCGCGCTGGTCAGACCATCGCCATAGGTGACCGCAAAATGCTCGGCATTACCAAGATACCTGGCGGCGGCGCGGGCAACACGAGCGCCTGTCATCGTGGCCTCGCCTGTGTAGGCAAGCGTGACATCCCAATCCTGTTCATGATCAATTGAGTGAACCGTCACTTCATTGGTCTTGAGTGCAACAGTGAAGTCGCTGTTCATCGACGCATAATTCAGGAAGTAGGACTTGATGACTTCGCTCTTGTAGCCCAGACAGAGAATGAACCGCCTGAATCCGTGTCGAGCGTACTTGCGAAGAATGTGCCATACGATCGGGCGGTCGCCGATCGGCACCATGGGCTTCGGAATGAAGTCCGTATGTTCCTTCAGCCGGGTTCCCAAGCCGCCACACAGGACGAATACGGGTGTGTTTTCGGGGGTGGGTGTCGCCATTGTTTCGCTCAATTCGAGAGAGGGGCATTTTCAGCCGATAGGGCCGCGTCGGCGGCCCCAAGCTCTACTACGGCAGGATTTGGGACCGGATTCACTTTGAAACCTGTGCAGAATACGCTATAGCGGAATGCGTCCCAGAGCATGTGTGGCGGATCGGTATCCGGCTTGCGCTGAATGCGGCGTCGCAGCCTCCATATCGCAAATCCGGCCAAGAATGCGGCGTCCGCCAGCAGGGTGCGAACCGGACCGTGGTTTTTGAGAAAATATCGCCGCCGGGCGAGGTGCCAATAAGGCGGTCGGCGATTGGGCCGGGCCTCCATTTGATCGATTCCGGTGGATTGGCCTCCCAAATGACTGACCTGGCTGGCCGGCACATACCAGACCTCCCAACCCGCCCGCCGGACGTTCAGGCAATAGTCCGGATCGTCAAAGTAAGTATATAAGTCCTCGTCGAGCGGACCAATCTGTTCAATCACCTGTTGACGAATGACCAGGCTGGCGCCGGACACCCATTCAGCCTTTGTCGGAACATTCGCAGTTTTCGTTGGGATTACGCCCAGCGCGAGAGCAAACTCGAAACGACTCCCAACTTGAAGCCGCGATCGAATTCGTTTACGAAATTGAAATCCCGAAAGGGTGAACATTGCCAGCTTCCGTCCATGTTTTCAATTCGGGAGCCGGCGACACCGGCCTGGGGATGATCGTCCATAAACCGAATGAGTGCATTGAGTGCCTGCGGTTTGACAAAGGCATCGGCATTAAGCAATAGGTAGTATTCCGGCGGCTCAGGCCATTTCATCGCTTCGCGAATGATGACGTTGTTGCCGCCGGTGAATCCGCGATTTGGAAACACGCTGCGAAGGTATGCCCATTCGTGCCAGCCCTCGGATTCGATTGCTTCACTCAGTTGTTGAACCGCAACAGGGCCGGTGCCATTTTCGCAAACCGCCACGCGAACGTTACCAAGCATTCTGACTTCGGGCTCCAGCGCGCGAAGGCATTGCACCGTTAGATCGGTGATCTTGTAATTCAAAATAACGACGAGGAGTTTCACACGCATATCGCAAAGTATCTTGTTAAGAATGGTTGGAAACTCGAGGCCACTTTTGAAGACGAATTCAATCGAAAATTCGACGTTGGTATGCGTCAAAGGCCCGCAGTCTTTGAATCGTTGCCCGATGCTCGGATTCCGAAAGATCCATCGATTCTTGCTCATGCGGATCCAGAAAAAGGTCATACTTCAACACGCGGTTGTTGTCTGGAAACCATATGGTTTTATGTCGGCCGGCGATGACCGCCATGGATACACCCTCAAAGAAACTGCTGACATAGATTGGTTCTTCGGGGCACTTGCGAAAGATACTTCGCCCCTGAACCAGGTAGTCTTTATCATCAATACTCATCAAGTCTGCAATGGAAGGTGCGATGTCGATCTGACGGGCCGTCTGCACCTCACTATTCTTCAGCCTGCCGTCGGCGGACCAAAACACGAGCGGCACCGAAATTTCCTCTTCGTACATGGAGTTATTGTGAATGTATGTGCCATGCTCTCCAAATGACTCGCCATGGTCACCCACGAGGACCAGGAGCGTATCCTCGAGCAATCCGCCTCCTTTAAGCTCGGCAAAAAGTTTTCCAAGTATCGAGTCCAGATAGGCGATCGATTTCCAGTAACTTTCGATTGAGTGGTCGTCTTTCGGGTACTTTGAAGGGTATTCGTAAGGGTAGTGCGCGGATAGTGTCATATAGACGGCAGCAAACGGATCGTTGCAATCAGCGAGCAGACGCCGGGGCCCATTTAAGAGTAATTCGTCCGATTCACCAAAACTTGATGTTGGGTCGGATCGAGTATTGGAACGGCTCAACAATTCTTGGGGTCCGATGCACGTTTGGATTCCACATGCGCGAAGCATGCCGATTGTGTTTTCAAAGAGTAGATTTTGCACGCTGAAGCAAAAGGTCCTGGCGGAGCGTCGTTCTTGAAGCGACCACATCACCGACGGAAAGCGATCCTTCATGGACTCTCTTATTTCAATTCCGGCGAGAGCGTTCCGACCCGTCAAGATGGCAAATTCGGCTTTTGAGGAATGGGGAATACTGACGTAACAACGCGCGAGTGTCCCTTCGGTGGCGAGCTTGCCAATTGTTGGCGCTCTTGCATTTATCGCGGAAGCATCCGGTCCCAGTCCCTTCCAGCGGACGGACTCCATGATCACAATAATGACGTTTCGAAACGGCTTGAGTCTGCCGGAGAATTTCGATGGCACGTCACCATATAAGTCAAATGACGGCCGCAGCTTTTGATCACACGCATCGGCCAATTCGCTTACAGCAGAAAGCGTACCCTCATGTCCTTTTGCCTTGGACGGGATGAGAAAACCAACCAATATGTTTTTTTCCGCGGAGTAAAGGTAAGGCTGAGCCAATGAGCGCCATTATGATGAATGCCGCCATGGCCATCGCCCCGCCGCCAAGTGTCAAACGAAGATCGCGCGGTATCCCGGCAATACTTTTTGTCCGATTTGCCTTTCTGCCCAGCACCCATGCAGTTGCGACCCACAAACACGCATGAATCGACAAAGCAAAGAACAACCACTTGCGAAAAGTTACACCAAATCCGGCGTTGTATTTAAGGAATGCACTAATTCCCGAGGTCAAGTCGCCGGCATTGCTCCAGTAATAACCGATTAATGAAAAGTCCAGCGGCTTGAGCCATAGCTGTCGCACACGGGCATCAATGAATAGCACTAGGAGCGTAATGGATGTAATCAGGAAGCAGGCTGCTACGCGCATCCGCGTGGGGTTTTTCATGGTCCAGAACAACAAACAAAACACAATTGTCGCGAATAGCAAATCTTGTGCGACAATGAGGCAAACATCCCACACTCCGAAATCAGCCCACAAGGCAGCATTCAAGTACGCAACCAGCATCAGTTTCGGCACGATGAGCAACAACGAACTCGCAATTAGCAAAGGCGTTCGATACATGATAGTCTTTCATTGATCGTACGTGCCGATTTCCGATTGAGTGAATTTGACTGCCCGGCTTTTGGTGCATTTCGTATGCGTGGGCGCTTACAACTCGCTTGTAGATTCTACCACCGGATAACCCGAGTTCAGCGCGATTTGTTGACCGTCGACTTCATGTCCTGCAAATCCCATCTACCGTCCGAAACGAAATTGCTTTCACTCGGGTAGGCGTGCACATCGAATTGCTTGGGCCTGCTTTGCATGCGGGGCGTTCGCGCGCGAGCGGGACCAACGGCCACTTGCGCTCTGCGTTCCACAACTGTTACAAGGCCTCCAAGAGCCAACAAGTAAGTAGGGTTCAGCATCGCGTTAAACAGACAATCGATTGCATACAGTGTTACGAGAACTGCCAGTGCCCCGCCAGGCGCGATGGACGGATGCAGCCAAGCCTTGGCCGAATATCGTCGTGTGAATCCGATGGCGGGAAGCAGGAGCGCGGCGGTGAAGGAAACGAGTCCGACCAGGCCACTTGTGCCCAGGGCGATCACCCATAGCCCATCGGTCAACGTGATGTCAACACCCTCGTCGTTGAACACCCGCGAACGACCCCAGCGTCCCCAACCGAAGTACGGCTTTACCATCGCCTTTTCCACCAGCCGATCTTCGTTTTCGAGTCGGGTTTGGAACGATCCGCCACGCCGCTCATAGATCGATCCGGCGATCTCAGCGATGGACTCTCCGCTCCATCCTGCGCCACCCCGCAAGAGCATGTACATGGGGGCTGCGGCAATGAGCAGCCATACCGCCATTGATGATCGACGATATTTGGTATATGCCAGAGACAGTATTCCGGCGAGCATCAAGCTCGACGCACCCATGTTCTTGCAAAACAACGAAGTCAGAATGAGTATCGTCACCAACTTTCCCGCAGAATATCCGCGAATTTTCTTCACACTGCCTGTGATCCACAGCCAAAAGCCGCACAACGATGCGACGGTCATGAACATGCCGAGAGTGAGACCATTTGCCATAAAGACGTAGGGTCGAGAACCCCAGCTTCCGAGTTCTTTATATGCGATGCCCGTTCCCCCGAATCCATATATCCACTGATTTAGTTGGGGACTCATGCGCATTTCGAACACGCAAAGGGGGACATAGATTAAGCCGCAGGCAAAGAAGAGCACCGCCAGTTCGCGAAGATCCTCCAGTCCCTTGAGATAGATCCGTCCGATCAGGTACGGAAGCCCCCAAATAATAATGTTCTCCACCACAGCAGAGAGTCCGTCGTAAGGTCCCAGCCCGTTGGTCATCGAAGATGCAAACGGGCAGGCGCACCAGATGATCATGGAAAGATCGAGCGGAGAGAATCGAAGCGCTGTCAATCGTCCGCTATGGAAAACCATCGTCGCCAGCAAGACGCTAATCGAAGCTGCTGTCGCCTTGGTGTAATCGGGCAATCCGGGAATGTCATATCCGATAGTGGGCAGGAACATCCATGCCAATAGATAAGACAGGCAAACTGCCCGCCTGGCGGGAAAATACGCAAAGAGAAAAAGCGCCACGATTGGCCAACTAAATAGCGCGATCGGGACCATGATCGTCATCGACTGTGGTCCCCCTGTGGCCGGCTTCGCCCCTGGATGCGCATGAGCACGCGGTCATAGTAATCAAGCGTCTTTTGTGCAATGACGTCGGGATGATATCGATCTTGGACGTCCAATGCCGCTTGATGTCCAAGCCGTTCGGCAAGTTGTGGGTTTTCAAGCAGCGTCAGAATTTTCTCGCACAGGTCCTGCGGGTCATCGGGTCTGCAAAGTAAGCCATTACGTTCGTGTTGAATGATCTCTGGAATACCGCCGACGTTGGTCCCGACAACAGGGCAGCCGAGTGCCATGGCCTCCAACGCCGCCATCGGAAAATTCTCATAACGCGAACACACTACTGTAACACTGGCCGAGCGCCGCAAAGTTCTCAGTCGGTCGGCGGGCTGCATTCCCAACTGGTTAACACATTCGTTATTGAGCACGTCGCCCAGCCGATTGGAGATATATTCGCCAAGTTGAGTCCGATTGCCCTTGGGATCGACCAATCCGGGGTCCGGACCGGCAAAGTCGAGTCGGCAATTCGGCCGATGTGGCTTAATTCCGGCCATTGCGTCGATCATAACATCGCCTCCTTTATGTCGGTCAAAACGACCCACAAAAAGGACCCGATCCCTGTCACAATGGCGCAAATTCCACTTGTCTTCGTCATCGACCGGACTGACTGGATTGGGAATCACTTCGGCATCATCAAGTGAAAGGCTGTAAAAGGCTCGAACGTCGTCCAGGACGGATTGCGACGGGGCGGTGACACCATGGGCTGCTGCGATCGCCGCGCCCTCGTCCTTGACGCGCTTCCAAAACTCTCCATTCTGTTCAACACCCACGGCTACTCCGTTTAGAAACCACGGGCCATGCAGCCGGACCACGATTGGCACGGAACTTCGTGGAACCAGAATGGCGGGCGTCCCGAATGCCTCTTCGATTTCACAAATCTCTATTTGCTGGTTGTCTGCCAAATGTCGAATTGTATTGAGTAGCGAATCGCCCCTTGATCGCGCTGCTGTCCAGCGCGGGAAGATTCGGGAAAGAATTCCGAACGCAATGCGTGGCAATCGGCTGTAACGTTTGTACGAAGGTTGAATCTCGGAGACAAATGCATCGCTTGCGCCCGTTGCAACATGGAATGCAGCTACTGCGGGCTTTGCTCCGATTCTCTGCATGCCGGAGGCAATCTCAGCCGTATAGGAAATGACGCCGTTTGGATAATGCTCGCGCGGCCATCCGTAGGCGATCAGCAGGGGCTTCGGCGCGCCGTTTACAAGAACATGATCGGTTTTCGCGCCCGGCTTGGAGGTGACATCCTCGTTATCAAGATTCGCTCCTTGCAATTTCAAGCTTCCTCCACGAGACTCAAGACCGTGGCAACAACTGCCTGGGCTGAATCGAAAATCGGCAAGTCGCATGAAGCCCATGGCTCGAGATTTCACGAATTCGCCCCGTCAATACCCTCGAATCGTGCATGCAAAAAGTCGCCAGGTCGCAGGAGAAAAGGGGGTTCGCCAAATTGCGGCAAGGGCATGCTTTCTGGCTGTTTTGGTTTTGCCCGCCGCCAGTGCCCACCAAGCCCACTTGCGGCATGTATCGCTGATCGACAGAAAATGATCGTCACTCCTGGCGGGATCGGGTGGCGTCGCAGTCAGATGTCGTCGCTGATATGCCTGTTCTAGTGCAGCGGTGATTGCAACTTCCTGTTGCTTCTTGAAGACGAATCCCACTTTCGAAAAGTGTTCTCGATACATCAGCAGAGGTTCGCGAATATTGGCCAGCTTGCCAATTTCCGACAATCTCAGAAACAGATCCAAATCCTCAACATGCGGAAATTCGCTTCGATAACCTCCAACGCTCTGCACGGCGTCCGCGCGAAACATGACGCTCGGGTGATATACCAATTGCCCTTGGCGCGCGAGAAGTCCTGTTTCAATTTCTTCATGTGAAAATGCGTCGCCCATCTCTCGCAGGATGTCGCCATCGGGGTCTACAATCAGGACGCGCGAACCAACAAGGACATGTTCCGGATGAAGGCGAAGGAACGTTTCTTGTTGCGCGAATCTGTTCGGTAAGGAAATGTCGTCGGAGTCCATTCGTGCAATGAACGTACCACGGCTGATGGCAAGACCATCATTCAGGGCTCCTACGATTCCCGTGTTGGGTCTGCTGATGAGCCGAATACGCCGATCGCGGCTCTGCATAGCCTTGGATTATTTCGAGCGATTTGTCCGTGGAACCATCGTTGACGATGACAAACTCAAAATCGGAATAGGTTTGTGCGAGGACGCTCTCTATCGCCGCGGCCACATACCGTTCGCAATTGTAAACGGGCATCAAAACGCTAACGGCAGTCATGATTCCGCCTTCATTTCCATACGCTTCGAATGATGAGCAAGGTCTTGCCTAGAACGATGGTCCTTGACAATTCGCGAATGCGATCCAAGGGCCGCATCTGGATTTTTGATTGCTCTAAGGATTATTTGCCCTTGCGTTGCCCGGCAATCTCCCGCGTACTCGGTGCCACCATGCCCGTGCTAAACACTTGAGCAGGTGACTGGCTTCGCGCCAATTGTAGGGAATCCGTTCGCGAAGCAGTACGGCGCGACAATGAATCGCTTCGGACCAGGGCAACTTAACTGCCCGAATCGCTCGCAGCGCATCGACCGACACCTGCCACTCTATTGAATTCGGCATTTTAGTATTTCGGGGGTCCATGTAGGCGGCCGCATACTCTTCGGTCCAGGGAGGATGCCAACGGCGGTAGAACAGGTTTTCCGGTATTTCCCGGAATTGGCCCCGTAGTGCCAATTCATAAATCAAGACGAGATCAGCTCGCGAATACCCGGCCAACGGCCGGCAGGATCGCAGCACGGAGGTCCGAACCAAGCCAAAAATCACATTGCACCAAACAGCGTTGCGAAAGGCAACTTTCAATCGCCTAGCCGGTTGAGCCTCGCGAAGGTCCATGCTTGGAATAAGCATGTTCGTTTGCTTTTCCTGTTCGTCGATGATGACGCCCCGTGTCAGTGCCAATACGACTGAAGTTGGCGCGAGGTCCAATTCAGCGACACAACATTCAAGATTTCGCGGCGCTCGAAAGTCGTCGGCGTGAGCCCATGTAAAGTATTCCGCACGCGCCATGTCGACCACTTGAGCGTGATTCCATGCCGCGCCCTTGTTAACCGCATGCGCCACAAATCGTATGCGGGAGTCTCGAGCTGCGTACTCGCGGCAAATCTCAGGTGTGGAATCGGTTGATGCATTGTCAGAAATGATGAGTTCAAAGTCCGAAAAAGTCTGCCCCAGGATGGAATCAATTGCCTGGCGCAGGAATCGCTCGCCATTGTAGACAGGCATGCCGACACTGATTTTTGGAATCGCGTGTGCGCTTTCAGACATGCTGCAATCCTCTTACATGTTCCAAAAGAAAAGGTATCGACTAACCCGCAGTTCGATCACATTCAAAATGCACCCGGTTCTTCGGCAGGCCTCCATCGGCAGATTTGTCTAATTCGCCGCTGATTCTAGATGTCGATTTGCCGGCGAATGGTCTGAGAATATGGTCATATTGGTCGGACAGTTGGATGCGTCGCTCGGCCACCCGCTCAGTCAATTCTGTCTGAATTGCATCGCGATCGGACTCCATTGCGCGAAATCGATCCGCGAGATCTTCGACTTCGAAACGAACATAATCAACGCAAAATGCCCCTTGTCCCATCGAATTCATCAAGTCGACAGTTTTTTGATTGTAGGCTATTCCAACAACCGGTTTGTTGAGCAACCAGGGCAGGATCACACCATGAAACCGAGTTGCGACGACAAAATCACATGCCGAAACTCGGCTTGTCAACGCGGAAAGCCCCTCGGTCGGTCGATCGAACAACTGGTTTTCATAATCGATGTTGTGTTCACGTCGCAGCAAATCACGGACATCCGCAAATGCCTGGGGATCGAACCGAATATCCGAGTGCACAGCGACAATTCCATAATTGTTACGCAGCAGCCAGGCGGCAAATCCCGCCATTTTTCGTATATAAGCCGCGAATCCTCGCGGATCACTTTGCGGCATGTACCGAGGGTCCAGCCAAGCCATGACTCCCAAACCTACAATGGCGCGACACTGCTCGGCGAATGGAGGACGCCAGGGGCGAATGAGCGGACCAACATCGAGGCCAAACCCCATGTCCGGATGAACGGGGTGTTCACCTTTGACACCCAAGCTGGCGATTAGTTTGGCCGAGCTTTGATCTCGAAAGGAACGATAAGAGGTTTTCTGAAGTCCCCGCTTCAAGAAAGCGCGACTGAGCCAGCGATCGATCGGACCGGCGCCGGCGGATAAACAAATGAATTGCGTTCCGGTTAGACTTGCTAACGTGGCCCACTTGTAGAAAGTGTAAGGCTGCGCCCATGCGCCACCCCAATTGTCGATCAGCGGGCCCGATCCGGCCACAATTAATACATCGGTACCCTTCAAATCCCGGTAACTGTGTCGGATTGAAGCGATCTCGCGGAAGATGGAGGCCCAGTGTTCGCGTTTTCGGCGCAAACCCTTGACCATTGTTACCAACAGAGGAAATCGTTTGAAATACTCCCGAATCCGAGACGTGCCATATGTTTGAGCATTCTTAAGTCGACCTTTTTCAACCGCTTCAGGATCCCATGGTTTTTCCGGGTGTCCCCCGATCGCTGAAGCGTTGATCGGAAGTGCACGAATTCCGTGGCGTTGCAACGTGTCTTCCGGATTCTGGCAGACGCCGAAGATGTCGGCACTTGGAATTCGGGCTCGAATATTCGCAATCAGCGTGGTCACGACCAATTCATCGCCTTGGTTGGCACCGCCAAAGGTTCCCCAAATTCCGATCTTGGGTGATCGAATTGGGATCGATGCGCTTCCTGGACTCGCAGCGCCTGGATTCAGGAGTGGTTGCTTACTTGCTGACATGCGGGTCAACTTCTTTTTCCTTAATTGGGCTGAAAACGCATTTGGGCAGTGACCTTTGCCTGCACATCACGCTGATGGCCGGACACTTTTGTCAAATCGTCAGAATTTCCGGTGTGACCCCCATTTGTGCGAGCCGTTCGCGGATTTCAACTTGATATACGGGGTTCATCACTATCACGACATCCGGAGGTGCGCCAATTAACTCCTCCGGCGCTGAAATTGGGCAGCCAAGACCCGGAAGGAATCGCCCATGTCGGCGCGGGTTGACGTCGATAACCCGATCGATCACATCTGCCATGCCAACAGTGCTGAGAAACCCGACGCACTTGGAACCGGAACCCCAAATGGCGATGCGTCGTCCTTGCCGGTGTGCATCGAGAAGGAGATTTCGCCAATATGCGACGCGTTGACTTACGGCGTTCCCAAAGGCTGCCACCTCGAGCGTCATCTCCTCAAAATCAGATTCCTGAGGCAGCACCGCTGATGTCGGTTGGCGAGTCGGTCGCGCAAAGAGGAGCAAATACTGTTCACCAAATCTACGAGCAAGGTTGATGACGTCGAATCCCCTCGAACGGAACAATCGGGCGAAAGATCCCGATGTGAAGTAGGAACAATGGTCATAGTAAATATCCCAAAACGCCCGTTCCCGCATGACACGCATGGTGTCCGGAACCTCGAAGTAAACAAGCGTGTCGGGCCGATCGCCAATCGTGCTTCGAACCAGGGTCAAAAAATCGCTGACCGGCCTTATGTGTTCGAGCGTATGACGGCAACTCAGCAGGTCGCACGGCTCCTTGGCGTGATCGGGACCGAAGTAATCGGCCACAAACCGAACCATGCGACTGTTGTTTGTATTCTCATTGGTTCCTGAGAGCGGATCGATGCCCAAGCCGCGATTATCACCCGCTTTGCAAAGCTCGTGTAAGAAATCACCCTTGCCGCAACCTATTTCCACAACGTCCTTGTCGCGAATTCCGTAACGCTCCACTAACTGGCGGGTCACGTCGATCTGAAAATTGCGGAAGAAGGGTGAGAACGTTTGCTGGTCTTCGTAGAGGCCGCCCTTGCAGACGATTCCTTCCTCGAACAAGACATTGGTGATGAATCCGCAGGCGCGGCAGTATCCAAGAGCCAGATCGCGACACGGATGATCGAGTGCTTCCTGACGGCTACCCATCGTGACGCATACCTGTACCGGAATCCGCCGAGCTTCGTAAAACACCTCGAGCCCATCGCCAAGGCAGCTTGGACAATTAAGTTGACGGCCAGCAACGATCGATGATTCGGACAGGCCCGCAAGGGAACCGCAAGTGTTCAACTTGCCGTCCGATGCCGTGATGTCGGCAGGCGCATCACCGCACCCAAGCGCTTCCGGTTTCGATACAGAATTGCCTTGATTGAACTTCATGGGTGTGTGGAATCTCACATGGTTCGTCGTCTCAGAGTTCACCGTCGGCACGATACCTGTTCGGGCCCGCATGATTGCCGGTGACTATATGATGCATTTGCGACAGTAATACGCCTCGGCAAATCCACTCGGTGAATTACATTCGAGTCCCCGGATTCGCATGAGTCCGCGAAACGTCTCGGGTGTGAACCATTGACGTGATCGCTGTGATCCAAAATGTGTCATCAAGCGTTCGATTTTGGCCTCGACAAGCGATTCATCCACGGGGACGAAAAAGTTGGGCGATCCGAGGCCCCCATCGTATTTCGGTATTTCGTATTCCAGAATCATGTGATTTCGATAGGTATTCCACGTCAGGTCCGCAACGATCTTGTGATCCTGATGCAGGTCTCCCTTGTAATGGGTCAATACGATATCGGGCTGCAATCGTCTCTTGAATTCTTCGAAGTCGTTCTTGAGTTCTTCACCGTGAAAGGGAAAATAGGCGTCGCGGAAGCTCTTCACTTCGATCGACGCGGCATGGGACCCCAGAAATGCACGAGCGCTGGATCTCGCCTCCTCGGCACGTTCCTCGCTGCCGCTGGCGCTCAAAACGATCCAGTGACACTGCGCGGCGGGATGTTCGTGCAACAACCTGAGCACCGTTGCGCCGCATCCGATCTCGATATCATCACTGTGTGCCCCGATGCACAGGATAGTCAGTGGCGCATCGTCCCGTTTAGACAGTTTCAGCCTGTGCATGATTTATCGCGACGTCTGAGCCGCCGCTCCATTTTTATCAGGCTCGTTTTTCCAGACCATCCACGATGCCTGGCCGTTTCCTTGCGCCACAAGTCGCTCCAGTTGCTCGCGCTCCTTGAATGTGTCCATCGTTTGAAAGAAGCCTTGATAGCGATGGGAAAGCAACTGCTGCTTCTGAATAAGGCGGTTGAATGGTTCAACAACCAATTCCTCGCCTTCATGGAGGTGGTCGAAAATCTCCTGGCGAAACACAAAATAGCCTCCATTTATCCAGAGATCGGCCTGCTTGCAGGTACGCAGGGCATGCACCGTTCCATCGTCCGACGCTTCCACAAAATGGCAACTGATGGTTGGCCGAACGCAAAGGAAAGCGGCCACCGGCTTTTCAGTTTCAACACGACTCACCAAGTCCGGCAGGTGAAAGTCGGTCAGCCCATCGCTGTAATTTGCCAGGAACATTTGCTCGCCGCGCAGGTACTCACGGACGGCGCGAAGGCGCTGGCCAATGTTGGAATTTACGCCGGTATCCACGAATGTAATCGTCCAACTATCGATGTCGCGCCGGGCCAGGGATACGTTTCGCCCGCCACCTGAAATTGTGAAGTCATTGGTCAGACACTCGTCGTAATTCAGGAAGTACTGTTTGACGGCCTGCGCCTGATGCCCGAGACACAGAATGAAGTCGGTGTGGCCGTAGTGCGCATAGTACTTCATGACATGCCACAGAATCGGCCGATTACCGATCGGGACCATCGGTTTCGGAACTTCTTCCGAGTATTCGCGAATCCGCGTGCCGAATCCGCCGCAGAACAACACACCTTTCATCTCGATTCTCCGGGCAATAAGTCAGACCAGACTGCGGACAAACATTGTTTGGGGGCGGGAGGTGCTTGACTCAATCAAATGTGGTCAGAATCTCAAATATCGAGCACCGAGACAAGAAAAAAATCGGTGAGTCAGCTCTTTATCATCGGACGAATTGACAACTCGGTCACTTCCGTTGTTCGCGGCATGACAATCGTCGTAACAACCGCATCGGCCACGTCCTTTGGTTGCGATAGCTTTTCGGGAGAGTAGGCCCGGCCTTCCGACTTGCATAGCGACTCTTGCATTCGGCTGGCGGTTCGTCCGGGAAGTACATTTGTCACGCGTATGCCATGACGGTTGACCTCGTGACGAAGCACATCCGCCACCATCCGCAGCGCCTGTTTCGTTGCCGCATATTGACTGACATTTTCCCGTGGGTGCAGCACGACGCTGGAGTCGATGAAGACGATGTGCCCTTTGCTAATTTTCAACAGAGGCAGCATCAATTGTGTCACCAGGTATGGCGCCCTGACGTTGACACGAAAATGGCGGTCAAACTCCTCAACCGATGCATCTTCCACTGATCCCAGCGACAGATATCCGGCACAGTGAATCAAAATGTCCAGCCTGCCAAACTGCTCGCGAATGCACCTGCTTAATTCATGAATGCTGTCATCATGCAACAGGTCCGCCGGCTGGCTGATCACCGAAGAATGAATCGACTTGATTTCTGCCAGAGATTCAGCAAGCGCGTCGGCGCGACGCGCGGTGAGACACAGCGACGCACCCAGGGAAGCCAGTTGCCTCGCCAATGCCATGCCGATAGCACCGGATGCACCAGTGATCAGTGCGACCCGGTCTTTCAGTTCATTCGGTGCCACCTCTCGAATCCTTCTGCAAACGTATCACCAAACGTGCGCGGTTCTGCACTCAACGTCAATAAAAAGTCGACGTGCAGCAGACCGGCGAACACTTCAGCAAAGTGGAAATACTCGCAGTTCGGGAGGTTGTCCAGATATCACTTGTGCAAGTTACAGCGGGTTTACGTTCAACAACAACTGAGCAACGCAATCGACGAAATCAGGGCCTGACTGCGAAACCACTCGATGGTTCGACTCAAACCTGCGGCAAGGGTCGTCTTGGGTTTCCATCCCAAAACGTCCTCGGCACGCCTGATATCAGCGGTTCGGGTCGTGCTGTCACTTGGACGATCCTCGATTTCGCCCCATGCCGGCTGAATCGAAGTCTCCATCAACCGGGAAATCGACTCCACGACTTCTCGAACCGATATGGCCTGCCCCGATCCTAAATCAATGCACTGGCCTTCCAGATTTGGCAGCACCATCGCTCTCACAAACCCATCGATCACATCATCGAGATAGACCAAATCGAGTTGGCGTAGCCCACTGGCGAGTTTTGGCGGCTCCCCGCGCAAGAAAGAACGAATCGTATGAGAAATAAGCCGGTGCTCAGGCAGTCGGGGGACCGTAAGTCATGCATAAGCGAAGCATGACCACCGGCGAGCTATACAGGGAGTGGAACATGCGTGAATACACACCCCGCAAATTTGGCGGCGCCGTATGGAGATGTTGGAACAATTTCGTCCGCGCTTCCGGTGGGCTCATCGGACGATCCGACGTATATCATCCGCTTGATTTCTTGTTCGGTCACGGCCTGCAGTAGATTAATCGTTGTCGTCAACAAGCTGTGAAATGTCTCTGGAACCAGTTCGATTCCTCGGCGCCCGTGATTGCGCCACTTAGATGAAAAACAACATCAGGCTTTACCTCACTCAGAAGTCTTCGAGTGGCGTCCAACTCCACCAAGTCAGTTTGCCACCAATGAATCTTGTCGGATTGGCGAATCCGGCGTGTGACAGCGTGAACCACTGCGCCTGCCTTGATCAATCGTTTGCAGAGTGATACCCCAAGAAACCCACTGGCTCCGGTCACAAGGACGCGCAAGCTTCTTAAACTTTCGTCGGAATATTGCATATGAATTGTCTCAACCGATTACTGGGTGATTCCCATACCCCTCGTGTTACTGTCTTCGAGACTCCTATATTATCTTCGGCTCGGGTATCGGCACAATGAACCGTCCTCCCCAGGATTTGATGAACGACAACTGATTCATGATCTCATTTTTGATGTTCCAGGGAAGGATAAGCACATAGTCCGGGCGGGTTTCCTGAATGCGGTCCGGGTGGTGGATGGGAATGTGCGTGCCCGGCAGGAATCGCCCCTGCTTGTATGGATTGCGATCGACCGTGTAATCCAAAAAGTCCGCACGAATTCCGCAGTAATTCAGCAGTGTGTTTCCCTTGCCGGGAGCGCCGTAACCGGCGATCGATTTTCCCTCGCGTTTGGCCTGAATCAGGAAATCCAACAGTTGATGCTTTGTACGGCGCGCTTTTGCTTCAAAACTGGAGTAATAATCGAGCTGATTCATCCCCAGATTCATTTCGTGATCGGTCAGCTTGATCACCGCTTCGCTGATCCTCTTCGAACTGTCTTCCACATGGGCTCCGTAAACCCGCAGAGAACCGCCATGGGTCGGCAGGTGTTCGACGTCAAAAACCTTCAGTCCATGCATTTCGAAACAGCGTGTCACGCTGAGCATCGAGAAGTAAGAGAAATGCTCATGGTAAATGGTGTCCAATTGGTGCTCGTCCACCAGTTTCACAAGATGCGGGAATTCAAGCGTGATGACCCCTTCGGGTTTGAGCAGTATCTTCATTCCCTTGGTGAAATCGCACAGGTCAGGCACCTGCGCAAGCACGTTGTTGCCAATGATCAAGTCTGCGTGAATCCCCTCGGAACGCATTTTTTGTGCGGAGTTCTCACCAAAGAACTCGACGCGCGTCGGAACGCCCTTGGCAATCGCGGCCTTCGCCACATTGGCTGCGGGCTCAATACCCAACGCTGGAATTCCCTTCGGAATGAAATACTGCAAGAGGTAGCCGTCGTTGCTGGCCAATTCGACCACGCGCGATTGCGCATTCAGGCCCAGCCGCGATGTAATCATGTCGACGTAATCCGAGGCGTGACGCAACCAGCTATCCGAAAACGAGGAAAAATAGGCGTATTCGGTAAAAATCGCCTCGGGCTGAACATATTCCTCAAGCTGGACAAGCAAACATCCGTCGCAAACGTAGACGCGCAGCGGATAGAACGGCTCCATGTGGTTGAGTTGTTCGGCCGTCAAATAACTTTCGCATGGCGGAGACATGCCGAGGTCCACAAAGCCGTGTCGCAAAGGCTTGCTGCATAATCTGCATTGGGCGGTTGATGCAATGCCGTCGCTCGGCGACGCCGTCTCGGGCAACATTTGGGCTGTATCGGATATGGTCAATGTTATCTCCGCTTATTCTTTAATCGAATCGGCCTGAAACCAATCTGGAATTACACTCGCAAAGGGCTGTGCCTCAACACGCGTCAGGCGACGTTCAATTAGCGACATTCGCTTTCTATCGGCTCGGGGGATTCCGCAATCCATCGATGAGGAATCAGTACTTTTCCATACGCACCGTCCGACTGCGACGGGCGTCCGCGCACCATGCCCGATTCGACGGTGATAAACACTGCCGCTTCAACATGGTCTTGCAGCTCACCATCGCCCAAAACCGCTGTGTTAATTCGATATCGGCCGGGAACCAGAAACAGCTCGTCCAGTTCGCAGGACAGGGTGGTTGCATCGGGCTCGTCGGTTCGGTCGTCGCAACCATGCTTTCGGCTGTCAAACGCTGCTATCGGATGGCCCAACTGATCGTAAATGGTAAATCCACACGATAGGTTCGGTAAGTTGCCCGTCATCGCGAATTCGAATCGCACCGGACTTCCTGAAGAAACAGTATTGCTTGTTCGACCCTCCGACTTAATTGTGATGCTCCGGAGCCGAATCCGGCCTTTCCCGCCCCTTGCCGTGATACGTGACAGATCGCCGGTGGACTGCTCCTCCAGCGTGTTCAGATAGGCCTGAACTGCGGAGTCGATCGTGTCGCTGAAGACCAGCCGTCCCTGTTGAAGCAGGATTCCCCGCGTGCACAGCGCGCGAAGGGAGGCGAGATTGTGACTGACGAAGAGGACGGTTCGCCCGGAATTGTGAGCGAACTGCTGCATCTTGCCCAGGCATTTCCTTTGGAAAGCGATGTCGCCCACCGCCAATACTTCATCCACAATCAATATTTCCGGTTCCAGATGGGCTGCGACGGCGAAGGCCAGCCGAACATACATGCCGGAAGAATAGTGCTTCACGGGCGTGTCCAGAAATTTCTCGACTTCCGCGAAGTCCACAATTGCATCGAATTGCCTGGCGATTTCGACGCGTTTCATTCCAAGTATCGCGCCGTTCAAGTAAATGTTTTCGCGGCCCGTTAGTTCGGGGTGAAATCCGGTGCCGACTTCCAACAGGCTCGCGATTCTGCCATTGAGGATGGCCCGGCCGCTCGTCGGCTCCGTAATACGACTGAGGATTTTGAGCAGCGTCGATTTGCCGGCGCCGTTTCGACCGATGATTCCGACGACTTCACCGGTGCTGACTTCAAAAGAGACATCATTCAGGGCCCAGAATGTCTCGTCGCTGTCTTCGACCAAATGGCCGCTAAGTTGGCAGAAGCGCCGCCAGGGATAGGTCACGCCGCGCACCAAGGTATCCCTGAATGTCGGATAGCGTTCCACTTGATGGTGGAGTCGGTACGACTTACTGAGATTTTCGACTTTGATGGCCGTGTTTGACATAAGACTATTCAGGCAATATCCGCGAATCGTCGTTCGACACTTCGAAGTAATATACTCCGATTAATAGGAGCACCAGCGTGCTCGACATCGAAATCACAAGGGTCTGAATGTCGAGCGGCCGCCCCAGAATCGACTACCGATAGCCCTCGATGATTCCGGTCATCGGATTGAGTGCCAGCAGCCAATGATACTTTGCTGGAATCAGGCTGACGGGATAGACGACCGGGCTGAGATACATCAGGATTTGCATCATGAAGGGAACGACGTATCTGAAATCGCGGTAGCTGACAATCAACGCCGCGAGCAGGAATGACAGCCCAAGCGATGCCAGAATCGTGAGCAGCACGAGGCGGGAACCCACAGCACATCCCACCCCGGCAAGAAGCGATAGTAGAGCATTAGAAGCGCATACACGCCGATTGAAATGAACAAATCAATCAAAGCACCGCCGACGCTGGCCGCCGGCATGAAGAGCCGTGGCAAGTACACCTTTGTAAGCAGATGCTGCTGATTGAGAAGGCTTTGACTTGCCTGGGTCACACTGATTGAGAAAAACGTCCACGGAAGCAAACCGGCGAAAACGAACACGGGATAGGGGAAACCGTCTGAGGGAATACCGGCGAACCTGCCGAAAATAACTGAAAAAATGAGCATCGAGAGCACAGGTTGGAGTACGGCCCAGGCCACGCCCAGGACGGTCTGCTTGTAGCGGATCTTGATGTCCCGCCAAACCAGAAAATAGAGAAGCTCCCTGTGTTCGCTCAGCTCGCGCCAGTCAATCGGGATGATGCCGCGCCTTGGCTCGATCAAAGTCTGTCGCAATGCGACGACCGGGTGAGCGGCGTTTGCAACGTCAGTTCGAATTGGGTCAAAGGCATCCGGCACGATTTTCATAATCCTTACGTTTACAAGGCAGTCATTTAGTGAAGCGATGCAAGCACTTTGTCGGCATCTTTTTCTGCTTGCTCACTTGGTGTCAAGCCATCGGCGCTTAGGCGGAGTGCCGCTCGATGTCAGTTGGGCGCCCCCGAAACGCTGAACGAACGAGCAGCTTCAATCCAAACGGCATGCCGTGAAATAGGTATCGTGCGGCAAGTCGCCGGGGCTCCTGTATGAGTCGGTGAATCCACTCGAGGCCCCAACGCTGCATCCATCGCGGGGCGCGACGCACGTTGCCGCAAACGAAACTGAAGGTGATGCCGACACCGATCCACCAGGCGCGCGGAAGGAGATTACGCAGCCGACGGATCAGATACTCCTGTTTGGGTGAGCCAAGCGCGACAAAAACAACGTCGGCCCGACTATCAACGATTTGTTTCTTGATCCCTTCAAACAGAATCGGATCATTTTCGAATCCCATCGGGGGGCAGCATATCCCGGCTATTGCGAGTCCGGGGTAGGTTTGGGCCAGTACTTTCGCGGATGATTCGGCAGTGCCGGGGTCTCCGCCCAGCAGAAAGACGCTTCCCTTTCGCTCGGAGAGGCCTCGACTCAGGCGTAGATGAGGTCCGAACCGGCCACGCTCGGGAAGCGGGGTGCCCTGCAAACGACTTGCCCAGATCAACGGCATGCCGTCAGCCACGCGAAGTTCGGCTTCGCGAATGGCATGGGCATAGGTCGAGTCGGTGGCGCTTCGACGCACATGGTCAAGATTGGGCGTCACGACCCAGCCGCCACGACCCTGCTGCAGCGCCTCCATAATGGCACTGACGCATTGTGCCTGGGTCAGCGGACAAATCGATGTATTCAGGATCTGAATCGGCCCTGGACAACCGGACGACGGGCCTTCAGCGGCGCTGCACTTGCAGAACGCACAATAGGCTGAATTCACGACAGGCAGATTTGCGAGGGGTAAGACGGACATGCGTTACGAATCCCGCTTTGCTTTTTGGTGGGTGACATCTACGTCACCGTTTGCTTCAATTGCTCAGAATCGATGAGTCAAACCACCCTACGGGCATACTTTGTGCTTGACTTACCATATTGCCCGAGTTCAACATTCCCGTATGTCAACCGCCAACCTCATGTTTGCCCGAATCTGGCCGTCTTGGCTCATCGAAATCTCACAAGCGGTACGGCATTTTTGTGAGAGGGTCAAAAGTACCAACGTTTATGGGATTCCACTCGACTGGCCGTTTCGCTTTGTCTTTATTGGCTTTTTGTTTTTCCTGCTGCAGCTGCGGCTGGCACGTCGACGAGCAGCGTATATCGCAGCGCTACTCGTGATCTCCAAGGAGCTTTACGACGTATATATCCATCAGGACTTATTCCACCCCGGAACGCCGGACTGGGGGGATGTCGCCGATATCGCTTCCGGCCTGGGCGGCCTGTTTGCCGCAATGTTCATCACCAGAAATATCCGTCAATCGGTGGCTGAACGCCCGGCGGAATGCGGTCCTTTGGAACCACCCGGAAATCAATCGCAAGCTCAACCCGATGTAACCCGCCATCACGACGCCACCGGTAATCGATGACGAGAATTTGAATTGATCGGAACTGTGTGTTTGCTTATCAATCCTCATTGGATAACAGTTGAAGCACATCGGGCAGCAGTCGCTCCGCGAAGCCGACAAGCCGGCGCTGATCCAGCGATAAATCGGTGTCGATGATTGTGGATATTTCCACCTGAGCAACATAGTGTGAGTCTCGGCTTGCCAGATTAGGTGTGCGCCACAGCGCGCCCCAAAAGCTGCTTTCGTCTTTCACAACCGCACCGTCGAGCACAAAGAAATTCAGAACGAGCGTCCGTGTCTCAGGAATTCCCGGCTTGAGAAAAGAATGCAGGCTGGCGGCAACCGAATGTCGACCGGTTTTCAATTCCACATCCATTGTTCCCAGGTGGGTGTATCCGGTATTGGGGTAGCACACCATCGACCGATGCCGGGGCATGGTATGCGGTCGTCCAGTATAACCAATGAACATCCATACGGATTTTCCAGACTGTCGATCGTCATAACGCCGACTAACGGTATCGTCGTAACCGGCGATCGAAAGCACGGCATCCGAAATCGAAACATCCTGACCAATCCACGGTGCCAGGTTCTTGGATAGCGAAGTCATGGGTCGCTTTAGGGCAGCCCGCCCGACGTGATCGCGGTCGACTCCCGATGCCGCATGACGATACCCCAGCCCGCCTGCAACAAAGAACAACGCACCGACTACAACGACGCGAGACACCGGCTTTCCGGCCGGCTTGGGCCGGAACCTATCTAGTTTGGGTTTGAAGTTTCGATGCATGATTGTTGCTTTTCGCAATACGATTCCGTGATGGTGCAGGTCAAACGGATGAACGGGCGCGATAGCGCGAACTTTCATGCGCCGATGGGAATCTTGTTCGCAACTTGCTTGGATACAGATCCTGTTGATGACGCAGCATCCAGTGTCTTCATGAGCCGAAGCGCTCCAAGCGAAAGCAGTAGGGCCAACGGCATCATCGCCCAGCCGGCGATATCATGAATGTTCTCTGTCAAAGATTCGCTCTTGGAATAGCACATCAAGTAGGCTGTCGCGAATCCACGCAGACCATTCGAAAGGACGGCGATGGGGACGCTCAGGATGACCAGCGCAGCCCGCTGCCATGTCGCACAATTTGCCATAAATGCCAGGACCGCCGCCACGATGACGAAAGCGGTGAGCATTCTTAATCCACTGCAGGCCTCGGTCACGGCCACGATGGTCGTGTCATTAATTCTCAATACGTTTCCTTCGCGCACCACGTAGAATCCCGCGGTTTCGAGGCCGAATACTGTCATCGTTGTTGCCGCATTCTGAAGAGGCAGTGCGACGGCCTCGTGCACGCGAAATGGCAGCGGTACCATCAGGACAAGCAACAAAAGCACCCATCGCAAGTGCCAGAACATGCGCTTGCCAGTCGCAAGTAGGACCAGCCCCGCAATCGCCAGAACCAACGAGTATCTTTGGGCCGATTCGAGTCCCATGCGAACTCCGAACAGGCGGCCTGCTTCAGCTGCGGCGAGCAGGCACAGGCCGCTCCAAGCCGGGCTGATCGAAATTTCGGCCAGCTCCCGTCGCTTTCGCCAAACGAGATGCAGCGCAACTAACGGAACAAGCATGCCGACGGAATAGTCCTCGTTGCGCAGCCAGAATTCGAAAAGCTCGACAATGGTGGACGAGTAACTCCAAGCCAGGCATCCTCCCAGCAGCGCGAGCGACCAGATCAGCGATGGAACCGCTGCTGCCTTGATACCAGTTCGCAAATTATGCTCTTTCATTTTCAATTGCACCGGGTGCGCTCCGGAAGTGCGACGGATACAAGCCTAGGAAAGCCGGGCCTGGATACCGATCTGGTCATACGAATTCATTGGATTCTGAGAACCGTTCGTCGGTCTGCCGTCATCATTTGATCGATTGGGTTCCACCGAAAAGCCATTGTTCCCGTCGGATGTGTACCTTGGAAGACACAGGTCAAGCCAATCACGGCGATTCGACAGTTCGAATTCGAAATCTGGTCTTGATACATCGCCATTCTGTCGAGAATGGCGAATCAGCCAATCGACCGGAATGCTGAATCGGCCTCCGAGTGTCAGAACTGTGGCAATGAGGATTGAAAGATCAAGCCACAACGACCATCGTCGCACATACAACGTGTCATAGTGAATCCACTGATGAAAGTCACCGACATCCCGTTCGTGTCGACAGACCTGCCAGAGTCCGGTGATGCCGGGTCGTATAGAAAGTCGGGCCTTGCGCCATGGAATACAGACCTGGTTCTCGCGGAAAGGCGATGGGCGCGGGCCGATCAGGCTCATGTGCCCGCAAAGTACATTGATCAATTGCGGCAATTCATCCACGTTTGTGCTACGCAGCCAGCCGCCCAACCACGTCACCCGCGGATCATTGGCCACCTTGAACTGGGGACCATCGACAGCGCTTTGCTGGTATAGCTCGCGTTGCTTTGTATGGGCATCTGCAACCATGGTGCGAAACTTTAAGCAGCGAAATTCACGGCCGTTCAGGCCCTCGCGAATGTGTCCGAACAAGACGGGGCCGCGTGAGGTGAGTTTTATCAAAATGGCCGTCACAAGAAGGAGCGGCGAGACCAAGGCAAGTCCGATGGATGCCAATGCGATGTCAAGGCCGCGCTTGACGGCCATTTGAACGTTTAAACTTCGTGGACCTGCCGGTGTTTTCTCGTCCGAAGAATAGTGGTCCGGTGCCCCATGGGACGGATTCATTTCAGAATTTGAGGAATCCTTTCCACGCTCAAAGCGTGTTCCAGTTTTTCTCCGGCAATCTGGTCGCAGAATACGGCGTCCGCGGGTACTTGGGTTCCATGATCCAGGATCGTGTTGGCCACGACTGCTTTGCTGCCGACTTCCGCGTTTCGACCGACAACAACAGGGCCGAGAAGCACTGCCCCGGCGCCGATCTTGCAATTCTCTCGAAGAACGACCGGGCCGATTAATCGAGCTGTGCCATGAACAGCGACGCCCTGCTCCCGGAATACGCCCGCGTTGGAACTTGCAGACTGGCCCCACGGAAGAAAATGTGGAATCTTCTGCTTCAAAACCAGTTTGTTGAAGTTCAACATCTGGACTTTGTCGCGCAGATTCAGTGCGATTCCCGGCGCTGTGATGTCGCGAATCGGCAGGCCGTTTGCGGACATGCGCCCGCGTAATTCGACAGGCTCCAATTGAAGCGATCCGGAGAGCGACCTCAATGCTGATACGGGTATCATGGAGGCTACAACACCCGAAGAACGCAAATCCGTGATGCCGAAGTAAGACCTTTGAATCCTTCGAATGCGATTGCTGGCGTCGAGTTGAATTCGTTCACCCGTCAAACCGGGCTCCGAGGCCAGCGTGATGAGATGGGTTGCCACTCGGGCATCCCGGATTTCGCCGCCCATCCTGACCAAATCCAAGCCTTCCGCCGGCCACATGGCCGGATCGACGATCAACACCCAGTCGGATGGCTCCAAATCACCGAGTCGTTCGGGTGCTTCTTCGGCGCCTTGAATGCACACTCCCGGCATGATTTGCTGAGTCGCCTGGATGTATTCTGCGGTGATTTCAAATGTAGGGACCAGCGTCGGGCTGTTGGCGCCCAACGATCGCGAAATCTGAGAGACGATGTACTGCAAAAGCGATGCACCGCCAATCGGCATCGTCAACAACGAACTGTGCGACGTACACAGGTATTGCGGTCGATGATCCAGGACCAGGACTGTCAGACAGGATGCGTGGTCCATGAACTACCTCTTTCCCGGAAAGACAACCATGAGACTCGGTTAGCCTGCGATCGGTTCGGCGACAGCATCGATATAGTCACGTCCGTAGTAATAGGTTCTCGGAGGACGCGGTCCGACCAACACAATGCCGAGTGACTGCCCGCCAACCACTTCGATTTGAGTCAGGGCTTCTCCGACGATATTCCGATTGCAATGTCCCTCTCGAATCAGAACAATGGAGGAATCCACTTGCTGCGCCAGCATCGATCCATCGGCTGTGGCCAGAATCGGACTGCTATCGATGAGAATGACATCATACGCTTGTCGCCAGTTTGTAATACGTGAACTCAACATGCCATTGGCCAGTAGTTCCGAAGCCATGCGATTGCGCACGGCGCCGGCCGGGATCAGATCCAATCCGGGTGACAATGCCCTGCGAACGGCGCTATGTTGTAGCTCGGAATTCCCCAGCAAATCGGACAGGCCGACGGAATCGTCGCATGCCAATCGCTGCGACAACGACGATCGCCGCAGATCCGCATCCACCAGCAGCACGCGCTTGCCGGAAGCGGCAAAGCTCCTGGCCAGCATGAGCGAGAAGAACGTTTTGCCGGCTTCCGCACTCGAACTCGTAATTTGAAGGACAAGGTTCTTGGACGAAAGCAGCTTGGGCATGAGCGCCGTACGAATTTCGCGAACGGCTTCCTCCTGAAGTACGGGCCAGTCTGCCGGAGTGGATTTATCGGCTTGGTCCAGCAATGGCAGATACCCGAGCACCGGCAACGCGCCGATTTGTGCGGCGACATCCTTCAATTCATACACCTTGGGGCTCATCATGTAGCGGAAAAGCGCGGTTGCCACGCCCGCGGCCAGCGCGCCAAATAGGACAACAATGGCAAATTTGGGTCGTCGATCCGAATCAGGCGCTTGGGGTTCAAAGGCATCCCCGACGCGCCGGATATTGGCAGGCGCTTTTTGATTCTGCTCGATTTCAAATTCGCGCTTCTCAACTTGCTTTAAGGTCTGTTGCTTTAGATGCAGTTGATCTCGAACCTCTTTGAAACTCCGATATTTTTGCCATGTTTGGCTGTAGGTTTCTCGTTTTCCTTGCAGTTCTTTCGTTAATTTGTCGCGGGCGTCGATTAGCAGCGCAGCCGATGATTCAGGTATGAGGGATCGGTTGATTCCAGGATTGAGGCGGACGACTGGCTTCCTCCGGGCTGGGAATTCAACGGCAATCCCGTCGTCAGGATTTCGGCCTCGCGGTCCGTCAGGTTTTGCGTAAGTTGTGCGATTCGATGGCGGGCCATTTGTACGGATCGATGATTACTTCCCAGATTCACACTGATTTCGGAAAGCGAAATCTCAGATTGCTCGATCGCGCCTTTAATCTGTCGCCAGCGTTCATCACGGCTAAAGTCGATGTGCGAGGGCGACGTTGTGGACGTTTCGCCGGTCTCTTGACCGAGCTTTGCCAGGTATGCCTCGATGCTTTCGATTTCACGATTGATTGTCTCGAGATTCTGGTTGTCAGACTCGAGCGAGCTTTTGCGCTCAGAGATCAACTTGTCCAAGTCGGGCGATTGAAGGTCCGGTTGATCCTGAAGAGCGGTCAATTGGGCTTCCAAACCATCGATTTCTGCGCCGGTCGAAACCGCCAGATTCTTCAGCTGTTTCAGCTTGTCTTTATCCTGCTGGAATCTCGTTTCGTTCACATATTGCGTATATTCATGGGCAACAGCGTTCAAAATCGTTCGCGCGTCACCGGCAAACGGTGAAGTTTTGGATAATTGGATGACCAGCTTGCCCCTGGGCGCGACGACTTCCAATTCCTGGCGCAACCGATCGATTGGCGGCTGTTTCGATCTGATGCGATCCAAGATATTTGCAGGTGTTCCTGCATACCATCGGGTATTGCGAACTTCGGGCCGATCCAAAACCCTGTTGAGGACCGCGTCACTCGTGATGAACTCAATTTGTGTATCGAGATATTGCTGGTAGAACGGCAATGGGCCATTCTCGTCTGTTTTGTCGAGCAGCCGCGGAATAATCGGCTGAACTTCGATGACAGCGCTGGCCCGGTAGATGGGCGTGATCAAAGTCCAAATTGCGGCCTCGCCGATCGCGAAGGTCATCAGTGCAATCAGTAGGATTGTCCATTTGAATCGCAGGGCATTGCGAAGTGAAATTGACCGTCGCCCCCCATTCGCTTCGGCGGCGCCATCGTCGATGACCGTCGATTGAGCGTCGATGACCGATAGGGAATCCGCGGAAGCATTTCGCCGGCCCATACGAACGGGCAAAAAGTCGGAACCTGGGCGAAGATGATTGTCTCTTGTTGGATCAGCCATTTTGTTTCACATCGCTGCCGGTTAAGTTGGTCTCAAGTCATTCGTGTTTTGGTTGCGATCGACATTACCATCGGGCACGTATCAACCCATTGGCCACTGCTCCGGGGCGAACGCTCGCCCTGTCCCACATCACGGAATTGTGAACCATCGCACCTGACCCGATGGTGCAATTCCGGCCAATAATGGTCGGACCAATTATCATGACATCTTCTTCGATGATCGTATTGCGACCGATCAGGCAGGGGCCCACGATGCGGGCGCTTGGCGCGATTTGAACATTGTCATCCAGGACAATCGAACAATGGAAGTTCGGGCCGGTGGAAACCTGAGCGGTCTTGATCATCTCATTGAGGGCCCAGTAATTGATTTGCAGGTAAGACGCAATGTCATGCACGCGCGGGGCAATTCTCATCGCATTGAACCGATGAATTCCGTGGTCGTTTCGATACAGCTCCGGTATCAGCCATTCTTTGATGTCGATGAAGCCGCAATCTGGTACATGATTGAGAAGCGTTCGTTCGAGCACATAGATGCCGGCCGGGCGAAACGATTTCTCCTCCTGGGGATTCCGTTGAGTAGATCGTTCCACGACCACCGTTCCGCTTTCACCGGCGTCCTGATGACTGGCCAGCAGGTCGTGCAGGCTTAGGAGGTGAATCGAATTGGCTTCGACAACAACAAACTGATCGGCATCTACGATTTGACTCGCATCAAAAGCACATCCGGCAGGACCTCTCGGAAGGTGATCCTCCTGATAATAGAGGTCCAAATCGAGTGCGGCGCCGTCACCAAAGAACCGACGAAACCGGTGCCCCTCGTGATTGACACACAAGACAATCGTCGAAATCCCGGCTTGTTTCAGCCAGTTCAAGGTATGAAGGATCAGCGGTACATTTAAGACCGGCACCAGGGAACGCGGGGTACATGCGTCAAATTCCCCGGAATGCCATGCGTGAGAACCGGCGAGCACGACAGCTGCGGTTCCGGACCTTGGCAAGCGCTTGGGGTTCTCCAGGATTTGATTGCAAGCTCTCATCTGTTTGACTAGGCATCTGAAACCGCGGGTGATTCACGACCCGACATAAGCCTTTTCGAAGCTGAGCGCGCCGCGGCTCGAATCGCGCGGCCAAATAGAACCAGGCAAAGACAGGCAATGATCAACACGACTTGTTTCCAACCGACGCCGGGCGTTCGCTTCACAACGATGAAATCGGCGCACGCGGTGAGTGCGGTGACTGCAGTGCCGCAAATCGCAAGCATGTCCACTCTCAAAATGGCGCCCAGTACCACCGACAAGACCCCCAAAATGATTCCAAGCCCTTGCGTGCGGCCATAGCCGGGGTGCAATCCCTCGAACCCCGGAACTTTATCGCCAAAAGTAGCGAGCATCGCGCAAAGGCCGCCGATGCAAACGAGCAGGGTACCAATGCTTGAACCATCGCGTGCGGGTGACTTCACTTCGAGAGCCCGAGGTTTGTCCGCACAGTCGATGCAGTAGTGGTGTTTTTGGGGAGCACCTTTCGAATATCGGGCGAGAACCGTAACGCGGGCTGTGGCATCACAAATATCGCACGCATTGATTCGAGATACTGGTTCATTCATTGTGCTATTGGAGTCTTCGATCGACTCAGGTTGTGCATATTGAATCATGGCTGATTGCCCCATTTTGTGATCATCCATGAAACTTGGAAAACGCTGCTTGCGGATAGACTCCGTCCCCGTCAGCTGCAAGCTGGTTTTTTCATAACTCTCGTGATTTCAGTGCCTTGCGGGCCGACCTTAACAAACATCGGCTCGTCGAACATCGTTTACAGAACGCCGACAAATCTGGTTTATGCCAAACAAATGTCACCCTGGCGGCCCTCCGCAGAACACGTCGCTAACGCTTGCGATGCAACTTGCCAGCTTGCTATAGACACCAGCAGGAAAGCATCGTTCAAATTAACGAGTGCGCGTCGGCGCGAGCCCTCGCGCGGAGATGGGGTTCCACATTCAATTACGCTGCACCGGCCTGTGAATGACTCTGCCTTTGCTCTCGCGAGCACGAGCAACAGCATCACTTCCCGTGTGGGTAGCCCCGCCTTGAAAACAATTACCGCACACGCTTCATTTTTTGAACGAATCGAACTTATCGCGTCTCCCTGCTCTCGGCGATTGCATTCGCAAATTCAATTCTCAGTGACTGTTCTTTCAGATTACTGGCCGCCCAAATCGTGTACTTCATCGCACATCGATGATCCGCTGACATCTGGGCCGTGATTTTCATTATAGAGATTCGACCTTCATCAAAGTCAATCAGATTCCAATCATGAATATTGCCCGAGTATCGGACAGCACCATTTTCCCTTGTGTCGCATGTTTCTCAGACTCTTTCCGATAAGAGTAAGGAGTCATGTGTATTTGCGCGAGCTGCCGATCGCACCCATCGAACCCTCGATCGCGCGAACCGGAAATGGTGTAATAACAAATAACGAACATCTTGTGTGACATGCCTTGCCACCCTGGTGGCAATTCATCAAAACAAACGAATTTTCTCGGCCCAAATATCAGACATTTTCAATCATCCAAAGAACCCACAATAGTATCTTGTTCGCCCTGTGTTTACAAGCATGAAGTCCTGCATCACGTCCAAGAACGGACCAAGCGCAACGTCCGAAATTTCCGGCATACGCTTGGATCATGTTCGAGTGCCATTGGTTGGCTCGATCATACGACCACATGAGAATTATTGGACTTTCGTTAGTGCTCCTTGCATTCCATGGCTGACAAGTGTTTTAGCGAGACCATCCGAGAACGGAAATGAAATTAGTCGCTCCGCAAAAGGAAAAAGAAAGCCGCCCCGTTTTTTCAGTTGAATTGTAGCAAGTTGAGAAATGCCAGAGTATTAAGACTCAGTGTGATCTTCGTTATTCTACCGGGTTGGGTGCGCAACTCATTGACAAGGGTCTCATAATGCGGGATTGAGTTTGACGTTTGTGCCGGGCGACTCGTCGCATACTCTCGTGCTTTTGATTCAACTTGCTTTTTATAGCGCGTTCCGTGAGGGGGTGAACACCTCATCTACCTGCACGCAAAAAATGCCGATCGTTGAATCGATCAAACGTACATGAATACAATAAACCATGGATGAAATGGGCGAAGTGCTTTTTTCGTCCAGAATGTGTCGATCTAGTCGAGAGCATGGTTTGGTCGTTGAGCCAGTCGGATAACATCCAAACTCGCATCGTGTGATGGGTTGGTTCCTATTAAGCCACCTAGGAAAATGGGGCAAGTTGCATTTGCTTTTTGATTTCGCAACGAATGACGCGAGAAATTTGAAGTTAAACCTCGAACAGGAACCGCCCGATAACGATTCGTAATCCCGGAGGTTGGAAATCTTAACAGATTGGTTCGAAATGGAAGTTCGCAAGCCTGCTTTGATGTTCGAGTTGATATCGTGGTCAGGGGGCATTTGCCCAGGACCATTGAAGCCAGGGTTGTGATTCTGATAACCAGATGGATTGGACGATTCAGCGGAGTCGTCGTTCAGGATGTTTGAATCGGAGTCGTGTATGTTTGAGCTATCCCCAATCGGTGGCCGGGTAGCTGAGGATGATGTCGAATCAGCCCTTTCAGAGGCGGCGTCGAATGACGGGCGGCGCTGGTGGGTGTTGCACACCAAACCGCGCCAGGAAAAGGCGCTGTCTGAGGATCTAAAAGAGCGGAGTATCGTTCACTACCTGCCGATCATCGAAGCGCGACCGGCCTATCGAAGCCGTCGCGCGACGGTTCAGTTGCCTCTTTTTCAGGGATATCTTTTCCTGTTCGCGGATTCCGAAGATCGTATCGAGTCCCTTAAAACCAAGCGTGTTGTGTCGGTTCTCAACGTACCCGATCAATCGAATCTCCGCCGGGAAGTTTCACAAATTCGCAGAGTGATCGCCAGTCGCGAGCCGTTTTCGCTTTATCCGAAACTTTGTCGCGGCGCCCCGTGTCGTGTCGCGGTGGGGGCGCTGAAGGGACTCGTCGGCGTTGTCATTGGAACGTCAAGTAATCGGCGATTTCTGGTGGAAGTGCATGCGCTCGGTCAATCCATCTGTCTTGAAATCGATGTCGCCTGCCTTGAGCCAATTTCGGATTAAATTTTCGGAGTCTCGGTAGCGTCGATTGTACTACCGCTTGCCGCATTACGGTGGCAGCGACAACGTCAATCGGCGTTTTTTCCTTGAATTCGCTCATACGAATCGACCTGCCAATCAGCTTTGAACCCTGCTGCATAGCTCTCAAATCGCTTAATTGTTGGCAGTTTCCACGATGGATGCCCAATTTTGACTCGTTTGCCCCATGTTCTGCCGGATTAAATGTCGTTTGACTCGCATTCCCGGCACATTCGTGTCACAATACATGTAAGTTCGAACGAATTGGTAAACGAATCTTCGTTCATTTTCAATTTCGCCTTGTGATCCATGGGCTGGTTCACATGCAACAAAGCCAACAATCAGCAACGACCGAAGCCGGAAAGCCGGTAGTTTCTGGCTATCAAGTGCATTCTCGCCTCGGAGAGGGCGGCGAGGGGCGGGTTTGGCTGGCCACGCACATTGAGAGCGGGGCGCGCGTCGCCCTCAAAATACTGCATCGCCGCATCGATGGCGACGATGAAACGCTGAGCCGTCTCGGACGTGGGTTTTCGGCACTTGCGGAATTGAACTGCCGGGGTATCGCCGGTGCCATCGGCCGGGGTGAGCTGTCGTCCGGCGAGGCATGGCAAGCTACTGCGTTCGTTGCCGGGCGAAATCTGATTGAAGAAATAGCGCGGATCAAGCAGGCCCTGCGCGTCGAACAACGGAAGATCGGCGACGCATTTCCGATTCGCCCGGTTCTCGAGCTGTTCGAGCGCGTCTGCACGGCTGTCGACCTCGCCCACCGTCTCGGCGTGGTTCATCGCGATCTAAAACCGGCGAACATCATCGTCGATGAGGACGGCCAACCCTGGCTGGTCGACTTCGGAATTGCGAAGAAGCCCTCGGCGTTGGATGCCACCATCGTGACTCTTCCGGGTCATTTCGTCGGCTCGATTCAGTGCGCCTCGCCGGAACAAGTCGAAGGCCGACCGGAGCTGATCGATCATCGGGCCGATCTCTACAGCCTCGGGGTCATTCTGTATCAACTGACCACGGGAAAATTTCCGTACAATGTGAACGGCTCGCTGTCGCAGATCTTCGATCGCATCCGCTTTGCGCGGCCGGTCGAACCCTGCACCATCGCGACCTGGATGGATCGGGATTTGCAGGCCATTATTCTGAAATCGCTCGAAAAAGAACCTTCGGACCGCTATTCAACGGCGGCCGACATGCGCGATGACATTCGCCGATATTTGGACGGCGCGCCGATCATGGCCCGCAACAGCGGCTTTGCGACGGCCGCCCTCAAGTTTGCCAGTCGGCATCGCCGGGCGTCGGCCGTGACCGCCGTTGTTGCCTCGCTGTCGATCTTCTACGCCATCAGCGTGACGTGGTTGCTGCAACGGGCCACCCGTGCGGAAGCCGCCGCCGCCGCACAGGCCGATGCGGCAAGGGCAAAATTCCGCATGGCTCAGGAAACAGCCGAGGAAATCCTAACCAGCATCGACCAGCAATTGAAGGATCGGCCCGATACGGCAGAGTTGCGCCGCAAACTGCTCAAGAGCGCTTATGACCGGTTTTCGATTCTCGTTGCGGAGAAGGAGCACGATCCGGCATTGCTGGTTGATTTCGCAAAGGCCCACACGCGCATGGGTGACATCGCCTTGGCGCTCGGGCTGCTCGATGATTGTGAAAAACACCGGCATTCGGCCCTGGAGATTTGGAAAAAACTGGCCGAGTCCCATCCCGACGATGTCACCATGAAAGCGCAGCTTTCCATTGCGATTGTTCTGGTGGGGGACCTGGAAAAAGTACGCGGCCAAACCGGCCGGGCAGAGGCGCTGTATCGCGAGTCGCTGGCGATCGACGAGTCGCTGGTGCAATCGCATCCGTACAATGCGGTGTTGGCCAACAATCTTTCGTGGAGTTACGAGCGCGTCGGCGCGATTGTCGATGCCAACGGCGCGGCCGAGATGGGGCTCCCGTTTCATCGGAACAGGCACGCCATTTTGCGAGCGACTGGTGGCGGGCGATCCATCGAATCCGGAGCACCTGTTCAGTTTGCTGGCGAGCCACACGATACTTTCGAATGAAGCGCTGGTGGGTCAGGACGAAACGGATGAACATGTGCGTGCCGCAGCGATCCTGGCCGACCGGCTGATGCAGATTGATGCAAACAATGATCGATTCGTCCATTACTACTTGCTGAGCCGGTGGAACATGTCCAGGCTGGCCGGCTGCGAGGGCGACAGGGACAACGTCGCGTTTTGCCTCGAACAGGCGATTGAAGCGTCACAAGGCCTGCTCCGATCGCAGCCGAACCATGTTCTCTATAACAAACTGCACAGCAACGCACTGTCGCAGATGGCCCGGCTTAATGCCGAAGGAAACAATTGGCCGGAGGCGGTGACGTGGCAGATCAAATCGATTCCGTACATGCAGGCGTATTGCCGGTCGATGCCGGACAACCCCGAAGCCCGTTTCGGACTGGCCACGGTCATCGGCGATCTGTTTGCATTTGTAAGAAAGGCGCCGCCCGATGAAGATCGATTGTCGCGGGCCGCGCTTCTGATTCAAGAGTCCCTTGAACTCCTGCCGGCGAACTACACCATGCCCGCGGATCACCCAAGCCGCGAGGTTCTCGAAAACTGTCGCGAGACCCTGAGGATGCCATCGCATGCGGTGCCCTGATTTTCGCCCTTTGTTCGCGCAGCGATCGGCCTTTGTTCTAGAGCAATTCACGATTGTATTGATCTGTTTAGCACAGCCCCAACGGGGCAGGGAGAACGCGGAGTGGCCTCATTCAACCGTGAAACGCTCTAAACCAAGTGACAAGCGGAGAAATTGATTTCGGTACGCGACACGTTTGTGGAACCCAATCGAAATCCCGGATCCTTCGGCCGTGAATCGAAGCGGCACTGAGCCGTAATTCTAACCGGCCATTCCGTTTCACTTCGTCGGCCTCCCGCCGTGGTCGTTGCATTCGCAAAGGCGGGGTCATACTATTTTGGATGAAGTGATTTTGCGCCCGTAGCTCAGTTGGATAGAGCATCGGATTTCTAATCCGATGGTCGCAGGTTCGAGTCCTGCCGGGCGCGTTTGCATTTGATCGGCTTTCTTTTTTACGCCGCGACCCATTCGCTCAAGTTTCGAAGCCTATTCATTGTGGCACGCTCATTCACGCCGCCTTTGACGTTGCACTTGCCCCGTCGGACAATGTCTCGCGAAAGGACTGATTTCCATGCCAGACAAGCCGCGAACCCTCTCTCTTCCCGTATGCAACCATAAGCCGCAGGCCTACAGTGGCCCCAGCGCCGAGGAGGTCATGGCCATGCGCCAGACCTATCTCACCCCCGCGCTCATCCGCTATTACAAAGACCCGCTCATGATCGTCGAGGGGAACATGCAGTACCTCTGGGACGAAAAGGGCACGCGCTATCTTGACGCCTTTGCCGGCATCGTCACGGTCTCGGTCGGCCACTGTCACCCGCGCATCGTGAAGGCTGTGAACGAGCAGATGGGACGGCTGCAGCACACCACCACCATCTATATTCACCCGACCGTGTCGCAATATGGCAAGGCCCTGGCCGACCGGATGCCCGGTGAATTGAAAGTGACGTACTTCACGAACAGCGGTAGCGAGGCCAATGACATGGCCATCACCACGGCCCGCATGCACACCGGCTGCTTCGATGTCATCTCGCTGCGGAACGGCTACCACGGCGGGTCGCAGTCGACCATGGGGTTGACGGGCCACTCGACATGGAAATATGTCACGCCGCAGGCATTCGGCGTGCACCATGCCATGCCGGGTTATTGCTATCGTTGTCCGTTGGGGCTGACGTATCCTTCGTGCGACATCAAGTGCGCGAAGGACATCGGCGAACTGATTAAATTCGCGACGCCGGGGCGTGTGGCGGCGTTCATCGCGGAGCCGATCATGGGCGTCGGCGGGGCGGTCATGCCGCCAAAGGAGTATCTGGGCGTCGCGTATGAGGAAGTTCGCAAGGCGGGGGGCGTTTGCATCGCGGATGAGGTGCAGACGGGTTTCGGCCGCACGGGCGAGCACTATTGGGGCTTCCAGAATTTCGGCGTGATGCCGGACATGGTGACAATGGCCAAGGGTATCGGCAACGGAACGGCGCTGGGCGCCTGTACGACGACACCGGAGATCGCGAAGTCGCTGGTCGGCAAATTGCATTTCAACACGTTTGGCGGCAACCCGGTGCAGGCGATTCAGGGGCTGACAACGCTGGAAGTGATCGATGCCGATGGCATACAGGCCAATGCAAAAAAGGTGGGCGGCAGGCTGAAGGCTGGTCTTGCTGCGCTCATGGACAAGCACAAGCTCATTGGCGAGGTGCGCGGGCTGGGGCTGATGCTCGGCGTCGAACTGGTGCGCGATCGCGTGAGCAAGGAGCCGGCCAATACGGAAGCGGCCGAAGTGCTTGAATTGGCCCGCGCGCGCGGCCTATTGTTGGGCAAGGGCGGATTTTACGGGAACGTGCTTCGCATCAAGCCGCCGATGTGCATCACAGAGGCGGATGCGGAGTTCATGGTGGGGTGTCTGGACGTCGTGCTGGGGGAGATTGAATCGCGGAGATAGCTTGCAATGTCATCTTCCGGGCCGGAGACGCTGGATCGCTCGAACGAAATGGCGATCCTGAATCGCGCTCCGAATTGGGACGCCATTCATATTGACGTTCACTGTTCGCGTTGCGGCTACAACCTGCGCACGCTCGAAAAGCCCCGGTGTCCCGAGTGCGGTTTTGAATTCGAGTGGAGCGATTTACTCTCGCTTGCGCGAGCCCGGCTGACAGACCTATTTGAATATCAATACCGTCGGCGTCCGGTGCGATCGTGGTGCTCGACGTTTTGGCGCTCGTTTCGTCCTGCGCGATTCTGGCCCAGCGTCTCCATCCATTCCCAGATTATTCCGTTGCCGCTCTGGATTCATCTCTCGAGTGTGATTCCGCTGTTTTACCTGGGTTCGGTGCTTGTCGCAGCCAATGCGGGATGGATCGCGGGAGTGCTTCTCAAATTAGACGATGCGGTGGGTATCCTGTCCGTGGCCGGCGAGTCACGCGTGCGAACGCTTGAGCATCTCGCAATTGGATACTTGTATATTTTTGTGGACTACTGGTGGTATCTTTCCATTTTCACCACTTCTCTAGTGTTAGACCTCTTGGTGACGATGATCGTCTTGATCGGATTGCATCGAATGCGCGCCATTCATCGAATAAGACCCGTTCAAGTCTTGAGAGCCTTTTCTACGCGGCACCTCCGGCGTTTCTCGTCCAGGCGTCATCAATGAGGGAACTTTTCTTGCGGCATTGTCGTTGGGATTCAATCCGACCGCCGATCCGATTCTCTTCAACATCTGGATGCCGGTAACGACTGCGGCGGTGCCGGTCCTGTACTTGCGGGCGGTTCTCAAATATTACTTGCGACTTGATCGGCCGTTTCTGGTCGCATTTCTGGCAACGACCATTGGCATGCTGACAAGTGCAGTTTTCCAGAATATTGCGTTTAGCCTGTGATCAATCCGTCGTCCAAAAAAAAGTGTCCGGCGCGAGGGCCTTAGAAACCCAAGCGCCGGACGAGGTAGGGATGGAGTGGGGTCTATATGTCGGCCGACCGGGGAGCCCCCCGACGCGCCCCAGTGGCCGAATTTAATGCTGAGTTCAAATCGGAATTTTCGGCGGATTGTCCTTCATTCTATTTGGCACAAGCGGCGTCACACGACCGCCGCGAAAATTTCAAATTGCGGCCGGCAATCGAGGCGCTGGGGCACTCCGAATCACCGGCCGCTCGCACGAGTATCGATCGGCATTCCAAACGGGGCCTACCCGCCGCCCCGCGATTCACCTGAATGCACTGCATTCCCGCTCACTCGTATTTCCATCACGGCCGCTCCCAGTTGGCCGATATCTGCGCTGTCGTTTCCGCGGCACGCAAAGCCGGGCTCGTCGCGATGCAAGTCTTCATGCGCAACCGTTGAACAAGACCCTTCATCACGAAAGCCGAATTGGGCAATCGCCCCCTCGACGGTCAGAACGACTGGATTGTCTTGTCGGCTGGTGTGGGCTGGGTAAGGCTCATGCGATGGGTTCGCCCACACATACAAATGCAAATTCCGCAGGCAGGTTCCGCCAATTTTTTGAGATTCCTGACGGGATGAACTACAGTTTGATCAGAAAGGCGCGTTTTTTGACGATTGGCGCCTTGGACTTGAATTCACCTGTGTTGCAGACCACAATGGCAGCGCGGCGTTGCTAGGGGTCTCGTTTCGACCCAGCAGGTCTGATAACTGTAACCAAGGACGATCAAATGGCTGAGAAAGTACAAGAACCGGTTCAAGGAGCGGCCAATGGTCGCGGCCCGGACAAGCTTCTCGCCATCGGCGCCTATGGTGAAACCGTGGCCGCCTATCGCTACCTCGTTCTTGCGGAAAAAGCGCCAGAGGATGATTTTCGGCGCGAATTTGCCGACATGGCCGATGAGGAGCAGGATCACAAGCAACGACTGCAGAAGCTGGTGGCCGACATGTACCCCGGTCAGGATTTTGTGCTGACTTCTGAAGACAAGGAACTGGTTGTCACAGGGCCGCGGCTTTTGGAAGTGCGCGATGAATCGGAATTCCGTTCCGCCATGGAATTGGTGCTTCAAACGGAACGCAAAACCGCAAAATTCTATGCCAATCACGGCAAATTCATGCCCGACCCCGGCGTGCGAGCCCTTTTTCACGAACTGGCCGAAGAGGGCGTCGAACATTATCAACGATTGAAGAATCTCGCGAATCGTGCCGGGGTTCAAGACGTGGCCGAGTAGATTCGCTCAGCGCTGTAACTATTTCCCACGCAAAACAGCATGTTGGCAAAAAGAACTTATTGCGTGGTTATTCCGCGCAAATTCGCAGGCGCGACGCGCGACCAATCGATGCGGTAGGCAACCATGCGCTTGCCGCCGGATGTGATGTTGTCTTGCAGATAGACATCGTCCATGACGATGAGCCCGCTCCGCAGCCGTTGATAGAGGCCGGGATACCAGTTTGGAAATATGACAAGTGCCTCCGGCCGTTTTTCGAAGAGCAGATTCAGTATTTCGTATTCCTCATTGTCCGGCGGCGGCCGGTCGATGGGCCTTCGCACGTTAAGTACATCGGTGCTGACAATACCAACCAGATCGAGAACCCTGTGGCTGGTGAAGAAGGCCACGGCGCCCACATCGTTCGCGGCCACAAGCGAGTTTGGCGGCAACTGCTTTTTTAGAACGTCGGCCATGCGCACCTGCATCGCATTAATATCGCGGACGTTTAGATCATAAAGGTCGACAAACTTGGCCGTGCGCCAGAGTGTGACACCCGACCATGTGATTCCGACAATCGCGGCGATCGTAAGCACGGCTTTATGAGGATGAATGCGGTGAACGTAAGTCGCCAGCCTTGCAATCGCAGCGAAACCCATCGCAATGAGCGGTGGAAACATCGGAAAAAGGTATCGTCCGAAATTCCCCGCGCCGCCCGCGAAAAGATCCGTGCGCTCCATGGCGGCATAGGAACAGGGCAGCGCGAGCGAAAATCCCAGCGAAGCGACGACCACTGAAAGCAAACCGTCCTTTCGCCAGCACAGCAGACCGGTGACAACAATGATCGGCATGGCCAGTATTGCTTCGGGATACAATGTCCACGCAACGCCAAATAAGTCGACCAAGGCGCTGATCTCCGGGATATGCGATCGCGTGCTGAGCGTTTTTGCATAGAAGGTGTTCGGAAACAATCGCCCGGTGGTTGCATGGCAGAAAAGCAGGTAGGGCATCGCAAGAAGGGCGGCCGTCGCAGCGCCCAAAATGGCGCGGCTCCATCGCCCGCGGCCCCCGAAGACCGCCTCGCACGCAACGAAAATGGGGACCAGCAGCATGCCTTCCGGCCTTGCAGCGATTGCCAATCCAACGGCTGCGCCCCACATTGCTCCAAATTTTGCCGGACGATTTCGTGCTCTTGAGAGCGCGAGCAAAGCGAGAAGGGTCGTCAGCCCGACGAGCGGTGCTTCCATTCCGCCGGCCGCGCTCCAGACCAGCGGGAAGCTCGACGCTGTCGCGACGCCCGCCGCGATGGAAAGAAACCTCTTGGTTCGATTGCTGGAGGTTTGGGGAGTCAGCGTTTCGCAAATCGCCGAGGCCGTGACACCTGTAAGTGTCAATACAACGGCACCCAGCGCCCAGGGCCATGTGTTGGACGATGCGCCGACTGCGAAACCGACGGAGAGCAGGAGCACCCACATCGGAGAGGTTGCGCCCGGTGTCGGCTGATTCGGATTAATGCCGAATCCCCGCCCATCGGCCAGATTGCGGGCGAAGGCAAAGTGAATGTATGAATCGTCGAGAGGATATCCGGCGCCGGCGGATGATTGATAGTAGACTGTAGAACCGAATGCCGCCGCGAAGATTATCGCCCAAGTCGCGATTCGGCGCCTGAATGAGCCCTCATGGTCCGCTAGGGACATTTCAGTCGTGATGGACGTGTGTGTCGGCATGGCGCGTGGGCCGAGTCTAGGGTTTTTCCGCCGCCGGCTTTTCTTCAGCTTTTGGGTTTTTGCGGCCGGGTTCGCGAGGGTAACCAGCCTTCAGCCGGTTGACGCGAAAGTCATCGATATGGCCCGATTTGAAAGCCGCCACCCACACACCCGCCAGGGCCGAACCACCCTCGATCAATCGATCTTCAATGAATGCCTTGCCTTTGTCCTGCTTCAGTTCGCCGCTCTTCTCAAGGGCATAGAGCGGCTCGACCAATTCAAAACTCTCGTACAAGTAGCCGCACGTTTCGCGCCAACTGCGATTGGGCGTCATTTTCCGAGCAGGTTTGGCACGCGTTTTCAGATCGTCGTAATTGATGCCGTGAAGGTCGATCACGCCGCCATCGATGTATGCATGAAATTTGCTGTCGGTGGTGTAGCCATTGGGATTGGCGCCGACCCAGCCATGATGGTGTTCAGTCAAATGAAGGGGTTGCGAGCCGTCGCCGACAAAATGACTGAGAATCCCCATGGAATAAATGATGTTTTCACGGGCGTTGCGAATCATGCCGGGCGTCACGCGATCGGGGTTTTCCTCGTACGTCTTGAGTTGGGTCCAGCCGGCGCCGATTTGAGCCTGCAATTCGGCAATGCGATAGGGAAGCACACCGGGATTGTTGCGTGTGTAATCGCGATCACGCAGGGGTTTCGCCGACTTTGGCGGCGCGAACTTGTCCGGATTCTGCGCACGCTTTGTCGCCATGATGTCCGTGAATTCAACGCGAAACAGCGGGAGGTGTTTCAGAGTCAGTCCATAGGGGTGCAGCTTCTCCTCATCGATGTAATGGTCGGGTCCGTTGACGTGATCGAGCTGAAGATCGTGCTGGCCGCGCCACCGATCGGGCTCCGACGAAAGATAGACAAGCCGTTCACGAACTTCGGCCGTTCGCAGCCACTCCGGCATGTCGGCCGGCAGGGCGTCGATGGCGAGATGCGTCACGATGGCATGGCCGTCTTCATCCCAGGCGCTGGCCTGTTCATGCACGAAGAACAGCAAGCAGTTGGCCAAGACCATCACTGGCAGCGATATGTGGGTAAGATTCGTACGATGCTGAGAATGTATCTGGATAAATGTTCGAGTCATTTTTGGGCTCCGAGTTGTCAATTGGCCCGGTGCAATTGCCGTCCAAGCAAGCTGCAAGGCCTGAAGTTTAACCGCCCGCGGATCGGCGGTCGCGGCGACTGCGTCCGAGAAGTCCTGTGTAAATGCCGGAGGGATCGCGGGAAATCGGGTGGTAAAGACGCATGGGCCGAATGAAATGTTGAGTTTGCCGGCCGGGTTCGCCATAATGAGGTATGGCAAGAATGCTCTTGCTGCCTGCCGAAGGACGTCCGCGATCGACCTCCCGTTTATCCGTTCGCATAATGTTTGATTCGGCATGGATTTACGCTCGCTTTGCCGTTTATTGACAACCGGCGAAACGGCAATATCATTACAGGTTTCCGCGCTGGTTGGCGCATCGGCCTTGGCCAATGTATCCATCAAGTGCAAAAGCCGACGAGGTTCAGTCGTGAAACGAAGACTATTTCACATTCTGATGGCGGCCGCTCTTCTGAGCGTTGCAACCTATCGCGCTGCGATTGCGACGCCCGAGCCCAGCCCCACGCGCATTTCGTGGGAGCTTCAATTGGAGCCGACAGCTCCTGCGCGAATTCTCGTCGATACCGATCAGGGTCAGCGCGTCTATTGGTATCTGCTCTATTCGGTGACAAACAACACGCCGCAGGATATCGATTTTCATCCTGAAATCGTGCGTGTCAGCGAAATAGCAAGCGAAGTGCCTGAAGATCAGGCTGAGGCTCATGCGGACAAGGCTTCCAAATTGACGGTCGAGCCGTCGCTGGTGGGCGTGCATCCGAAGATTTTTGCGGCAATAAAAAACCTGCACGCAAAAACGCATCCGTTTCTGGTTGAACCGGTCAAGGCGATCAGCAAGTTGAAGCAAGGTCGCGACAATTCGTTGTCCAGCGTGGCGGTCTTCCCGGAATTGGATCCGCGGGTGAGTAAGTTCACAATTTACATCGGCGGACTTTCGGGCGAGCAAATGACCAAGTCCAATCCGCTCTACGATGCCAAGAAGCCGCCATCGGATGATAATCAGCCGGTGTTTGTGCTTCGAAAAACGCTGGCGATTCCCTATACGCTGCCGGGCGATGAGCGCACGCGAAAAAACGCGGAGCCCGCGCTGGGTCGAATGGAATGGGTGATGCGTTGAAGTGAGTCGGTTTGAATCGTTGACTCGAAATAAAATGGTGTGGGTTTGGCCCACGATTCCGCTAGAGGATACGCAACATGGCACATAAAAAGGGACAGGGCTCCACAAAAAACGGTCGAAGTTCCAATCCGCAGTTTCTGGGGTTGAAGCGCCACGATGGCGAGATGGTGACCATCGGTACGATACTCGTCCGACAAAATGGCACGCCGTTTCAGCCGGGCATGTATGTCGGTCGCGGCCGCGACGACACCTTGTTCGCGCTTCGCGAAGGCAAGGTCGTTTTCAATGGCCGCCGTGTTTCAATCGATCCGATCGCCGCAGCGTCGGCGAACTGACGATTGCGTCACAAATGTTAAGTAACCACGCCGCACCGACGCGGATGGCCGCTTCGGTGCGCTGTTCTTTTCGGAATCGTTCGGCGTGACGGTTATTCTTGGATTGAATTGAAACGTAGGGTGGGCTTGGCCCACCATTTTATTTTGAGAACGTCGCGCATTCTTTGATGGATCGCACAGTTCAAAAGGTGGGCGAAGCCCACCCTACAAAGAGCGCGAGGCGCTCCGTCGGTCCATCATCACATGCTCTTCATCGATCAGGCTGAAATCTGCGTTCGCTCGGGCAAGGGTGGTGACGGCTGCGTCAGCCTCCGTCGCGAGAAATATGTCTCGAAGGGCGGACCGGATGGCGGCGACGGTGGCGGAGGAGGCAGCGTCATCCTCGAGGTCGATCCCCAGAGATCGACCCTCGTCGATTTCACCGGCCACCACCATTGGACTGCACAGGACGGCGCGCCGGGGCGCGGAGCAAACTGCTCGGGCAAGCAAGGCGTCGATGCAGTCGTCAAGGTTCCGCCCGGAACGCTTGTGTACGATCGCGACAATGGCGTTTTGCTGCGAGACATGACTGAGCCCGGTGAACAGCTCTGTGTCGCCCGCGGCGGCCGAGGTGGAAACGGCAATGCCCGATTTGCGACGGCCACACACCAGATTCCGCGCGAATTCGAACATGGCGGCCCCAGTGAGGAGCGCTGGCTTCGACTCGAATTGAAATTGCTGGCGGATGTTGGCATCGTGGGTTTGCCAAATGCGGGCAAGAGCACGCTGCTTTCGCGCGTTTCAAAGGCGCGGCCGAAGATCGCGGATTATCCTTTTACGACGCTAACGCCGAATCTTGGCATCGTCGATCTGAAGGGCTTTCGCCGATTCGTGATGGCGGATGTGCCGGGGCTGGTTGAAGGCGCGCACGAGGGTGTCGGCCTTGGCGATACGTTTCTGCGGCACATCGAGCGGACGCGCGTGATTTTGCATTTGGTCGATCTCTATCCGGTCGAGGGTTGCCCTTCGCCGGCCGAGGCTTATCGACTGATACGCGATGAACTTCAGAAATACAGCGAAATTCTCGCCAGCAAGCCGGAGCTGGTCGTGGCGAATAAGCTCGATCTGGCAATGGAAGAGGAACCAGAGGAGCTGGCGACGCTGTCGAAGGAAATCGGCCGCGAAGTGCTGGGAATCTCGGGCGTATCGGGCCGCGGAATTGAAGCGGTGACCAATCGACTTTGGCACATGCTGGAGGCATCCCGCGAGGCCGAGCCGGACACTGTTATTCGCTTTTGAATTTCCGGATTATTCGGTTCGTAGATCGTAGCAGACCATTTCCTTGTGATTCCGGGCGAACAACAGACCGCCGGCGACGGCCGCATTGTTCCACGTCTTCCCATCGAAAATGCTTATCCTGCCGATTTCGCGAAACGCATCGGGCATGGCCTCAACCAGTGCGAGTTCACCCTGTTCGCCGGACACGAGTAGGTAATTCCCAATAAGCAGCACGGAGCCGTAGCCGTAGCGTCCGCCTTTCCATTTTCGCTCGCCGGTTTCAATGTCGATGCAGGCAAGAATGTCCTCGTCGAGGCCGTAAAGTGCTCCGTTGTAGATGACTGACGAAGTGAATTTGTTTTTCATTTTGACCGTCGACCAGAATTCCTTCGCAGCAATTGAATCGCCCTGTTTTTCGAGTCGGACCATCGCGCTGCCGATGCCGTAGCCGAGGGAGATAAAGATGCGCGAATCATCGATGGCCAGCGGCTGCGAGCAACTGATCCCGAGGCTCGTTTTCCAGGGGAAAGACCAGAGACGCCGGCCCGTTTCCGGATCGATGCCGTTTAACTCGAACGCGGCGAAGTTCAAAATCTGTCGCCGGCCGAGAAGTGTCGCGATTGTTGGCGATGAGTAGCCCTGCTGGCCGACGTCGGTTTGCCAGACAAGTTTTCCGTCGTCACATCGATAGGCCATGATCGATCCGCCGCCGATGCCGGAATTGGTAATGATGACTTTGTCATCAACGATCAGGAGCGACGCGCTCATGCCCCATTGCAGGTTCTGCGCGCCGAATTCGGTGAGGATGTTATGCGACCAGATGCGTTTGCCGGTTGCGGAGTCGAGGCAGGTGAATTCGCCTTCTGCGCCGAGCGCGTATAAACGATCGCCCTCCAACGTTGGCGTGGCCCGCGGGCCGTTGCCGCCGAGGTGCTCCACGAAAAATGAACCGTACTCGTACTTCCAGAATTCACGGCCGGTGACAATGTCATAACTCACAATCGCCTCGCGCGAGCGGCGCTGCTCGATCGTAAAGAGTCGCCCGTTGCCGATGACGAACGAGGCGTAGCCGTCGCCGACGGGCTGGCGCCAAAGCTCTCGAGGCGGATGCTTTTCCCAGTTTGTCGAAATGTCCGTGAAATCGCGGACGATGCCGTCGCGTTCGCGACCGCGAAAGGCCGGCCAGGAGAGCCTCAGGAGCGCGGGGTCGGGCGTCAGCGTTGGGGCAGATAGTGCTGACTGCTCGGCCCGATGCTGCTCAACCTCTAGGTCATGTGCCGAGCCGCGCGAGAAATCGAGATAGAAACTTTTCAGCGACATGTCGCCGCCAAATTGCCAGTAGGAACGAAGCAAGATGAGCACGAGAATTGCAAACACGGGCAACGTGACCAGCCCTACGAGAATTCTCAGCCACATTTTGGCCGTACCACGCTTTGCAAGAGCAAATAGCCCGACCGGGTAGGCAAGAATGAGCAGGGCAATCAAAACCGGCCAGGAGATGTGCCAGGGCGATTTGCGCTGTGTACTGCCTTTCGTTGCGTTCGTGAATACTGTGGAATTGGTGGAGGCATCGGACGTCTGTTGATCGGACATGTGTTCGCTTGCCTTGCGTGTTTATGTGCCGGGCAATATGGCCCGGCATGTGAAGTGATTATTGTCGTGTTTCAGTTGGGTTTCTTCCATGATAATTGCCTGATATTAGCAAAGGGCCAATTCTGATGCGTCGGATCCATTTCGTAACAGGCCCATGATTCGAACAAGATCGTGAAGTACGGTCATGCCCTGCGGGCCACAAACAGGCAAAACCTCTGGGTGGGCAACGCACGTTGAGGGAGAATCTGCAGCCCTTCCTGTCCAAACCATTCGACGCCCATAAACCCGGTATCGCGCAGCAATCCTGACATTTCCTCAATGGTGTAATGCCGCCGATGAAACGCGGATTGTTCGAGCGGAACCACCGCTGCGTTGGGTGTGGAGCACAACAGCAGGCCACCGGGCTTCAGGAGCTCGCGAAGGGCTCGCAATAGCGCGACGGCATCGTCGACATGCTCAATGGTCTCAAGCGAAACGGCGGCATCGAAGGGAGCATGTTTCCCGGCAGCGTGGGCAAGCGACCGGCCGTCATCGATGGGGGCGATGGCGTGCGAAATATTCGGATGGGCAAAGTGGTGCCGGGCGAATGCGATGGCCTCCGGCGATATATCGATGCCAAATACATGGCATCCACCATCCGCGAGAATGCGGCTGCCATAGCCGTTGCCGCAGGCCGCATCGAGCACGCGTGCGTCGTGGAAAAGGCGCTGCAAGGCCCAATAGTACCTGGCGCGATGCCCCAGTTCGATTTCCTCGATTGTTGAACCGATCTGGCGTTCGCCAGTGAATGCGAGCAGAGGGGCGCCATCGGTGTGGGTCGAATCGCTCTTCGGGTATAGGGTCAACAGCGCGCAGCGGCCGGTGTATTCTGATTTCAGTCGAGCCAGAATCGCATCCTGTTGCACGTCAGTTGAGATGAGAATACCGGTGATCGTCTCATCGATCAGCTCTGCCAGCGGCTGCACAATCCAGCGCCCAACGCGATGGCCGGTCCGCGCGGGGGAATCATCGGCAATGCCTGCAACGCGATCGGCATGCCTCTCCAGCACCGGTAGAATCTTCATGGTGTGCATGCCGGCGGCGAAGACCACGACCCGGCCGCGACCGCGCCATTCGCCCAGCACGGCGTTTGCCCGCTCGCATGCGAATTCGTTTGTTGCAGCGCGTGCCATGGCTGTGTCGTTACGGATCGACGTAAAGCTGCACGAAGTACTTGGCGGTCAGCGGTTCGCCGGTGGCACGCCGGGTTAGCGCGTTCCACGAATAGAGATTTCCGGGCAGGAAAATTTCGCGGGTCATGTAGTCGCCGGCTTTCGTCGAGCCGAAATAGCAGGTCGATCGCGGGTCTTTTGCGCCAATAATTTTTCGGGCGATGTGATTGTGAACCTGCGAAGCGAACAGATCGCCCATGAGATAGCTGTGGTAATAAACGGGATTGGTCATAATGTGAATCTTTGCGGCATAGCCGGGCAGCGCGAGGTCGTCCGGTGGGTTGATGAATTGATACTCCTTTTTCAAGTCCCACCAGATTTTTGACAGATCCTGGTCTGGATTCGCGTACATGGCCCGTTCAAACCGCATCATCACCTGAGCCCATCGGCTGAAGATTAGCTTTTCGGCACGCAGGCTGCGGCGAGCGGCCGCCGCAAAGGGCTCGGCCTCGCCCGGCGACATTTTCACCACTCTTTCCATGAATTCCCGGTTCTTGGCCATCGCGCCGATCATCATCGCATAGCCTTCGGTGGTGATGCTGTGGGAGGGTGTCCGAAGAAGGAAGGGCAGTTTGCGATCGATATACTTGTCGTAAACGGCGTGGCCCAATTCGTGCAGGAGCGTGTCCATCCAGCGAAGATTGGGCTGTAAATTGCACAGCACCCGTGTGTCGCCATCGCGATCGATGTGCGTTGCGAAGGCATGCGAATTCTTGCCGGGTCGCTCGTAAAGGTCGCTTCTTTCGAGAATGTCATCCACCTCGAAGCCCATGCTCTTGTAATACGCCTTGGTGAGGGCGAGCAGGTCTTGCTTTGCATAGATTTCGTTCAGGTCGGGGCCATCGAGCGGCGGGGCTTCCTGAAAGAAAATATCACCGTAATGCCACGGTTTGAGATCGGCGACGGCTATGTCAAAATGGGCGGCTCGTTTCTGATCGATTTCGTCCTTGAGTTGCTTGAAGGGTTCGCGCGTGAGCGTATCCAGCTCCTCAAAAATGAGCAGCAATTGATTCTCGTCGATTTCCTGAAGTGCCAGTTGCATGACATAGAAATCGCGATAGCCGAGCTTGCGCGCCAGCTCGTTGCGAAGCTTCGCGACGCTTCTGAGTTGATCGGCTGCCTTGACGCCGACACCCATGTAGCCGATCCATGCTGCCTCGGCGGAGGCACTGTCGGTGGTGGAATCAAGAATGTTTCGCACATCGTTTTCGGACAGTTCCCTGCCGTTCACTTCGCTGCGATGGTTCGTGAAAATTTTCTCCACTTCGGTCTGGGCCGTGATGATGCGCTTTTGCAATTCAGGGTCGGCTTGACCGGGAAGGTGGGCGCGATACATCACGTCCAGCTCGCGCGCCAGCACACGATCTTTCACCTTGCCCGATTCCTTGAATGCCTTGAGCTTTGCGAAAACCGCCTTGTCACCATGCAATTCGACCAGTTTTTCATCGCATTCGGCCTTCTTTTTGAAAGCGTCATCGGAACCGGTCGTGGCCGCATTCCACCAGGCGCGTTCTGCTTCGATCGCCAGCGGGCGATACTTCGTCAGATAAGTGTCGTGCACTTCCGCAAATTGGCGTTCCGATTTTGTGGGCCCGGCACAGCCAACGGCAGAGGTCGCGATGATGAGTGCGAGAGTAAATAAGACAAACGGGCGCATATCGGGCTCCTTTTTTTTCGATTTTTCGTGCCCCGGGGCCATCTTCGCTTCAGAATTCGAATGGTCAAGCATCTGTTTGAGGCCAATTGATGCAAGTTTGCGGCGATGTTTTCAGGACCGCATTCCGGTAACCGAGTCACGGACAAACAATACGGCCGATAATAAACTGCTCAAACGTTTTCATTGAATTATAACGTGGATTTTATGAGACTTTATTTGCCGTTTGGTGTATTTAATCGTATAGAGAGTAGTAGGAAAAACGGAAGAAGAGAGAGAAAGTGCGCGCCACGCCATGGTGCCGTGGAGCGTTGATAGAGGGATTATTCGATGGGAATGAGAGAAAAACTAGCGGCCATCCGCGAACGGCGGCAGCAATTGGAGCAGGAACTCACCGATCTTCGCACGGTAAAGGACGACTCGCGAAATTCGGCATTGGCCGATTTGGAGTCGATCCTCATGTCCGAGTTGGATCAGGTGCAGGCGCAGATCGATCAGATTAACAGTTACATTCAGAATGTCGATCATTCTGCTGCTGCCGGCGTCTGAGCGCCCAAAATTGAAATTGAATTGGACGAAAGACGGGCGAAAACTCGTCTTTTTACTTTAGGGCTGCTTTGAGTTCGGATGCCTCAAAAGATGCAAACTGTCTGGGCAAGGCAGGTCATTTGTATCCAGCCTCATCAGCTCCAACGGATTCGATAACGCCAAATTGACGCCAACTCGGGTTGTTAGCCCGATGGCGCACGACTTTGTTCTCAAGAGCTGCAGTGTCTGGGCGTTGTAACTGCCATAGGGATAGCACATCGCCCAATCTGCTTTTCGACGGCCATATACCCGGTCAAGAAACGCGAGCGTCCGGTCGATCTCCACGTCCTGCTCCTGCGAGGACATGTGTTCCAGCCATTCATGTCGGTCGCCGTGGCCGCCGATTTCCATGCCATCGGCCTGCATTTCACGGAGCTGCTCAAGGCTGACATACAATTCGTCCGCGAAGGAAGACTCATCGCGTGTAACAATTCGCGCGAAGAGTTCATGGGTCACGGCGGTTCGAACGGCCGGCGGAAGTCCATGCTGAAGTAGACGCTTGATGAAAATGACTGAGGGGGGGTCGAAGCGGCTTTCGCTGGTGAAACGTGCCATCAGTTCGTTGTCCGCCGGAATGTCATGCGAATTGCGATGGTCGGCCACGAGATTCAGCGCTCGGCGTGCCAGTTTGTCGGCATCCTTGCAAACCGCGAGTACAAAATGCAGCTTGTGGACGTCGAGTACACGCCGATTCTCAATGGGATGGGCCGGCGGAAAAAAGGCGCCGGTCCAGCCGCGTTGCTTCAATCGGGGAAACACCTCGTCGAAATGATCGCGAATGCCGTCGTCGAAGGTAAGCACGCAGGCACGATCGGGCAGGCGCCGTTTGCCTTGAACAGCGTCAACGACATCCGCCTGGGAACAAACGCGATAATTCGCTGCGATGTAGTCGAGTTGGCACTCAAACGTCTCAACCGATCGGCCTTTGATTCGGGGATACCGTGAGCCGGCGAGATCGCGAACATAGTGGTACATGACAATCGTCAGCATGGAATTGAAACCGATCCATCGCTGCAACGAGGTTCAAGTTTGCCCGAATCACATGCCCGCTTGCATGTGACGCATCGAGTGACCAAGGCTACCGCCCGCAACAAATGGGCGGATTTAGTTGCCAAACCACTCTGCGTGGCCGAGTGGACCATTCAGTTCTCGTTTTTTGCCATCACCGCAGGCACCGTTAATTCGGCCGATCCATATCGCCGTCGGATTTGGTGATGTATAGATCATCGGCGGCCAGCAACCTTCCGCTGAATTCGGAAACATCCCTGGAAATCAGGAAGGCGCCGCGCATTGGAAAGGCGCCATGTTCGATTGGCTGCAGGCGGCAGGGCAGCACGGTTTTTTCGGGTTCGGTCCATTGTCTATGAAAGCCGACATCGGCAAGCGGTCGAGCGAATCGCTCCGAAGCGCAATAAAAGTCGGCAAAAGCGACGCGATGCTCTCTGGCGTCAATGGCAATGCGGGCTGCAAGCGCTCGCAATGCGCCTTCTTCACCCAGGAATTCAACCACGCGCATGACGCGCTCGTGATGTCCGATGGGAGTTTCGAGACGGTAAATGGCCAGGCCGGCCTTCTCTCGATGGCGCGTTCGCGCGAGCAACCGTGTGTAACGAAAACTCGGATGATTTGTATAACGCCAATTAAGATACGCCGCACTGCGGCGCGTGCCGACATACAGGCGCCCCAAAGAACGCAACTCGAATTCGTCCCATTCCGCACCGAATAGATGGTCGATCGACCGCACATCAAACACGCCGTTGTCGTTGATGTCGGTGGGCAATCGATGCCGTTCACACAAGTCGTCGAGCGAATGCGGTGAAGCGTCCGAAGGCAGAAGCGCCCGGGAAGCTTGTTCATCTACCACCGCAACCCATCGAGGGAGGTCGGCCAGCAACTCATATTTTAGTCCCCGATACACTTGTGCGACGTGCTCGTTGATACCCAGCACGGCAATCGCTTGCAGGCCCTTTGTCGGCAACACGTTCAGCAATTTCAGGCCGGCCAAGGTCGAACGGGCCTCTTGAACAACATTCAGGATGGCCATCCAGGCACCGCTCTTGCAATGTCCGCGAAAGTTGAATTCCGCCGGTATGATTCCCAGCATGCCGATGATCTGTTCGCCCGACCGTGCCAGCAGGATCGATGGGCCTTCAAAACCAAGCGACGTGGCGCGGTGAGGATCATATTGCCAAAGCAGCAATTCGCGATCGCGCGAAAGAATGTGGCCGGCCCGCCAATGGTCGTGAATGAACCGCTGAACAGCGTCGAGGTCATGAAATGAGCAGGGTTCGATTCGAACGTCGCCGGACATCATGCCCTCCCGAAGTGCGATGTGCCCCTGATCGTGCCATTGCGCAACGTCTGTATCACAACAACGATTTTTCGCTGCGTCAACGAGAAACTGTTCTTTCTCGCCGGACTTCGGGTATTATTTCGCGGGAGAATCGGACTGTCTGAGTTTATGCAGGAGATTCAAAAGTGACAAAGCGCAATTCATTACTCTTCGGCACGTGCATTCTTGCATTACTGACAATCGGTGCAATTGCATCAGCCGCCGGTCCCGACGCCAAGAAGAGCGAAAAGGAAAACCGGGCGGACATCTACGACCGAACGGCCGACGGCGAGAAACAGATCGCCGCAGCGCTCGCCGAAGCACGGCACGATCATAAGCGCGTGCTTCTCCAATTCGGAGCGAATTGGTGCGGCTGGTGTCACAAGCTGCATGATCTTTTCGCGAAAGACAAGGCCGTCGCGCGCGAGCTTTTGTACGAATATGTCGTTGTTCACATCGATGTCGATAAGGTCGACGGCAAAACGCACAACGCCGCAGTGGTTGAGAAGTATGGCGATCCGACGAAGCACGGGCTGCCGGTGCTCGTGGTTCTGGACGAGGATGGAAATCAGCTTACAACGCAGGAGACCGGCTCCCTCGAAGAAGGCGATCATCACGATCCGGCCAAGGTGCTGACATTTCTGAAGAAATGGCACGCGACACCGCCAACGGCGGATGAATTGCTTTCGGGCGGTTTGAAACGGGCCAAAGCGGAATCGAAGGCGGTGTTCGTCGATTTTTCCGCACCGTGGTGCGGCTGGTGTCGCCGACTGGATGAGTATTTGCATCGCCCCGCGATGGCGAAAGTATTTGATTCCGCCTTTGTAACTGTGAAGATCGACGTGGACCGCTTCAAAGGCGGCAAGGCGTTGAACGCGCGGCATGGCGGCGACAGTGCGGGACTGCCGTTCTTTGTTGTATTGGATGCCGACGGAAAGAAAGTGGCGGATTCATTTGCGGCACCCGGGCAGAATGTCGGATTCCCGGCCGCACCGGAAGAAATAGCTCATTTTATCAAATTGGTTCGCCGGTGCGCGCCAAAGCTGAGCGACGCTGAGATTGCCATTCTGGAGGCCGGCCTGAAAGAAAAGCCGAAAGTGCCATAATATTGGCATGGATTGTCGAGCTCGACCGCGCGACAATTTGATCGGTTCGATTCGTGGCGATGTGCTTCACTTGCTAACCGATCGGCCGCAAAACTGCTACGGCCGATGCCACTCGTCACAGGTTGCGCAAAGGGGCGGTTCACCGACGACGCACGAACGAATCGACGATAATCCGGCCGACTCGCGCCATATTGTCGAGAGAGTCTGATCGCCGATTTGCCCGATCTTCTGCATCCCCCGGAAATCCTGATCGCAGGTGGTCATCGACCCATCCGCCAAAATCACGGCTCGATCCTTCACGCGACGGCAGGGGCCTCTCGAAGGCGGTGCGAGGCTGCTGATCGAACGGCTCGCCAGTTGTCCGGCGCAGTGACTATGCCCCGTCACCACATACATGCCCAGTCGGCGCTGCCACGTATCGACAAACGGCTCAAGCTCCTCAGAGGTTTCCCGGGCCTTTACCAGCGACGGCGCCCACAACGGACACACGCGCGATTCTCCCGCACGTTTCTCCAGTCGTCGATCCAGCGTGTTGATCGCGCGATCGTATGCGTCGATTCCATTCACGAGTGAATAGGTCTTGGCACTGGCTGCATCGAACATAACTTCGACGACATCAATCGGCGTTTCGAAAAAGGCCGTCTCGATCTGCTCGGAGTCGATGAGTCCCGTCGTTCGAACGCAAATGGCCGCCGCGTCCGAATCTCTTAGTGTCCGGCAAATCTCGGCGAATTGAGGATGCAGGCAGGGCTCGCCGTGCCCCCCGAGCACGATTCGCACATCATCCATCCCGCGAATCCAGTCCGCCACCGCGCTGATCGTTTGCATTGTAACAGGCCCGCGCCGCGGCACTTCGCTGCCCAGGGGTCGTAACATGGAATTCCAGCCCTCGGGCACTTGAGTGGTGAGTTCGATCTCAATTTCCGTTGGGATCTCATCGAAGCCACGCGCGTTAAGTTCCGAAAGCCATCGGGCGATTGCATTCGAATCCCAATCTTCGGCACCGGCATCGATGAGTCTTGTCACCCGTTCGAACGATCGCTCGGTGTCGCAGAGCAGACGGCCGCGCGCCTGTATGACCGCCACGCTTGGACGGTAGCAGGTGTCCAGGCCGGTCATATCCGCCATGGGACTGGCCGGCTTGTAGGAAAGAACGGCGCCCGGCGGAAATGCCGCCCCCGCCATTTGCGACAGGATGTGACGCCGGATCAGAAACGCCCCAAGGCCCGGCGGTGCCTGCACAAACGTGAGGCCTGTCGGCTCGTCGACCGAGGAGGCGTGGTCGATCATGGCATCCAGCATCGCGGCATCAAATAGGGGCGCTGCCGAAGGAATGGTCGCAATCATGTCGCATTCGGTTTTTCTGGCGAGGGCATCGAGGACCGGCCCATGAAAGTCCTCATCAAAAGTGCAATAGCTGCCGATGCCGCCGCGCCAGGAGTCCAGCCCCCAGATTCGACCCGCCCGGACCAGCGTTTGATAAACCGCCGGAGCCGCGGTGTGTGTTTCCAATTCAAAAGAGAGGCCATTCAAAAGCGCCCTGACTCCATCGGCCTGGCCGGGAGCAGTGATGACATGCAGACGATTCAAATGGCTGCTTCGCAGGGCACGCTCGACCGTACGCCGCAGGATCGCCTTTCCGCGAAGATCATCCGCCAAACGCGAACGCGTGCCCAGCGGCGATTGCTCGAGATCGACCATCATCGCGCCGATGACTTTCATGACGGCTCCATTGCCATTTCGAAGCGTGCTTTCGCTTCATTTAGAATTGCGGTGAGTCGATCGCAACCCTCCAGCAGTGCCTCGATGAATCCTGCATCCCTGTCGAGCTGACGAATCGCGCGTTTTTGCTCGTCCGGCGCATTCGGGTCGATCCGGCGGTCGGCGGCCACGCGCTGAAACTCCGCCAGCTGCGATACCTCTCGCACCATTTGATGAACGATGTCGTGTCGCTGCACGCGGGTGCGCAATTCATCCAGCCGCGCCAAACGACGATTAAACTCCGCCGGATGGCCGAGCAGGCCGCGGAGCTGCTTAAGCATGTCGCTTGTTTCCATGCAAAGTATGCGGAAATCTCCGAGTTCTTCAATCCGGCTCGAGAGTGCCGCGTGTGCGTCGGTCAGTTTCGACGAATCATTCCAATTTGCATCGAGATAGTCGAACCGCGATGGCGCGATCGGCGCGGATGCGAATTTCTCAAGTGCGTTCTGAAGTGTCATGGTTACTGCACCAGACTTGACCGCGCCGCCCTCGGTGGCGTCGATAATGCGAGACGTCGATTTTGCGAAATCCCGCTCGAATTGCTGCAGGTAGGTGAACATTTGTTCATCGGTGAAGATCGTACGGCCGTCGATGTCCTTCACCTTTCGGAGAATATTGCCGTTGCGGGCAATGCGCTCCCATTCCTTCATTTCAAGGGTGCAAAAGCGACCCAGTTCGGCATCCCACGCCCGGTGTATGGCGACCCCCGGCGAATAGTAACAGTGGCCGGTAAATGCCAGATCCTGACCGATGAAGATGATCGGATCGCAACCGAGCCACTCCGCCAGGTAATATGCGAGATGCATGACGGTCGCGCCGGATTCCAGGCCGGGTCGACTCCCGAGTTTGTCGTTCATGCACCGATGGGCGAAGGAACTGTCCAGCAGGATGGTGCGCCTGGGCTTCGATCGGTCCGATCCGCGAAATGCGTCGATGACGGTCCAAGCGGCCTTGGGTTCCGCCACCAGCACCACCTGGTCTGGAATTTCGAATCCATCAAAGAACTGCCGGGACAATTCGCTGTAATCCAGAGACGCGACAAAGTGCGGCCGGATGCCCCGCGCCAGCATCGGCCTCAGCGTCGTTTGGGCTGCAATGATGACCACGTGATCTTGCACAGCGCGAAGCTGTTCGACGTTTCTTGCAAGCGAGGGTCCCGCAGCCACCAGTACGGCCGGCACTCCGCTGAATTTTCCGCGCAGGAGCTCCAGCGATGGCGTCGAGACATAAGTGGGAAGATTGTTGGCAATGTTTCGGCAGGTGATCCCGGCGTTTCGCACCAGCGTCATCAACGACATGCGCGCGTATGCCGTAAACTCGGTAATTGATTTTCGAAACGACGCGTGAAAATCGGGACTGATTTCACGTGAAACAGGCGGAGCGACGATCCGGGTGCCCAGCATCAGTTTTGACCAGTCGCCGCGCAGTTTTTCGTGCAGGAAAGGGGTGTCACACCGTGGCAGAAACTCCACGACACCATTCCGGATTGCATCGGCCATATCAATGGTTTCAAGTGCCGATTTCAGGGTGATCAAATCGGGCTCGCCGACGAGGATGCGCGTTTCATCTCCATACCGTCGATGTAGGGCAACTATCAAATAACCAAGTCCCAGTCCGCACAGGACGATACATGCTGCATCGTCGAATTCGAGTGCGTTGACAATGTCGTCGGCTTCCTTTTCCGGGTCATAACGGCTGTGTAGATACAGAGTGCGGCCGTCATGCGTTCGGGCGCTCGCCGTTGCCGGCCCTTTTTTTGATGGGGTTATGGCAAGCATCGCGTCAATCGGCAAATCGTCGATCTGCTGGGCCAGCCGCGGATCGCGCCGCCACAATTGAGCCATGTTGGACAGAAATATCGCGTTTTGGGTTGCCTGAATCGTCACATCCGCATTCTACTCATCGCCCAAACAATCGCGAACGCCCTCAAGCGATGCGGCTTGCCGCCCTTGTCGACTACAGTTCAAATGGTGCGGTTCGTTCATCTAGACCAATTGAAAGTGGGGTATTTGCCATGCGATTCGCCGCCCAAGCGTTTTTGTTTCTGTCTTGTCTAACCATTTCGATTGTCCGCGCGGAGGATCCGCCGGTGGTTAGTGGCCCCGGCATGATCGAGTGGAAGAATGCGGGTCAGTTTATTGGCCGTGAGGTCATCGTTCAGGGCTGGATCGTTCAGACCCGCGACATCGGAAACATGACGTTTCTCAACTTTGATCGGGAGCGCACTGTCACCGCCATCATCCGAAAGCGAAACTACAAGAATTTTTCGACGCCCCCGGACAGACTTTACTCGGGGAAATTTGTCCGTATTCAGGGAATCGTCTCTGAGTATCGCGGCAAACCCCAACTTGAAATCTTCAAGCCGGAACAGGTGACCGTTCTGGAAAAGGAAGAACCGATCCCAGCCGGGCGCGAGGCCAAGGCCACGGCGCCGTTGCCACTTCCGAAGAAGCGGGAATTCAACGGCATCGTGAAAATCGCCTGCTACAACGTTGAAAACCTGTTTGATGAGTTTGATGACCCTTACAAACAGGACGAATCGACTGAAGCCAAGCCGGATGCGCAGTTGGAGCTGCTTGCACAGGCCATTCGATCGATTGATGCCGACGTCATCGCGTTTGAAGAGGTCGAGAACCGAGGCGTGCTCGAACGCTTCCTGCGGACCCGGCTTTCCGACTTGGGCTACAGCAATGTGGTCCATTTCGAAGGCAACGACTCGCGAGGAATTGACTGTTCTGTAGCCACCTGGTTGCCGGTGGGTCCTGTTACTTCGCATCGCCATGTGGCTTTCAGTGATGGCTCGGGCGGACAGACGACCTTTCGACGGGACTTGATACAGGTTCGAATCCAGCCGCCGGAAACCACAGCATTTGATGTGTTTGTTGTTCATCTGAAATGTTGTGGAGGTGAGGACGACATTCGAATTCGTCGGGCTGAGGCCGGCGGGGTGCGTCAAATCATTGACGGACTGCTGAAGGACGATCCGGAGGCTCGCTTTGTGATCTGTGGTGATTTCAATGACCGTTGGGACAGTCCCGCCATGAAGACGATCCGGGGCGAGGGCGCTACTGAATTAAGGGGCTTCCTTGCGGACCTTCCGGAGGGAGCCGTTTCGTACCATAAGCCGCCGCACTTGAGCATTATCGATTTTGTGGTTGCCTCACCGGCCATGGCCAAAACCTATGTGCCAAAGTCCTATCAAATTGTGGCCGGGGAACCACAAAAGCGGGCCTCGGATCACTTTCCGGTTTCGGTCGCTTTTGACCTTGGCAAGTCAACCGGAAAAGCGGCACAGAACGAAAACCAAACAAAGGATTGAGAGCCTGTGAGGATTCTGGTTATGGGATGTTTGGTTGGCTCTTTGACTGAATTCGGCGCTCCGATAAAACTATTTGTCAATTCAGGGTTGGAGCCAAAATGGACGCCAAGAAAGTGAACATTGTGAAAAAAAGTACGAATTTCTGGTCTGATAATCATGAATTTTGTCTACTTGGTCGAACATAACCTTATGTCAATTCGATGGCTGCGCGTCGAAACGAGTGCAACATGCGTCGTACTCCCATGTTAAGTCAATTCACTGTAAAGTCTGATACAGACTGGGGAAGCGTCGAGTAAGTGCCGAAAAAAATAGAAATGTTCCGTGCGAAAGATGTTGACACAGAAAAGCCCTGCTCATTAAACTTCCGCCCTTGAATCGAGGGCTTTGCTCTCGGTCGGCCTCCGTCAAGTGGACGGGGCAGCCAAGGGGCCACTACAGCGTGATCCGGTGCGTTCCCGCCGGTCGATACTGTTGATGGTTCCGTGTAAGACAACAACCTGAGATTGGGAACGTAAGAGTGAGGTTTTTTAATGAACGTTTTAGATGTTGCATTGGCGGCGCTGATCGGATTCATCGATCTCAATCCGCTTCTCGATCTTGTCTTCACGCCGGTGGCGTGGCTGCTCTTGTTCTGGAACTAATTTTTGCCTGTGTAGGCAATAGGCAGATCTGCCTATAGCGAGTGGTTTCAGTTGTCACCTTTTTTATGAAGGAAGGAAACACATGAACATTTTGGATTTCGCGATTGCTGCTTTGATCGGTTTTATCGATCTCAACCCCCTCCTCGACCTTGTCTTCACCCCGCTTTCCTGGGTGCTCTTGTTCTTCTTCGGCGGTAACTAAGCCGGAAAGAGGGGTTGGCGGATTACTATCTGCCAACTCGTCGAGCAGAGAAGCCTTTAGGGCTTAAAAGGTTTGGAACAGGTTGCATTGTTGGCGATCAGACTGCGCCTAGGTTCGGTTTGATTGAGAATGGGTGCAACCCTGCTCTGCCCAGACAACGGTAGCTGCTAATCGGCGGTTACCACTGCTTCTGCTAGCAGTCGCAGGACCTGAGTGTGATTCACGCTCGGGTCCTGCTCCTTTACTAGGCCCGCGCTACATTCGGAGCCGGAGTGCAGATTCCGAGTCCAAACCGGAAAGAGCCAGTCAGACCGAATTTCAGAATGGGGTTTTTGCCGTGGCGGTTTTGATGTTGCATTTTCGATCGACCTATTCTCATCCGCGCGATGCGCGTTATCATTTCATGGAGATATAGGATTCTTGCTATATGGCGAAAGTTGAAATTCCAGAGGGTCTTTGGCTCAGATGTCAGGGATGCAGCAAGATGATCTTCAAGAAGGTGCTTGAAGAGCATCTTCGCGTTTGTCCGGAATGCGGGTTCCACTACCGTGTCGATGCCCGCACGCGCGTACAACAGCTTACCGATCCCGGCACTTTTGAAGAGTTCAACGAAAACCTGGTATCAACTGATCCGCTTGGATGGGCGGACAGCAGGCCCTATCGAGATCGTCAGGTCGAGGCTCGCGAAAAAACAGGTCTCATCGAAGCAGTTTTGACGGGCAAAGCCTATGTGAAGGGTCGCCCGCTTATGCTGGCGGTGATGGATCCATTTTTTATCATGGGCTCGATGGGCTCGGTGGTTGGCGAGAAAATCACGGCCACAATCGAGCGTGCTACAGACGAATCTCTGCCGGTTGTTGTCGTGACCTGTTCCGGCGGCGCCCGCATGCAAGAGGGGCTGGTCAGTCTTTTTCAAATGGCCAAAACGTCGTCCGCGATCGCGCGTCACGATTCTGCGAAGGGTCTATATCTGACGGTGCTGACCGATCCAACGACTGCCGGAGTGGCCGCGAGTTTCGCATCTTTGGGCGATGTTGCCATCGCGGAACCCAAGGCGATGATCGGATTCGCCGGGCCGCGCGTCATTTGGAACACCGTGAAGACCGAGTTGCCCGAGGGATTTCAAACTGCTGAATTCATGCTCGAGCATGGTTTCATCGATCGTATCGTGCCGCGGTCCAATCTGCGCAGCGAAATCGCGCGGGTCATCGACTATTGCGGCAAATAATAAGCCGGAGTGATGGCGCGGCGGGCCCGCGTCATCGTGTCATTTCGAAAAAACTGAAGAGCCACATTGAACACGACTTTCATAAGTTTGTTGTTTGTCGCTGCCGGGCTGGGATGTCTGATCGCAGGCGGGGAATTGTTGGTGCGCGGGGCTTCCTCGCTCGCCCGATCTTTCGGAGTTTCAGCGATCGTCGTCGGATTAACCATCGTGGCGGCCGGCACATCGGCGCCGGAACTGGTCGTCGGTGTCATGGCTGCGGCGAAGAATAATTCGGCCATCTGTGCGGGCAATGCCGTCGGAAGCAACATTTTTAATATTCTGCTCATTGTGGGCACGGCCGCAGTGATTTGTCCGCTTAAGGCAAGCGCGGCTTTTGTCCGCCGTGAAACACCCATCATGATTGGGGTCTCGCTGCTTTTTGCGTTTCTCGCTTCCGACGGAATACTCAGCATGAGGGATGCCGTGATTCTCCTCGTCGCATTTATTTTTACAACGGCTATGCACTGTGGTTGGCACGGTGTGAGGCCGCTGTGCTGGAACCGGAATTCGCAGCGAGCATCCCCGGAAGAACAAAACGTGGCATCGGCCTGAACATCGTTCTCATCTTGCTTGGACTGGGTGGACTCGTCGGCGGTTCCGAATTGTTTCTTCGCGGCAGCGTCGCCATCGCCCGCAGCCTCGGCGTGACCGAAACAGTGATCGGCCTGACGCTTGTCGCCATTGGAACAAGCATGCCCGAGCTGGTTACCTCGGTGGTGGCGGCGCTGCGCAAGCAACCCGACATTGCCCTGGGAAATGTCATTGGCAGCAACGTGTTTAATATCGGGGCGATTCTAGGGATAAGCGGCATAATCAGACCGATTCCTTTCGAACCGGATATGCGGCTGATTCACGTTCCAGTGCTGGTCGGAACATCAATCATCCTTTGGCTGTTTATCGCAACGGGATTAACGGTGAGCCGTCGCGAGGGCATGGTGCTGCTGGTGGGATTGGCTGCATACTTGGGCTGGATGATTCAGCATGCCATGTGATCGAGGCGGCCGATGATCTTCGGCTCAGGCCGATTCAAAATGGCCTCGGCCGCCCGGATGTGTTCGGGCATTTGATCGCAAATGGACGCCAGCATGCCGTCGGTCATGCCGAGTTCATTGATCACTTCCTGTTCGATCGGCTGATCGGCGGGCATGGTGCAAAACCCGACTTGCAGGCGACACGCGAGGACATCGGCGAGGTAGACCGACATGGGAAGTTCCCGGTCCTTGACGGGCAACGATAACGGATCGTGGTGATATCCATTTGTCTTGCAGATGGCGTCTGGGAAACGCCATTGCTTGGTGATGGCCAGCCCAAATTGTTGATGGTTTGCGCCCATGTATTCCTGCTCGAGCGCGCAATAATCGCCGCCATCTTCAAGAAAGTGCTGGATGACCTCGGCCATTTGCTGTCCAAGGGCCTGGCGTTCAATCAGCATTCCCAAATCAGCAATGAGACCGGCAAGGAACGCTTCGTCGCCGCCCGGCCGTTTCCGCGACGAGTAAACCAGCTTCGCGCCGACTCCCATACCCACGGAATGGCGCCAAATGTCATTCAAGCTGAAGCCCGCAATGCCGGATTGGCCGTTGAACAGGTGGGTCATCGATGTGGCGATCGCAATATTCTTGACGGCCGACAAACCCAGTAGCACGATGGCGCGGTCAATGTTGGCGACCGAAGCGGGCAGACCATACAGCGCGGAGTTAACGACTTTCAGAATGCGTGCCGACAGTGCGGGATCGTTTCGGATCACATCGTGCAGGTCTTCCATTTTCGACTTTGGATTCTCGACGATGTCAATGATCTTGACCGTCACTTCCGGCATGGTGGCAATGTCCGGAGATTCGGCGATGACGGACTCCACGAATTTCATCGAATCAACTTCAGCCAGGCTGCTTTGTGTCATGCCGATCACCATCCCTGTCGTTTTTGGGTTCCCCACACGTATTAACTTGGCGTTCAATCCTTGAGTGTATCGGCTTTGAACCATGGGCCTTTGAGTTGATTTCAGCGGCATGAAAGGCGAAATGACCAGAAAAACCACGCATGTCTCTTCAAATACGGAGGTTCGGTGTCTCGGAATGTAATTACTTATTCTTGATCCAGTTTGCATTGGGGTGAATGCCCGATGTAGGTCTCCACATTGCTGGATGGTCTTTCACAGGCTGTAGTGATGAGTGTTCGATCCAAGGCATGCGAATGAGATTTGGGCCGCTCTTAGACAAGTCTTGCTCCGTCGATCATTATGAGACCCACCGGTAAGCAGGAGGTTGATTCATGTCGGACCATCGTTTTGCTTTGGGTGTCGTAGGGACCGGCCACATCGCACTTGTGATCGTGCGTCGATTGATCGAAAGCGGCTATCTGGCGGGTGATCGAATCATTGTCTCGGATTCATCCAAGTTTCGCGCACATCCGATTCCAGTTCAGGTTGCAAGTGATGTTCGTGATGTGGTGCGCGAGTCGCGAATCGTCATGCTCTCGGTTACGCCACAAAAATTTGCATCGGCCGCAGCATCGATTCGCGAGGCATGCGGCGGGGATCACATTTTTCTAAGCGTGATGGCCGGCATGCCGTCGAGAAGCATTGAGACTGCACTGGGTCCCGGTACGGCGCGCGTTGTGCGTTCAATGCCCAACCTACCCTTTGGACTCGGGCGGGGCGTGACAGGGCTGTACCGTGGCGATCACGCGACCATGGATGACCTCGAAGAGGTGAAGCATCTGTTTCACGCGGGCGGCGTCGCTGTGGTTCTTGAGGATGAATCACTCATGGATGCCGTTACGGCTGTGGCCGGCTCAGGTCCGGCGTATTTTTATTACTTTGTCGAAATGCTCATGGAAGGAGGTGTGGCAGCCGGACTAAGAAAAGAGGATGCACAAATCCTCGCGGCCCACGCATGTGTCGGCGCTGGGGCGATGCTGCTCGACAAGAACGCATCACCGCGCGAACTTCGGGAGGCAGTGACAAGTCCGGGTGGTACGACCCAGGCCGCCATGAATACGATGATCGAGGCCGGCGTTTCGCGGCATGTCGCCGATGCAGTCATGGCGGCTTTTCGTCGAGGACAGGAGCTCGGTCGAGTGAACCAGAATCGCTCGACGCCTTGAGTCCGGCTTAGATTACTGCGGCTTGCGAGATGGGGGTCCCGAATCGCTCAAAAAGCTCCTCGTGGAGCCGCTTTACGGCGGCAAATGTGGCGCGTGCGGCATCGACCATGGCTTTTCTTTCATTTGGGTTGAATGTCTGAAGTGCCATGTCGGATTTGAAAGCCTGCCAATACTCCCGTTGCTTGTCGCCATAAGGATCGAAGTAATTCAGGCCATTGTTGCCTTCGAGCGAGTAAGCGCGACGAAGTGCATTGGAGATGTACTTTGATCCATTGTTGCTGCCCTCAAAAACATAATGCATGCCGAGCAGGCTGATGGGGCAATCGACGGCCAATCGATTGATGTGGGCCAGAAATTCGGCGACAGAAGCAGTGGGGATGGCGGCTTCCGGATTGCGCCCAAAGAAATCGAGGTCCGCGCGGAGATAGGGTTCTTGAAGTTGATAATCCTGTACGACAGCGCGAATCGCTGGGTTATCCGTGCGAATACGAGCCAGATGGGTCTCCAGAGCTCTGTGAATGAGAAAGAGCTGGGCGAGTGATTCAATGTAGCCTTCGAGCGGAATGCGACCCATGACCAGTTCTTTGTTGAAGTGACCGGCCTCCGTATCATCGTGAAGGGACTGTGTTGCATTCTTGAGTTCAAGCATGATGGCGTCTTCTACAATTCGGCTTTGTTGCATGGGGATTCCTCGCAAGGGGGGTGTTAGTGATTTTGAGACTCAGTCTCAATTGCTGGGAGTCTAATGGCGTCGGGGGAGGTCGACAAGCTAAAGTCAATTGCTAATTGAAATGACGTTGGAATGACGTAAGATACTATCTTACAGTATTTTATGGCTAACATAAGCATCGGAATCTGATTTTGAAAGCGTCAAACTAAATGCCCGCTTTTAGGACGGTGAAGGACGGCGTAGAGATTCGGGTGAAGGTCGTGCCCGGTGCTTCGCGCTCGCAGCTCGCAGGGCTGCTCGGCGATTCGCTAAAGGTGCAGATCGCCGCGCCGCCGGAAAAGGGAAGAGCCAACAAAGCGTTGATAGATTTGATCGCGGAAGTGCTGGGCCAAACCGTCGCGACCGTAAAAGTCACCCAAGGAATGACCTCGCCGCGAAAAATCGTCAAAGTAACCGGGATCGGAATCGATGAAGTGCAGCGTCGCCTGGGTATGCGCTCTAAATGAGCTTGTCGACGATTCCTATTCTCTGCTGGTGACCGGGCCGCCGATCAATTGATGAACTTCCACGGAATTGTAAATGATCAGTTTTCCGCGGTAGTAACGAATTCGTCCCTTGCCGCCGGCGACTTTCCATGAATGCGGTTCGATGTTCATGGTGATGCTGTCGATCAAATCGAGAATGTGCGGATCGATTTCCTGTCCCCCGGCCGGCGTGCATCAGCCGTTTGTCCGCGCGCCTTTTTGAAGACCGCGAAAATCCACGCTCGCTGCCAGCGATCGGAAAATCCGGCATGTCTTGAATGAGGTCCGCAACCTCGTACACGCGCGTGATCATTTTGGAGTTATGGTCTTTGCGCGTCGAAATAATTATGGTGTTTCCCCTTGCTTGTGCCGACAACTCGACACTCGGTTTGCTTTGCGTGAGATGCAGGAACGATAGGGCCAGCAACTGACGGATGTTGATGTTGCGGGCTTTGACCGAGATTTTCGATGCGCGGGTGATTCCTTCCTTTTCCAGCAATTTCCATCGAACAATGACATTGGCGCCGGTGTCCCGGTTGATCCACTCGGCCAATTCCTCAAGCGACATGTCTTTGATGTCCACTTCGACCACGATTTTTTTCATTCCGGCGACCGCAAGGTCGGTTGGTGCGGCGTTAGAGTCTTTGTTCGCCGGCTTTTTGGTTTGGGGCCTTGGATCGACTTTTTTCTGTCGGGATTTTGGTTTGGCTGATTTTGAACTGCCGGCAGGTGGCTTTGACCTCTCGTCGGCTTGCGGCTCTTCTTTTCCGGAATTCGGCTTGGATTCATCGGCCGACGCAACTGTCAGGCGGCCGGCACCCGAAGCCATGCAACAGACGATGATTGCGAGGAGAGTTCGGCGCATCAATTGGACCCTGCCCTGTAGTATTTCGACTTATCGACGCTCCATTTTCCGTTTTGTGAACGAACCAGGTCACGCTTCAGGCCGGTGTAGCCATCACGCGGTTTGAATCCCGTAAGTTCAACGGCCTGCCCGTCGAGCCGAATGATCCAGGGGCCCTTGGTCGGCGCGCCATCCGGCAGTCTCGTCAAGTCGATGGTCACGCGCTTGACGTTTTCAGTTTTCACCTCAAATTGATTCTCTCCGACCCATGCGGTGCCGCAGATGGCATCATCGTCGGGATCGAACGCTTCTCGAAAAATTACCCAGTTGTCGGTGGGGCGGATCGGCTTTCGACGCTGCGGTGTTTCCCGCTCTGCAATTTCAACATCATCGGGACTGCCGGGTTGGGCGGTTGGGCCATCTGCCTTTGCCGCTTCATCGGTCGTGCTTACACTGCCCTCGGATTCGGGCGATTCTTTTTCGGGAGAGGGCTGGGAAGCGACCTTGCTTCTCTCGTTTGACTGTGCGACGCTCGACTGCTCAGGGCGGCCGCATCCCGCCACGAGAACCAGCGCCACAAGTCCCCCAGGGAAGAGTGCGCTCCGTCGCAATTGAATTCCACGCAATGACATGCTCGCGACTCCTTGCGAACACCGCCCATTGTAGCGAACTTCTTGAGTTATTGGTACGGTGTACTTCCTGAAAAGGGGCCATGGCACGCCGATCGTGCATGGCTCCCGACGATTCTACACCCCAACCATCGGAGAGTTTCCACGCATGCCACGTCACCCAAGAATTCGCTCCACAACGATTCTCTCCGTTCGCCGCGACGGCCAAGTCGCCATTGGCGGGGACGGGCAGGTCACGCTTGGCGACTCGGTGTTAAAGGCCGATGCCGTCAAAATACGTCGATTGCACAAAGGCAGCGTGCTGTCGGGGTTTGCGGGATCAGCCGCTGATGCGTTTGCCCTCCTGGAGCGATTCGAAAGCAAGCTGGAGCAATACAAGGGGAACACGCGTCGTGCGGCCATAGAATTGGCCAAGGACTGGAGAACCGATCGGGCGTTGCGACGGCTCGAAAGCTTGCTTGCGGTGGCTGATGCCGAATGCAGCCTGATCATCGGCGGAAACGGCGACGTGATTGAGCCGACTGATGGCGTATTGGCCATCGGCAGCGGCGGAACGTGTGCGCTGGCGGCGACGCGAGCGCTACTGGCCCATACTAAAATGCCCGCACATGAAATCGTCGAAGCCGCATTGAGAATCGCCGGTCAAATCAACATTTATTCAAACGAGAATATCCACGTCGAGACGCTATGATGAAAGCTGACTCTAATTCCCACCATTCAAGGGCTGTGATTTCCGATCAACCACACAACTTTCGGCGCGTTGAGATTCGATCATTCATTATTATTCTCATGTTTGCATCGAGTTTCCTTCCTTCCGACGCTATTGCACAAGAATTGCCCAACCTCGTTGCGGCCGGCGATGTCACTGCGACGTCGGCCGTCCTCTGGGCGCGAGCGACGGTGACGGGCCCCGTTCGATTTGAGTATGGCCTGAGCCAGTCATTTGCCGCCGGATCGACCGAATCGATGTCGGTGGACGTTGTTGATCGTACGGTGCCGGCGAAAGTTGAGATCGGCGGGTTGTCGCCCGGCTCACTCTATTTCTATCGGGCAACCGATGCCGAAGGTGCGGCATCGTCAGGCCGATTCCGCACGCCGGCGTTGGAGGGGCGCAACGGCCTTCGCTTTGGAGTCTCAGGCGATTGGCGCGGGGATCTTGCGCCCTATCCGTCGGTGGGTAATGTACCCGATCGCGGCCTCGATCTTTTCGTCGCGCTGGGCGATACGATTTACGCTGACGTGCCGTCGCCCGATGTGCCCATTTCGCAGTGCGCGACGATCGAGGATTTTCGAGCCAAGCACAATGAGGTTTATTCCGAGCGCGCGGGCCTGAACACTCTGGCGGCGCTTCGCGCGTCCACAGCCGTTCTTGCAATGATCGACGATCATGAGGTGACCAACGATTTTGCCGGCGGCGCCCCTCCAAGCATGGGATCCATTTTTGCCGGTGAAATGGTCGATTTCGTTCATGACACCGCGGTGTTTACGGCCGGAACTCAGGCGTTTCATGAGTTCAATCCCATCCGCACCGAATTCTATGGCGACACGGGCGATCCGCGCACATCAGGAAAAATGAAACTGTATCGGGCGCGCAATTACGGACTCGATGCTGCGTTTTTCATGCTCGATGCCAGAACTTTCCGCGATGAGGAACTGCCGACGATAGGAGCCACGGCCGCCCAAAGTGTCGTGGAGGATTTCCTTCGGCGATCATTCGACGCCGCTCGCACCATGCTTGGCCGAGCTCAAATCGAGGAATTGAAGGATGATCTGCTGGCCGCAAGTGCCGCTGGTGTGACATGGAAATTTGTCCTTGTGCCCGAACCCATACAAAACCTCGGACCATCCCTGGCGTCGGATCGATTCGAGGGTTATGCCGCCGAACGAACAGAGTTGCTTCGATTCATCGATGAAAACGCCATCGCCAATGTTGTTTTCATCGCAGCCGATATCCATGGAACCGTGGTCAACAACCTGACCTATCAGCTCGACTGCGGCGGCCCTCAGCTTTATACCAAGGCATGGGAAATCACGACGGGCTCGGTGGCCTATGCCGCGCCATTCGGGCCGACGGTCGCTTCATACGTGGATGAGGATTCGCTCGGACCCGCGGCCGGCCTTTTTCAACTCGTGTATGGTCTGGCCGATCGCGCCGGCCGGGACGGCATCGTGACATTCGCGAGCCAGTTGCTTCTCGGCGGATATGGCCTCGATGCTGTCGGTCTGGATTTCTCGCCGATTGACGCCCGGCTCACGAAGGGAGGTTATGTGGCGGTCAATACATTTGGTTGGACGGAATTTGAAATTGATGCCGAGAGCCAGTGCCTCGCAGTCTCAACGTGGGGCATCGATTGGTATGATGGCAGTGACTTGGCAGGCCGGCGCGAGGAAGTGCTGGCTCGAACGCCGCAAATCGTCAGCCAATTTATCGTGCGGCCGGAAGGCTCACGCGTTTTGGTTTGCCCGAATCCATCAGCCAATGAAGGCGGCGCATTTTCGCAATGCGGTTGTGGAGTGTTGTTTCCGATTCCCTTTATTTTCCTGGGCATGACGGGAATCTCGCGGAAATCATCACGCCGTTGGAGCGGGCGGTCTTCCGAGTGAACTGAACGAGCAAGTCGTTAATTCTGCGACTGGGTTGCTCGACATACTTGCTGTGCCGGGCATTTCTTTTTCACGACTCATTTGACTCAGAATTGCCATAATCATATAATCCTAACAAGCGCTAGTTCATCGAATCCTAGTCGTTAGGACGTAGATTTATGGCGATTGGTGTGGCAACAACACGGGAACAGATTCACGAAGCCGCCTGCCGGCTCTTTCGCGAACGGGGGTTTCACGCCACCAGTGTGCGTGACATCGCCGAGGCAGTCGGCATTCAGGGCGGCAGTTTGTACACCCACATCAAGGGCAAGGACGACCTGCTCTGGGAAATTGTCGATGCCGCCGCCGACCGGTTCTTCGCCGCGCTTGAGCCGATTGTTTCATCCAAGACAAATGTGATGGGGCGCTTGAAGAAGGCGATCATCGCCCATGTCAGCGTGGTCGCGGGAGATTTGAACGCGGCGGCTGTTTACACTGTCGAGTGGCGTCATCTGTCGGACGAGCGCAAATCCGCCATTACCGCACGGCGCGATGCTTACGAAAAGCTCTTCCGCTCGCTGGTCTCCGAAGCCATCCATGAACGGCATCTCACCCCGACAGATGCCGCCGGTGCGACACTCTTTATTTTGTCGTCGCTGAATTTTTTGTTTACCTGGTACAAACCCGAAGGCCGCATGTCGTCACACGACATCGGCGTCATGTTGTCAGACTTTATTTTCGACGGCCTCAAGCGTCGAACTGTATGAATGACGGAGCACGAAATGGTTGCATTCAATCCGCAAACATCTCATCCCAACGACAAGCCCGGCGATCCGGGTTATGAACAAAATCTGGCGGCATTCGAGGCGCGTATCGCCTGCGGCGACAAGGTCGAGCCGGGTGACTGGATGCCGAGCGATTACCGCCAGCAACTCATTCGCCTGATTCACGTTCACGCCAACAGCGAAATCTGCGGCGCACTGCCTGAGGGCACCTGGATTCCGCATGCACCCAGTCTGAAGCGAAAACTTGCTCTCGTCGCCAAGGTGCAGGACGAGGTCGGCCACGCTCAGCTTCTCTATCGCGCCGCTGAAACGCTCGGCAAGCCGCGCGAAGAAATGATTCAGGAATTGATCGACGGCAAGGCGAAGTATTCAAACGTCTTTCACTACCCGGCCGAGACGTGGGCCGATGTGTGCGTGATCGCCTGGCTGATCGATGCGGCGGCGATCGTGAATCAGCGCATGATGCAGGAAGGCTCGTATGGTCCCTATGGCCGTGCCCTCAAGCGAATCTGCTATGAAGAGGCATTTCACCTGACGCATGGTTACGACATGTGCATTTCCCCTGGCGACGGGCACGAAGTTTCAGCGGGACTTGCTGCAAGACGCGGTGAACCGCTGGTGGAAGCCGATCATGATGTTCCACGGTCCGTCGGACAAGGAATCGAAGCACACCGAGCAGCTCATGAAGTGGGGCATCAAGCTCAAGACAAACGACGAACAGCGGCAGGAATTTCTGCGGAAGTATGTGCCGAAGATGCTCAATCTCGGCATCAAGCTGCCGCCGGAATGGGACATGCGGATTGACGAAGAAACCAAGAATTGGCGTTATCGCGAGCCGGACTGGGCGGGTTTGTGAGCGTCGTTCGCGGAAACGGCCCCGTTAGTGCAAACCGGTTGGAAACGCGACGGTTGTCGCACGAGCATGGCCGGTGGGTGCGCGATGCGCTGGAAGCTGCCGCATCAGGGCAACAGATAAAAATGCCGCCTGCGGCCTATGCAAACTGAGGACTGCCATGACTGACGCCAAGGCCACATCTGGGAAGTCTTTCATCAGTCGGCCCGCGGCGAGCCGCATGTGCATGTCGGCTCGGTGCATGCGACGGACGCGGACACGGCCATTCTCATGGCCAAGGAGCAATTCGCCCGCCGGCTTGCCTGTGTGAACATTTGGGTGGTTCCCGAAAATGCCATCACGGCGACTCCCTATGAGGACGCCGACATGTTCGAGCACGGCACGGACAAGAGTTACCGCGAGGCGTTTGGATGCACGAAACGACCAAGCGGGCCAAGGCGGTCGGCGATGCGGCGGAAATTTGAATGAATCGCTTCCTTTGTTTAGTCCAGTCCCACGGGACCGGGCGTCCGCGAAGGCTCGACTGACCCGTAACAATCTCAATCGACAAGGAACAAGTCGAATGAAGTCTCAAGTCATGGAAATGCCCCTCAAGCCGGTGATTAAAGACGCCATCGTCGACCTGCTCTATCGCCTCGCCGACGACGGCCTCATCATCGGCCATCGCAACTCCGAGTGGACGGGTCTGGGTCCGATGCTCGAAGAGGACATCGCATTTTCGTCCGTCGCGCAGGACAAAATGGGCCATGCCCTCGCATTCTACAATTTGCTTCTCGAACTCGGCGAGCCTGATCCGGATACGCTTGTCTACACGCGGACGATCGATCAATTCCGCTGCGCCAGTCTTGTTGTGCTGGAATGTTTCGCGAACGACAGCGCAAACGGCTCCGCGATGCTGTCAAACAACCCCACACGCGATCGACTGGTGGCCGTCGGCGATTGGTCGCAGAGCCTTGTCCGCCAATTCTTCTTTTCCGAGGCGGATGCAATTCGCTTCGCTGCTCTGTCCAGCAGCACATTTGAGCCGCTCGCGCAGCTTGTGCGAAAGTTTCGCGGCGAAATCAAGTACCACACCATGCACGGCCGCGCGATGATCAAGAAACTCGCCGCGACCGATGACAGCCGCGCTAGAATTCAAGCGGCGGTCGATTTACTTTGGCCGCATGCTCTGGGGCTGTTCGAGCCGACGCCGCACGACAAAACTCTCGTCGAGGCCGGAATCAGTCCGGCGGAGTCCGTGCTCTGCGAATCGTGGCGAAGTGAAGTGGAGCCGCTGCTGCATGATGCAGGGCTCCAAATCCCGGCGGGCGCGAAGCCCGCGTATGGCGGGCGTTCGTGCAAGCACCCGGCCGCCATGAAGTCCTTGCTCGACGACATGCAGAAGGTTGCTCGGTTGGATCCGGGAGCGAAATGGTAGTGTCGAAATGTAGAATTGAGAATGGAGAAGATAGAGTCGGGATTGCGATTGTTGGCGCGAGCAAAAGTCGCACCCAGTCGTTCACCCTACTGATTTCTCAATTCCACATTTGCCAGACAATTTGGTGGATAGGGTAGAAATGAAATCCGGAACCACTACAACGCCACTCGCCCGCGTCTGGCGGGCCGTCGAATCCGTCAATGACCCGGAGATTCCCGTTCTCTCGGTCGTTGAGCTGGGTATCATTCCCGATATTCGCATCGAAGACACCCGCGTCGTCGTGGAGATGTGCCCGACGTTCGCCGGGTGCCCCGCACTCGACACCATGCGAAATAACATCAAGGCGGCCGTCGAAAATGCCGGTTTCAACGACGTGCAGGTCAAGGTCGTTTTTGATCCTCCCTGGACCAGCGATCGAATCAGCGTTGAAGGGCTTCGCAAGCTGAAGGAATTCGGTCTTGCCCCACCCATGCAATGCAATGGATCGTTGACCGAGGACATGTTGCACCAGATTACATGCCCATTCTGCGATTCCAACAACACTACACTTGAGTCCATTTTTGGCCCGACCCTTTGCCGCTCGATCCACTATTGCAATGATTGCCTGCAATCTTTCGAGCAATTCAAGCCGGTTTAGTTCGGTGGTTGCTTGTCGTGCCGACGGTGTGTCACTCTAATTCAATTCAAATGCGCCGCCCATATCTGCATTGTGAGCTTGTGTCGTCATTCGCGCTTATCGAAGTGCGTCCGGTGGCGCGGCCGCTGCCGGCGGCGTTGCTGGTTGTCCTCTGTAGCATTTTTGCGTGGCAGGGGTGCGCGCGAAGTTCGTTTCACGAAGACTATCGTCTGCCGGTGGAAGAATCCCGGAGTGCATCGGTGACACCTGCCGACTGGCAATTCTGGTGGGGCGTTTCCACATCCTCCTATCAAACCGAAGACCCCGGCCCGCCCTCCGAAAATCTCGGATTCGAAACCGATTGGGATCTTGCCTATCGTTCCGGCCAGATGAAGGAGCCGCGCGGCAACGCGACATGGAGCTATACTTGTACGCAGCGTGACTTCGCCGCACTCAAACAACTTGGAGTGACGCATTATCGATTCAGCGTCGAGTGGGCCCGCGTTGAGCCAAGGCCCGGCGAATTCAACGAACTCGCGATTGAGCACTATGTGCAGCTTGCACGAAATCTCCGCGCTGCCGGAATCACGCCGTTGGTGACGCTCTGGCATTTTACGTTTCCGTCGTGGCTCGCCTCGGACGATTCGCGAAGAAACGGCTGGCTTCATCCGGATATGCCGGCAAGATGGCACGCCTATGTCGAACGCATGGCGAAGGCGCTGACACCAGATGTCAAGGACATTTGCCCGCAGAATGAACCCAACACGTATGCGCTGGGCTCACTGGTCGGCTATTTTCCGCCCGGACAGCTTCTAGGCTACGAAGACTACCTGCGAATTCAGGATCGCCAGGCCGATGCGTTCAACGATGCCGCCGGGATTCTCCGCGCTGCACGGCCGGACGTGCGCATCATCAGCGTGCAGAACATCATTCACTGGGAGCGGGATGTGTTTGATCCTCTCGGACTGTGGTGTGCCAAAGGACGAGAATACAACTACTATCACCTTGATAAAATCGCCGCGTCCTGCGATTGGATCGGCTTTAATTACTACATGGCTGAGACCGCCACTCCGCTTATGCGGATTCTTCAGACGTTGCGAATCGGCGAGAACTGCTCCGATTGCGGCTGGCGCATCGATGCCGACGGCATGGCGATTGAGATTGCCGGACTGGCAAAACGTTATGGCAAGCCAATGCTCATCACGGAGAACGGAATTTCCACATGCGATGACCGCAAACGTTCGCTTTACTTGCTCAAGCACGTCAACGCCGTTCGCCGCGCCATGCTCGCCGGGCATGATGTGCGGGGCTACATGCACTGGAGCCTGATGGACAATTACGAATGGGCCGATGGTTATGGTGAGAAATTCGGCCTGTGTGAATTGGATTCGAAATCGCTCGCGGTGATACCCAGGAAAAGCGCTTCGCTTTTTCGCATGCTGGCGACAGAGAAGCGGTGCAAGCCCTTGCTGCCACCGATTCCTGCCGGGCAGCGCGAAATCGCCGAGGTTAATTCTCGTCGTCGCGCATCCGGCTCTTGAATGTCCGGCGCCGGGATTCGACAAATGCCGGTTCGTAAAGCCGCCGCGCCATGTCGATCATGCCCAGCTCAAGCTCCCGCGCGGTCATGTGCGTCGGCCGATAGTTGACGTCGAAGAGCGTGCATTTGCGCCAATTGCGCTTTTCGGTAAGGCGTCCCTCCCGCTCAAGTCGATCGTACAGGGGCGTGCCCGGGAATGCCGTCATCACGGTCACCTGCACGTCGTAAAGGCCCGCCTGCTCGGCAAATCGAACGACGTCATCGAAGATCGCTGGCGTCTGCCCGTCCATCCCAAAAATGAAGCAGCCGTTGACCGTGATGCCGCGCGACTGAATAAACCTGACCGCCGCCAGATATGACGGTTGCCGTTTCAGTTTCCAGTTTTGCCGAATTTCAATTCCATTGAGGCCCGCCACGGTCGGGCTTTCGAGGCCGATCAGCACTTGTCGGCATCCGCTTTCTCGCATGAGGTCGAGCAGCTCCGGATCATCGGCGATGCTGATGTCCGCCTCGGTGAACCACTTCACATGTTCATCCCGCAATGCGGCCAGCAGTTTTTTGTAATGCGCCCTTGCGGCGAAACTGTTGTCATCCGCGAATTCGATGAACGGATGTTCGCAGATTGATTTGATGCGCCGAATCTCCGCGATCACTTTTTCAACGGGCTTTACGCTGTATTTTGGCGTCAGCAGGACGGAGCTCGCGCAGAATTCGCACAGGTGCGGACAGCCCCGACTCGTCTGAACGGTGAATCGGTTGTATTTCTCCGGCGAAAGTAGTTCGAATCGCGGCATCGGCGCATCGGCCAGATCAAAATAATAGCCGCTTCTGTTCATAACGCCGCCAGCTTGCCGTTGCGAAAATCGTTGATCATTCGCGGCCAGAGCATTTCACCCTCGCCGATGGCCACGGCATCGCAGTGCTCCAGCGCCTCGTCTGGAAGCGAACGCACGTGCAGCCCACCCATGACGACTTTTGCTCCACGCAAACGGTATGCATCGGCCACCTGATACGCCTCGTCGATTTGGGCGGTCAGTGATGTGATAGCCACAAGGTCGAACGTATCTGGAAGCGCGGACAGACCGGCAAAGTCCTGAATCTCGTGATAGGTCACTTCGATGTCTTCCGGCGTCATGCCCGCCAGCGTCAGCAGCGATAGGCTTGGCAGCGAGGCCACCACCTTGCTGCGTTCCACGACGCCCGGCATGGTCAGTCCCACTGCCAATAGCTCGGCACTTTCCGCCCGTACCCCGCTCATCGCGATCAGTCCGATACGCATCATAAAAACAAACCCCAGGCGACCAGCCCGCTGCCGCCGATGAGTGAAATCACCGGCACGCCAAAGAGCGCCTTGAACCGCGGTCGCCACGCATACAAGAAACAGCACGCCGGCATCGAAAAGCAGCCGACGATGAGCATCCAAGAGGCCGCCGACAATTGAGCATCACTCAAGTGTATGCGCGCCGCGCTCTGGGCAAACAAAATGTTCAGAAATCCCAGCGCGATCAGTGCGATATGACCCAGCCGAACCAGCCGCCGCCGAAACGAGCCGTATCCGCCGAGCCAGTCGGCCTTGTCATAGCCCGTGCCCAGCCACGCTCCGGCGGTCAGCCCCAGCACGATCGACGTCCATCCCAGTGATTCGTTGAGCATAGTCCCTTTGCCATTTCAGTTTGATGTGGCTCAGCCGCATTTTGGCTGCAATCAAACCTGTCGGCGACTCCACGTTTGTCGCGATGGAGCGATTTCGCGTCGCCCCGTTATAATGATCGTCGTGGCGGATCGTGCCTTTCTCGAATTCTGCCTTTGCAGTTAAGGCAAGAGTGTTGAACAGGCTAAACTGTTGCAATTTACTGGAGTTTTCCGCCGTTTGTTGAAGAGGACCAAAATAATGGCACCCGATCTGGCAATTCAATTCTGCGGCGTTCACGCGCCGAATCCGTTCTGGCTTGCCTCCGCGCCGCCCACCAACAGCGGCTACCAGATTCGCCGCGCCTTCGAGGCCGGCTGGGGCGGTGCCGTCTGGAAGACGCTCAACCACGAGCCGATCGTCAATGTCTCATCACGCTATGGCGCGATCGACTACGACGGCCGCAAGGTCGTCGGCCTCAACAACATCGAACTCATCACCGATCGTCCGCTCGATGTGAACCTTCGCGAAATTCGCGAAGTGAAGCGCGAGTTTCCAAAGCACGCGCTCTTCGTCTCGCTTATGGTCGAGTCGAAGCGTGAAACATGGCACGATATCGTCAAGCGTACACAGGACACCGGCTGCGACGGCTTCGAACTGAATTTCGGCTGCCCCCACGGCATGAGCGAGCGCGGCATGGGCGCGGCCGTCGGCCAGGTGCCGGAATATGCCGAGATGATCACGGCGTGGGTGAAGGAAGCGGCGACGATTCCGGTCATCGTGAAGCTCACGCCGAATATCAGCGATGTCCGCCTCGTTGCCCGCGCCGCGAAGAACGGAGGTGCCGATGCGGTGTCACTCATCAACACGATCAACAGCATCATGTCCATCGACCTCGATACCTTCGCCCCGAGGCCGGCTGTCGCGGGCAAGGGCTCGCACGGCGGCTACTGCGGCCCGGCGGTGAAGCCGATCGCGCTGAATATGGTGAGCGCCATCGCCAACGACCCGCAGTGCAGGGGTCTCCCCATCAGCGGCATCGGCGGCATTCAGGCCTGGCAGGATGCGGTGGAGTTTCTCCTGCTCGGCGCGGGCAGCGTACAGGTCTGTACGGCCGTGATGCACTATGGCTTTCGCATTGTGGAGCACATGATCAGCGGAATGAAAAATTGGATGCGCGAGAAAGGCTTCGCCCGCGTCAGCGATTTTCAGGGCAAGGCCGCACCGAACATCGTCGATTGGGGCGATCTCGATCTCGGGCACAAGGTCGTTGCGGAGATCGACCAATCGAAGTGCATCCACTGCGGCCTCTGCTACATCGCCTGCGAAGACGGGTGCCATCAGTCGATCAGCTGGGAGAAGGTTCCACTCACCGAGTTTCAGAACCGATACGGCATCAGCGAAGCTCAATCGCCCAATGACCAGATCACCAAATCGCCAAATGCAAACGGCAACGGCCATACAACCCCATTTGTTAACCCGCACATGCATGTCACCAAGTCCGGCGATGTGCTCACCATCCCCGGTCAAGGCAGCGGCTATATCGGCGTCTTTAAGATCAAGCAGGACACCTGCGTCGGCTGCAACATGTGCTCGCTGGTGTGTCCGGCACAAGGCTGCATCACCATGAAGCAAGTGCCAAGCGGCTTGCCGAGCATGACGTGGAAGGAGTATCAATCGAAGCTGGCGGCGGGGGATGTCCAGAGAATTCAGCCGCCGGAGCATGTTTGACGAGGAATATTTCTAGTTGAAAATGCAAGATATGGCTGGCTCATGTGATGCCTCTCAGCTGCATTTGGCTCCGAAATAATGCGATTCTGGATCGGTATTATCGCTCACTGGCCTCGATTTCATTCAAACTAAGGTTCCCATCTCGACATTCTGTTTACCTTTTCACGAGCCGATGGGTGGAACGACGCGGTAGCGAGTCGCCCCTTACTTCGGCACTGAGGAGCGACTCGATGTTGCGATTCACACCCCAATTCCTGTTAATCGTTGTGATTGTGAATGTCGGCCATGCAGCGAAAATGCGAGCCGACATCATTGTTGAATACACCTGCGCCGAATTCGGGCAGGGCTGCAACAATCCAATTCCGGCCAACCCGAATGATACGTTTGGAAACATGACGCCTTCGAAGATTACTGTTCCGGATTTGGGGCCGGGCGCTGTAATTGTTGATGTCGATCTGGTCGTGAACATCTTCCACCTTTGGCGCGGCGACATTCGAGTGTATCTGACTTCTCCGGAAGTGTTGTCGGTGCAGGAAATGTTCTCAGATCTCGGCGGCGCCAATAACGACGCCAACGACATCAGCGTGACGCTCGACGACGAGGCAGCAGTGGGCGTCAACAATGGCCCTTGCGCGAGCATCAACATGAACTGCACCGGAACTTTTCGGCCGGAGACGGTTCCGCTTTCGGTTTTTGACGGAACGAACCCGGGAGGCGTCTGGACGCTCTACGTCGCGGACACCGGAACCCAGGCGACCGGTTGGCTAAACTCATGGAGCCTTCGCATCACACTTGGAGATTCCGACAACGACGGCATTCAGAACGGCGCTGATAACTGCCCGGGCATCGCCAACGCCGACCAGCTCGACAGCGACTCCGACGGTCATGGCGATGTATGCGATGATTGCGTGTACGAGTCGGATCAAGAGCAACAGGATGGCGATCACGATTACGTCGGCGACTATTGTGACAATTGTCGCGAAATCGCAAATGGGGATCAGGCCGATTCTGATTTCGATGGTCGCGGTGATCCGTGTGACAACTGTCCAACCGTGGCAAATTTCTACCAACAAGACGGCGATCAAGATGGCATTGGAGACCTTTGTGATAATTGTCCTAATGATTCGAATTCCGACCAGGCGGATACTGATGGGGACGGCCTGGGGATGTATGCGACCCCGCACCGAACACGCCAAGTGAGAATGTCAATGAAAACTCAAACAGCAACGAAAACGCGAATGGCAACTCAAACGAAAATGACAACTCGAATGAAAACGCGAATTCGAATGACAATGAAAACAGCAATGGCAACAACGGCAATCCGAATGTCAACGACAATATAAACGACAACACCGGCGGCCCCGCGCCGGCCGACATGCCCTGCGGCGATTGTGGCGCCGGCGCGCCAACCATGTTGCTGGCATTCGCGGCGATTGTGCCGCTTCGAAAACGACGAATGAATGGAAAGAAAAAGAGCCACGGGAATTGATCTCGCGGCTCATGCAGTTACATAAATTTCGGGCGTGGGCCCAACTTAGAACTTCACCACCCCGTCTTCCGTCTTTGATTTCGAGGCCTCCGATTCGATAGGCTCAATCGCCTCGTTAAAGGGGAACAACAGTGCATTCAGGAGCGTGATTTCCGGCTTTGACTCAGCGCCGGTCATCGCTGATTTGTCGTCTGCACCTTGCCGGGCCTGATCCATTAAGAGGCGTTGCATTTGAGAGAGGCTGTCGGCCGCGCGAACCGTCTCATTCACCGCTTCGACTGCAGGAACAGCCACATCATTCACACCCGCGGCATCCGTCGCGCGAACACTAACCCCGGCAACAAGGCCACGCGCCGGTTCGCTTGTCGGCCAGATCAACACAGCTAGAAACAGCATGGCCGCCGCGGCCGGCACGCTTGCGCTGAATGCCAACCGCCAAAACCGCTCGCGCAAGTCACGTCGCGTATGCAATTTGATGGGTTGCGATTTTCGAGCCGGATGTTTCGACATTCTGGCGACAACGCTGCCGGCGAAATCCGGTCGCAACCTTGGCTCGCTTCGATCGCGGGCAATCACTTCGCCCACGGCGCGGAACATCTCAAATTGCCGCTGGCAGGCCGGGCACTGCAGCAAATGTGCGTGCATCTCGGCGCTCAGGCTCGGCGACAGCTCACCATCCAGGTGCCGGTCACGAAGCGAAGCAACATGTCGACAAGTCATCACCACAAACAAATCTCCAGTGTGGCACCCGCCGTCTCGGCGGTACGACCACAGGCGGGACGCCTGTGCCACAGTTACAGCAATCAACTCGTCAGGCCGATTCAGCCGCCGACCCGCCGAAGCGAATCGCCGACCAATCCTCCGTCATTTGGCCTTCAAGCATTTCCTTCAGCCGGTTGCGTGCCCGGTGCAAATGACTCTTCACCGTGGCCGCCGGCATGTCGAGAATTTCGCCAATCTCCTGACAACTGAGCGACTCTCTATAAAATAGTAATACAGCGGCGCTGCTGCGGTGTCAGTTCCTCGACGGAATTCCAGATTATTTTTTTCAGCCGCCTGGCTTCCTCGCTATTTGCGATGCCTTCGAAGATGCCGTCCGGCTCTTCGCTGCGGCCATCCGTCGGCATGTGCGAAAAGTCCGATTCGCCCGAAAAGTCCTTCCGGCGACGCATCATGTTTAGGCAGAGCCGATAAGCAATCGTGAAAAGCCAAGTACTGAATCGAAAGTTGAAGTTGAAGCCATCCAGCGATTGAAATGCCCGCAGAAAGGCATCCTGGGAAATCTCTTCAGCGTCGTGGTCGCTTCGAACCATGCGCCAGACAAATGCGTGCAGGCGATCCTGATGGGCCGCGACCAGCTCTTGCGCACTCTGGGCGCACCCTCGCTGGCATTGCTCGATGAGCTGCCGTTCGCGAAGCGGATTGATGGATCCGTTTGGCGCGTTCTCGTCCATATCCTCTCTTTTATTATACATGATGAAATCATCGGCCGTTGCAGGAATGGCCGCCAATTGCCGGAAACTTCGGGGAGTGATAAAATTCACACATGGCCAAAGGTAAATCGAAAGGTCCGCCGGAAGGGCCGCGGATACTGAACAAGAAAGCGACGGCCAATTTCGAAATCTTGGAGCGCGTCGAGGCCGGAATCGCTCTTAAAGGCACTGAGGTAAAGAGTTTACGTAACGGCCATGCAAGTCTGTCCGAGGCATATGCCCGAATTGAACGGGGCGAAGTGGTGCTGATCAATTTTCAGATTGAGCCCTACAAAGAAGCGAGCTTTTTTAATCATAACCCCAAGAGAATAAAGAGGTTACTGCTCCATAAGCAGGAAATCAAGAAATTGCAGAGCCGGGTGACCATAAAAGGGCAAACACTCATTCCCCTTCGCGTTTATTTTAATAATAAAGGTTTGGCCAAAGTTGAACTGGCATTGGCGCGCGGCCGGCAAACGCATGACAAGCGGCAGGTCGAGCGAAAGCGGCAGGACATCCGGGATATGGCCAGGGCCACGAGACGCCGATAATTCGCGTATCATTTATCTATGGGCAATTCCTGAATCGGCGGTGACATGGCGGCGACAGCATTTCAACCCAGACTTCGACGATTTGGACTTTACCTGCTCATTTTGCTCGCGCTCGGTCTCATGAGCGCCGTCGGTTTCGTGGTCTTCGGCGAAGACCCCCTCTATGACCCGGAAGAGCTCTTTGAAACAGGCGTCCTGATCAACCCGGAAAAGCAGCCTCGATTTGTGTTTCCGGAAGAGCTGCGATCCACGGATCTTTCGTTGAATCGATTCATCGATCGGTTCTTTCGTCTCTGCGCGACTGGAAAATATCCGGAGGTTCGCCTGATGTTGAGTCAGCGCTCGGGCGAATCGCTGCCGCCGAATCGCTTTGAATCCATGTTCAATGCGATGAAGGAAGCCAGAATCATGGCGATCAAGCGCCTCCCGGATGTGCCCAAGCAGGATGGTCCCGCGTATGTGCTGGTCGCGGAATACGATTTGGAATCGCACGCCCTCAAAACCCAAAAAGCGAACAACGTGGTGCGACTGCTTATTCGTAAAGAGGAAGGGGAGTGGCGCCTCGGGCCCGTTTCTCGCGATATCATGGCGAAAATCGAGGCATACGAAGCGGCAACTTCCCAGCCGGCGGGGGAAGCGGCCGTCACCGCAGCATCCGGCGATCAACATATTCCTTCCAAGGTTATGGCCAATCAACCCGTCAAGATCGAGCCGGACGATGGCGAATAACAGCAGTTCCTTCTCGTAGTAAACGCTGATTTCATTGCTTCATTCTGTCTCGCGACAGATTGTCAATTCATCCAACGTCCGAATGCGATCAACGCAAACCGGTCGAAGCCCCCCCCAGTATTGGCGCCTGTCAAAAAGCGGACCTGGCGCATGTTTTCAGTGCGATTGTAAGTCCTTAACCTTGCGAATATTGGAATAGTCCGCGCGCCCGCCGGTATTTTTTTGGCATCCCGCGATTATATCTTAACTTCAACCCGTGGCATCACGAAGTATTGCCTGGCTGTACTGATACACGACCGCTGTGCAGTTTTCAGCACTGAAAAGAAGGGTATCGGTCAACCCGTTCTCCACCAGAACAGAAGGGAAAGAGTGCCATGGGTCTTACAGTAACGAATGTCAACACACTGTCGCTCCTCAACATTCTCAACAAGACGACCAATGCGCAGTCGTCGTCGCTGCAGAAGCTGTCGACCGGCTTCCGCATCAATAGCGGTGCGGATGATCCCGCCGGCTTGATTGCGGTACAAAGCCTCTCGGCCGAGCTGACAGCGGTCGAGTCCGCGATCACCAATGGTCAGCGGGCCAATTCAGTTCTCGGAACTGCAGACTCCGCGCTTGGCGAAGTCAGCAACCTTCTCTCCGAAATCGAGTCGCTCGCCGCCGCCAGCACCAGCTCGGGCGGTCTCAGTGCGGCCGAAATCTCCGCCAATCAGCAACAGATCGACAACGCGATCGATGCCATCAACCGAATCGTGCAGACGACGACCTTCAACGGTAAGCGCCTGCTCGACGGTTCGCAGAGCATTCGGGTCACTTCCACCGCTCCGACGGAAGTCACCGATCTTCGCGTCTTTTCGCGCCCCAGCGCGAACACCAGCCAGTCATTTGCGGTTGAGGTGATCACCGCCGGCTCCGTTGCATCGGCGACGCTCGCCACCACCGCTTCGGTTAGTGCCGGTGAATTTACCATTACCGGTTCACTCGGAACTGCAACTATCACGGTTGCCGATAGCGATTCGCTCGATGATGTGCGCGACAAGATCATTGCCGCCAAGAGCGAGACGGGCGTTTCGGCCACGTCCGGCAGCGGTGCATTGCAGATTCAGAGTACCGAATTCGGCAGCGATGCCTTTGTCTCGGCCTCCTATATCAGCGGTGACGCCGACTTCCTGGATATTGCTCATACGGAAGGCACCGATGCCGTTGTCGAAGTGAACGGCCAGCGGGCGTTCGTCGATGGCGTGAAGGTCAACTTCAACAGCAACGGCACCAGCGGCTCCTTTACGCTGACTTCAACCGGCAATGCGGCGGGAAGCGCGGGCGACATCAACATCTCCGATGGCGGTCTGACCTTCCAACTCGGCACGGCGTCAAATACGCAGGCGACCGTCGGTGTGGCAGGATTGTTTGCTCATCAGCTTGGCGATTCGTCGCTCGGCTATCTCAGCACGCTCAAGAGCGGTGGCGCCAACAGCTTGTCGAACGATGCCAACAATGCGGTGTTGATCGCCAAGTCCGCAATCAATCAGGTTGCCACACAGCGCGGTCGCGTCGGAGGTTTCCAGAAATTCCAGGTGGAAACGTCGATCAACTCGCTCAACGCGACCAAGGAAGCGCTCACGGCGGCCCGCGGCCTCATCCGTGACGTGGACTATGCACTCGAAACATCAGAACTGAGCAAGCAAAACGTGCTCTTGCAATCGGCGATCTCACTGCTCGGCGTGGCCGGCCAGCAGTCGTCGCAGATCCTCTCGCTGCTCAGATAACACAGTAGCGTCAAGGCGCGGCCTGGTGGGGAATGGAGCAAGGGCGGGATCGAGGGGCACCCTCGGTCCCGCCCGCTCTCGTTTTACGATTCTTCTATTTCGGTTTTACTGCGATGGTTGCGTGCTGATCTGATTTATCAATTCCGGAAGCATGTCGCGAAGCACGGGGATAAGCGCAAGATTAATGGCGTTGAAAAGTGCGTGTGCAATCACGGCGGGCCAAATTGAGCGGGTCCCGACCGCAACCAGACAGAATACAAAGCCCAATCCCGCTGTCTGGAAAACCGACATTGTACCCTGATAATTGTGTGCCAGTCCAAACAGCACGCTACAGGCCAGAATTCCGGCCCATCGGTATCTGAACAAGGCGATGAGTCGCGGAAGTGCAAAGCCGCGAAATAGCAGCTCCTCGTGCAAGCCGGTAAATGCGGCAAACAAAACAAAGGTTGCAATCGAGGGGTCCGGTACCATCGCAAAGAACTCTTCCCGTTGGCGAGCGACATCTTCAATGTTTGCGCCGCCGGTGGCATAGTTGAAGGTAAGAAACATAAAACCCATCGCGGCGGTCACCATATAGCAAACTGGTATTGCGGCTGCTGCGGAAATCAGGAGAACGCCGATGCTCGGACGGTTCAAGCCGACACTGCTGTATGAAAGTCGGCGAAGAAAGAGAGCGAGCCCGACAACGGCCAGTGTCATGACGCCCAGTATCGTATTGAGAAAAAACTCGCCCGTGCTTTCCAGCGTTTCTTTGAGAAGTTGAGCGACATTTCCAAGCAGAAACTGGCCGGCAATGAGCGCGGCCGCAACCGAAAGCAGGTCGACGAGCGCCTGGGAACGTGTAAGATGGGTGCAGGGAAAAGTCGGCGGAGCGATTTGCGCATCACCGAAGAAATCTGATTTCACCGACAATTCACCTTGGGTGAGCATCGTATAGGGTGGAGTTTCGGCCGGCTTGGCGACTGGCGGGTCCAGTGAAGAGGAAGTTTCATTATCCATGCAGGTGACACTCCAGAATTCGCATGGGCATTATAGATGCCGCCCGGCATCGCGATAGAGAACTTGCAATTTTGCATGAATTTGATTCTGTGCGTGGCGACTGATCAATTGACCGACAAACTTCACAGCGTTCGACCTACGCGATCAGCCCTGAACCATGAAACAAACTGCTCAAAATGGGCAAACGCGAAATTGTGAATCGATCCTGAATGAGACTTGAGGCATTTGATTTGATACTTCGAATGCGGGATCGACTAAGCCAGCCACGCTTCAGGCTCGCTCGCCTGCAGCTTCATCTGCCGCTCGACCATTTCTCGATAGCGCTCGTCCTGCGTCATAAGTTCGACATGCGTGCCCCTCTCGACGATGCGGCCGTTCTCGATAACCACGATCAAGTCCGCGTGTTTGACGGTGGACAATCGATGGGCAATGACGAACGTCGTGCGGTCCACGATTAAATCCGCCATGCCCGCCTGAATCAGCTCCTCGCTCTCGGTATCGAGATTGCTGGTCGCCTCATCGAGAATAAGAATCTGCGGATCGGCGAGAAAAGCCCGCGCGATGCTGACGCGCTGCGCCTGCCCGCCCGAGAGCTTCACACCGCGCTCGCCGACGATGGTCTCATAGCCATCCGGCAATTGCGTGATGAAATGGTGGGCGTTGGCCCGTTTTGACGCGCTTTCAACCTGCTCGCGAGTGACATCATGGCGGCCGAATGCAATATTCTCGGCCACGGTTCCGTCAAATAGAAAGACATCCTGCGTGACGATGCCGAGGAGTCGTCGATAAGTGTCGAGTTTCAAATCGCGGAGATCGACGCCGTTGAGTCGAATCGTGCCGCGTGTCGGGTCGTAGAATCGCGCCACGAGATTGGTCAACGTCGTCTTACCTGCGCCGCTAGGACCGACCAGCGCTACCATCTGCCCTGCATCGACCCGAAGCGTAACGCCATTTAACACCGGGTTGCCACTTCGGTATTCGAAATGCACATCGTCGAATTCAATCGATTGCACCGAACGCGGCGCGGCGATGGCGCCGGGCTTGTCCGGCTTGTCGCGCGGCTGCCACAGGGTGTCAAAGACACGCTCCATCGCCGCGAGCGCCTGCTGCGTCTGGCCATAGGATTCGACGATGGCCGACACCGGCTGCAGGATCATGGCAAGGTACATTTGAAACGCGATAATCCCGCCGATGGATACTTCGCCCGCGAGGTAGCGCGTTCCGCCATACCAGATCACGATCAGGCTCATCGCCGGTATGAGCAATCCCCAGCCAAGACTCACAATGAGTTCGAACACGCGGGCAAAAAGATGCTTGCGAATGACCGCATGGTGCCCAACGCCGTAGTCGCGCAGTTCCGAACGCTCACGGGCAAAGGCCCTCACGATTCGTATGCCGCCGAATGTCTCGGCCACGCGGCCGTCGATGAGCGCGCGATCGTCGCGCATGGTTCGGTAAATCGGCCGGATGCGCCGCAAATAGACGGTGTTGATGAGTATCAGCGGCGGAATGATCGCCATCGCCGCCAACGCCATTTTTGAATTGATGAAGAACAGCATGCCGATTGTGAGCAGCACCTTGAAGACGGCGATGCCGGGGCTGATCACCGCGATCATGAGCATGCCCGAGAGTTGATCGACATCGCCCGAAAGCCGCGAAACGATGCCGCCGCTTTTCATCTCGGTGATATTCGACAGCGGCAGGTGAAGGATGTGATCGTAGAGTCGCTGGCGCAGCATGACGACGATGCGAGCATTGAGCAGCGTCGCCCGCCACTGTCGGTAGATGAAGAATGCCATTTGCACGATGGTGACGGCGAGCATGGCCAGGCCGAATTGGGTCAGGCCGTGCGGGTCGCGGTTTTTTTGCAGAATTGTGTCGACAGCATATTGCGTCGCGAAGGGCAACACCATCGCCAGCGACGCTGAGACGATGGCCAGTGCAAAGATAAAAATGATTTCGCGTGTATAGGGTTTCAGCCACGCGATGTACTCACGAAGGTAATTCCGGCGTTTCTTCCGGCGTTCGGGTGATTTGAAAATGCCAACGGCGACATTGGCGCCATTGACCGCATCGGTGGCGGAAGCGCCCGCCTTCAAAGGCTGAGGCTTCTCTTCGATGCTGTCACGATTCTCGCGGTACTTGGCTTTGAATTCCTGAAATGACTGTCGTGATGATCGTTTCATGGGTTGCGATTATGCCGATTTCCCCGCATCAAGGTCATGTCGCATCACGCGGTTCGGGCAGATCATGATCGGAGTATATCCGCGGCAAGCCCAGATTGCCGAACATTATCGGCATCACCCTGAGTTCGATCATGCCCAGCTTTGGCGCCCAGAATTATCGAGGCGGTCAACCGGGGGATTTGCTCATCGAGTGGAGGTCCCGTTGACGAAAACGGCCCCGCAGGAAGCTATTCCCGCGGGGCCGCTTTGTTGGAAACGAACTGCCAATTTCAGTGTTGAAACTGGCTGAATTAGGGGTTTTGCGAATCGTCGTTTTCTTCAATCTTGATCTTTACATCGCCGTCCGGGGATTTGATGCGTATGTCCTTGCCTTCCATCATCTCGCCGTCGGGAAGAGCATTTTGCGACGAGCGCATTCGGAGCTTGATGACCTGCTCATTGCCGTCGGCCATGGTCGCCTTGATGGTCAGCGTGCCCTCGTCGTCGACTGTGACATCGGTGGTCACATCTTGCGCCAGCCAGTCGCCCTGCGGCTCGCCGATTTTGCGGATGACCATCTCGTCGGTGCCTGCCGCGCGAACCAGGAAGAGCTGGGTATTCTCGCCTTCGGCCGTTGGCACGAAATAGAGTTCGTGTGTCAGGCCATCGGCATCCTGCCAGCTCTTGGCCGGACGTGCGCCGCCGAGATCTTCAACGGCGTATTCGCTTTCCATCGTTGCGGGGTTGCCGACATGACGGACGATTTCCGATACTTCCTTCTGTTGGCCGTCGTCGCTGGTCTTGATAACCGAGACGCGCGTGCGGTCGCCACCATCCTTTGTTGTACCCTTGTTGACGGTGACCTCGGTCTTGGTGCCGTCCTCGCGTTCGGTAATGATAGTGCCTTCCTGATTTTCGCCGACGAGCAGATGCACCTGCTGGCCGTCGACCTCAACGGTGACGAACCAGCTCTTGATGCGTTCGATGCCGCCGGTCGCGGCGAAAGTGACGCCGCTGACGGCCAAGAGGCCCAGGGCGATGACGAAGGTTTTCGCCCGCATCGGCCGGGCGGTGGTGGTTTGGGTGGAGTACTTGTCCATGAGCATTTTCTCCAGTTGGGGGTTGAGTGTCGGTCCGATGGCATCGCCTTCGGACCGCAACAGGTTCATTGCATGATCGACGAGATCGTGGTTCTGTTTCACGATGGCGTCCTCCGTTCTTCCAGACGCTCGCGAAGCGCATCACGCCCACGAGCCAGTCGAGATTTCACCGTGCCCTCCCGGCAACCCAGACTCACCGCGATCTCCGCGATCGGCAGTCCTTCCAGGTAATGCAGGGCCAGCGTCCTGATGTTTGGGCGGCAAGGTCAGCATGGCCGCCCGGGCCATGTCGCCGGTCAGTTCGAACGCATTCGACTCGGCCGGCCGAATCGATCGTTCGCATTGAAGATCGCAAGCAACATCCCATTCGCGAATCGCCCGCCGCCGCCGCCGGTTGGCCCACCGGTTTACGCTGTTGGTCGCGATCCGGTAGAACCAGGACTTGATGGGAATGTCGCGATGTCTGAATCGCGGCAGACCCTTCATGGCGGCCAGAAACACATCGGCGGCCAGATCCTCGGCCGAGTGAGCATCGCCCACGCGGCGAAGGATGTATTTCGCGATCGCGGAGTAGTGGCGGCGATAGAGCGCGGCGAAGGCATTCCGGTCGGTCCGGGCGCGTTCAACGAGCTGCCGTTCGTCGTCCTGTTCCGCGAAGGATGTCGGAGCGATCAGTTCCAACTCCATGGTCTAGGGTCCCTCGGTGCGTTTCCAAAGGCCGGCCGATGGGTGCGGCACCGTATTGTACAAGTCGCGACGGGGGCGGGGGGTTCCATTTGGGGGCAAAAAGGCTGAGATTTGACGTATTGATACGCAGAATTTATTTCGTAAGGGTCCAAGTGACCCGGAGCCCGAACCTGGAGCCGCTGCTGCATGGAGATTTCTCAGCTGTAAAGTATTCCTGCTAGAATTGTCATCGAATTTGAGATATTGCTCATTTGGAGTTACTCGATTGCAAAAAGTACCTCAAATCGAAATGGTCGACGACGTAACGGCGGAGATTCTCCGTCGCATGACTCCAATGGATCGGCTGGCCATCGCTAACGGTATGTTTGAGCGAGCGCGCAATATGCTTCGGTTGAATCTGGCTAGAGAACATCCCGATTGGGATGAATTTCAGCTTCGAGAGGCCGTACTTAGACGGATTCAGTATGATTCAGAATGAACTGCTTAGAGTTGTAACGGGGGTCTTGGATCGGTTGGCAATTCGGTATTTTGTGACGGGATAAACGGTCACAATTCTGTTCGGTGCGCCGCGATTTACGAATGACATTGATATCGTGATTCAGTTGAAACTCAATCAGGTCATGCCGTTTGTCGGCGCTTTTCCGAGCGATAAATACTACGTGAGTGAGGATGCCGCTTGTGAAGCGGTGATACGGGGGGGCCAGTTCAATCTCATCGAACCCGCGACCGCGTCGAAGGTGGATTTCATCATTCTATCGAACAGTGTTTTTGACAGATCTCGTTTGTCTCGCATTCGACGCGTTCTTGCCGAGCCCGATCTTGAAATCAACATGGCTTCGCCGGAAGCCTTATCCTCATGAAAATGAAATACTACGAAGAGTGGGGTTCCGAAAAGCACTTGCGCGATATCGCTGGAGTCATTCGGATTTGCGGGAATCAGCTTGATTACGAGTACATCGAAGGATGGTCCAAATCGCTCAGCGTCGACACTGTTTGGCAGCTCATTCGGCAACAAACTGGAATCAAAAGTAAAGAGTAGAAGTCTGTTGGATTTTTCCCCGGTTGATGGAAGTGAACAATGACCAAGACCCGGGTCTGGCGGCATCCTTACCTTTTTCGCCTCTCGATTCGACAGAATCCAAACCACGTCGTCCGCATAGCTTCTTGACGCCGGTGGTAGGTCTCCGTGGTTATCGGCATCAACGTTTGCACGGATCGCCTTTTTGACCGCTGGGCCACTTGCGCATTCGCCGACTTTCGAACGCTGCTTTTGCACTGGCCGCAGCTGGACAGCAAAATGGCAATCAGAATCGCGGAATTTTGGCCGCAAGAGGTCACCGCGGTCATGGCTCATTCCCCCGCTGTTCCGGGGTATCGTGTCTCACCCTGAAATCGGACTAATTCAGGCCCGATAGCCAGTTGCGGAGCATACCCCGACAAAACCCGCTCCCCATTGCTTCCGCCTTGGTCAAGCGGTAGAATTCGAAGATGTCGGTGGCCATCAGCCTACGGGGGTAAGGCAGCCGACACACCCGCCCGGTTCGCTTGCCGGCCTCGCCGCAGGCGCAAGAAGTGGTTTCCGGCGACTTAAGTGTCGTACATACCGATTGATGCTCGCCAAACGCCCTCGCTCAGGCGACATCCGCGTTAAGCCTCAGGAGGCAACATATGTTTTTTCGCGTGTCCAAAGTTGCGAGTTTGGCCCTTCTTGGCGTGGCATCCGTCGCATTTGTTGGCGTCGGCATTGGGTGCGGAAGTGCCAATCCGTTCCTTGCGGCGCAGTTCAATACGGTGCTGGCGGACTTTTTCGGTGTCAATCCGCCCGGTCCGCCGCCGGCCAACAATAACAACAACAATAACAACAACAACGCAACAACGCTCGCTTCAGTGTGCGATCTGCCCGCCGCGCAACGATCAATTCGAATGGAAATTCGAAACTCGGCCCCGCAGACCGCTGAGTTTTCCATGACTTTTGTCGTTTCAGCCGGTGTCGGCGGCTTCGTTTGCGATGACGAGCTCGAGAACTACCTGGATGCCGGTTATGCCGATGCGATCGTTCCCAATTCCGGCGCCACGCTGCCGATCGGGTGTGACGTCATTTCGCTGCTGAGCGGAACGCGCATCCTGACGCTCGAATATGGCGTCAATCAAGGTGCGGCCGCCAACGTTCCCGCAAATGCATCGGGTGATGACACACTAACCGGCGCCCCGGTGGCGCTGCGTCGGCGCGACAACGGCGGGCTCGACATTCCCATTCCTGAAATCATCGTTCTAGGCAATGACGATGCCAATTACATTTGCATCGGCGGCGCCAATGCCGGCGACCTTTGCACACAGCGCGGATTTCGCTATATCAGCGGCGCGGGGTTGACGGTCGGCAAATCACCGGAGGCTTCTCGAATTCAGGGCACCGTCTGTGCCGAGAATTTTGGCTCGGCTCCGGAATGGCGACTTGATAAAACATTGGACACGATCACCCAGCCGTTCCAATTCGGTCGCGGCGGCGCGATTGTTGTCCGTATCTTGAATCGGGCCAACGATCCTTTGGACAACCCGCGAAACCAGGTTGTGTGGACCGTCACCGACGTCGATGGCGATACACTCCACCCCGAAGACCCTTGATCCCTACGATTCTCTAAGTTTGAATCCGTGATGTTCAATTCACCGGGTGCTTCTCTCAAACGAGGGGTGCCCGGTTTTTTTTCATGTCCACCGACCGCCTGCCGCGCAAGAATTGCCGGTCGTTGAAGATAGTCCGATTCAGTTTTGCGCATACCTGCTACTGTGAATTGCTATAAGAACCCGGACGGTTTCACGCTGGATAGCCATATTTGAGCCTTGCGACGATGAGGCTATACTTCCGGCGATCTCTATGCGTCTTTTTTAGTTGTTTTGGAGCGTTTTAAAATGAGAAGTGAGCTTCGCGCGTTTGTCGCGGTCATGTCGCTATCAGTACTTCTAGCCGGCTGTCAGTCTTCGCCCAAGTCCTCCGAAGGAAAAATTGCTCAGATCGGCTCGACCAAGGCTGACCTCTTTGGATTGCCGGCCGAGTATCGCTCGCTTCATCCGCGACTTGAAACCTTGCTCGAAGGCCCGGTCATGTTTCGCTCCCAGCCTGATGGTCAGGCCGTTGCGGAGCAACTTCGGCAGGGGTTCATCGAATTCGGTATCCTGACGGCCGGCGAATACGCATTGATTCAGGACGTCAGCCAACTCAAGCCGATCGCCATGGGAACGAATTCGCTGGGCAAGACGTCGCGTAAGGCGTACATCGTGGTTAAGGCCCATTCGCATGTGAAGAAAATAGCAGACTGCAAGGCGAAGCGATTTGGATTCGGAGTTTACAAGGACACGCTCACCGACGTGGCGGCTCAGGCCGCGCTGGAAGAGGGGGGGGTGCCGGTGAAGGAACTTCTCCCCGAATTGTTGACACCGCCGCCTCTCGGTCTCGAAGGCCGGCTTTATTTGGGGCATGATGTCGCCAAGACGATTGTAAACGACCTGACAGTAAATGCCGGCGTCGTGGATGAGGTAGACTACGCAGCGATGAAGGATTCCGGCGGTAATTTTCTCATGGGGCCCTCGAAGGATCAATTGGAAATTGTGGGTGAGACAATCGAAGTCCCGGAATTACTCGTTGTGGCCGGCCCCTCTGCAAATCCGCGACTGACCGAGAAGTTGCGACAATTTCTTTTGAATGACGTCAAGAGCGACGCACGCATTTGCAAAGACCTCGGCATTACCGGCTTTGTCGAGCCGAAGATGAGCGAATACAGCGCCGTGCGAAGCATTTTTCCGGCCGGCAAGTAAGCGTTGTGTCATGTGCGAATTGTCGGTGAAATAGTGGGTCGTGATACGGCATTAGTCTGAAACAAGGTGGAATTCATGGCAAACAGTGCAGGAATCAGCGTTGGGTTGAATCGTGTAGCGTGGGCTCGTGAAGCAATGATTGTCCTTGTCGCGAGCATGCTGATTGCGGCCGGTGCCTGGCTTCGTGTCGAAGGGGTCATCCCCTTTTCGATGCAGTCCTTCGCCGTCTTGCTGATTGCCGGCGTTCTTGGCGGTAAGCGGGCTTTTGCCGCCGTGGTCGCATACTTGATCGAGGGTGCTGCCGGACTGCCCGTTTTTGCGGGCGGGCCGGCTGGTCTCATTCATTTTTCTGGAAGCACAACGGGCTATCTGGTGGGCTTTGCCATCGCCGCTTATGTCATTGGAAGTACGATCGAGCGCCGAAAGCCGCAAAGCGGGATCACATTGTCGATTGTCTTTTTCATTGGGCATATCATTATTCTGGGTGCCGGACTTTTGTGGCTTGTGCCATTTGTTGGCATCCAAGGTGCGTTTGCGGCAGGTGTTGCGCCTTTCCTGCTGACGGCCGTCCTGAAGAGCGTGCTTGCAGCAATGGCTGTCCCGCCCGCAATGCGAATCATCGGGCGCATCGCCTGATTTTGATGCTGAATCAGTTGCCATTGATGCTCTTTGTCTTGACCCGAAACCTGAAGAATCGAATCGGAATTGTACGCCCAGGCTGCGCCATCAGTACATTAAGTCGCAGGCGACTCAACATTCTTCGCTCTTCATTTTATTGCTTGGTAATTTTCGCAGCGCTGGCCTCCGGTTGCAGGACCGAACAGAGAATCGAAGTCGATCTGTCCGCCTCGACGCCGCGGTTTGTACTCGATGGTTGGACTTGGGGCTGGCCTTTTCGATGGCCACGGGTCCACGCGCTGGCGATCGGGGCTGACGAAGAATCCATGTGGGAAATTGAGTCGGTCGATCCACAAGGCGTTCCGGCCCGCCAATTCGCGATTATTTATGGCGAATTGCCGCAGGGATTTATACAAACCCACCCTAAAAACGAAGCGAAACCAAAGCGGCTTACCCAGAATCGCAACTACTTCGTCGGTGCGGCCGGACCCAATGACGAGATTTTTCGCACTGTTTTTGCACTGCCCGTGGAACCGATTGGGCCGAAACCGGATCAGGCATTCGAGCCGGACCGCAAGCGCATGACTTTCCCCCAGGAACCCCCGCCCCCGCCAGAGACTGCCGATTTACGGGCATCATCTGCGCCCATCGCGCACTTCATGTCGCCCTTAGGGCCGCATTTTCCCCGATTTCAAGAATTTACCGCTGATGTCTCGATGCGATTGAGCGTGCGTCGGTTTTGCCGCGCGAGCCGGACGGTTTCCAGTCCGGCATCGAAAGCGGCATGTCGTCGTTCGACGGGACGTTGGAAACGGCCCGGATGTCGCCGAATGGATGAATCATGGTAAATGGACTTTGGCTATCCGCAGATGGACTGATCGCTCAGCAGTACCGACAGGACGTCATAGCGAACAACCTCGCAAACGTGGACACCGCCGGCTTCAAGCCGGACCGGGTCTCTTTTGCCGAACGGTTAAATGAGGCGTCGCTCACTGGCGCGACCGGCGCGACGGTCGCTTCGCTCTCGAATAGCACGGGCGGCCTCTTCGGCCGGCCGCTCCACACGGATTATACGCCGGGTCCTCTCATCCCCACCAAAAATACGCTGGACGTCGCCATCCTCGAAGATGGTTTTTTCTCCGTTCGCACCGACGACGGCCTTTTCTATACCCGCGACGGTCGTTTGACCACCGACAAGGATGGCACGATTCGCCACATCGCGTCTGGCGGCACCGTGCTGAATCCTCAGGGACAACCCCTGCAGATCGACGTCGATTCGCGCGATCCGCTGAAAGTGGATACCACCGGCCGAATGCGACAGGGCAATGACATTGTCGGCGACCTAGCGATCACCGACTTTGAGGATCGCCGACAGCTCGACAAAGTCGGAGACAATCTATTCAGCGGCGATCGCGCCGTGCCCCTCGAAGCGCGCGGCCACGTCAAGCAGGGATTCATTGAGGGGTCGGGTGTCAACCCGACGACCACGCTCGTTGACATGATCGCGTCATCGCGTGCCTATGAAATGGGTGCGTCGTTGATTTCACTGCAAAACGAAACGCTGGGCCGCGCCGTGAATGACGTCGGCCGCATCGGATAAGAAAACTCGAAATGAGGGCGCCGGAAGCAGGAATTTGAGAACGGAAATCGCCACGGACTAATCCCGTTTCGCCCGTCCCCTACAAGGGCGGGAGAAAACGAAGAGAGCCACGAAGGCAAAAACGAATGTCGATTCAAGGAATGTACACATCAGCGACGGGCCTGCGGGCGATGGATACCAAGCTGGAAATCATCGCCAACAACCTCGCGAACATCAACACGACGGCGTTCAAAAGTTCGCGGCCGAACTTTGAGGATTTGCTCTATCGTTCGATCGAGCAGCCCGGCTTGCGAAACGGCCTCGATGAACCGCTGCCGCTCGGCGTTCAGGTGGGCATTGGTGTGTCACTCTCCTCCACGCAAACGAATTTCATGCAGGGTAGTGTCGAGCAGACCGACAATCCGCTGGACCTCATGATTGAAGGCGACGGTTTTTTTCAAGTCAACGCATTCATCGAAGGGCAGGAACAGACCGTCTACACCCGCGCCGGAAACTTCACACGCAATGCGAACGGCGATCTCGTGCTTGGCAATTCGATCGGCGCGCGACTGGAGCCGACGATCAATGTGCCGCAGGAAGCCACGCAGATTCAAATCAGTCAAAACGGCCTGGTCTCGGTGCTCGTTACCGGTGCGACCGAATTTCAGGATGTCGGCCAGATCGAAATGGCCCGCTTTATCAATCCGTCCGGCCTCAAGCAGTTGGGCGACAATCTGTATCGAAACAACGATGCCTCCGGTCCGCCGATCCTCGGAAACCCCGGCGCCGATGGCATCGGCATCCTCCGTCAAAGCAACCTTGAACTTTCGAACGTGGACCCGGCGCGCGAGCTGATCGAACTGATCCGCACGCAGCGGGCTTTTGAACTGAACTCGCAGTCGATTCAGGCGGCGGATCAGACGCTGCAGGTGATCAACCAGATTCGAAGATAAGGAGATTCGCTAGACGGGCCGGCTGATGGTCCAAACATGCGGAGCGGTCGAAATGCTGAACATGCGACAACAATCTGAAAATGCCGGCCCGGACGTGAGTCCGAAAAGGTGGATGGGCGCCTGTCGCCGGTTCATGGGTGTTATTGCACTGGCAAGCATAGCCATCGTCTGCTCGTCTGCGGTGGCCGGCACTGTACGCGTATGGCCCACCGGCCATGTGGCGGGCGAATTCGTCTCGCTGGGTGAAATTGCGGAACTAAAGGGCTTCGACGCCGACACGGCCTCGAAGCTCGCGGATGTTGTTGTGTATGGATCGCCGCGCGTCGGCACTGAAATGCTGCTGCGTGTCGAGGACGTGCGGGCGGCATTGGCCGAATCGGGGGCGAATCTGGCCGACATCAGTCTTTTGGGTTCGTCGCGATGTCGTGTCACAAGACTGGCACCACCGAAGTCGGCACGAGCCACGGTCGACCCCAAATCGGCGGACTCGACTCGCAAAGCCAGAAAATACCAACCGCGCCTGCCCGCGCACAAGCCGGTGGGGCCCAGAGGTATGGAAGCCACTCAAGGCGCGAAGGCCGATTCCGACGATCGCTGGCGAAAGACGGACGAAGGTCAGACGTTGGAGTCGATTCTGCGCCGCCACATCGCCGCCGGTTTTTCACACGATGAAGGCCGCGTTGAAATTCGATTCAGCCCGACATCCCGCAAGGCGCTGTCAACAAAGGTCAATGAAGACGATCGAATTCGAATTCGGGCTCGCGATGAACGTCGCACTGGCTTGATCAGCTTCGAAATAGAATTGAATAATCCAAGTACGCCGATCACCATTGGCACGGCCGATTGCCGCCCCGTGAATTCCCAGGCGATTCAGCTCTCGAATCCCCCCGCGATGGCGCCGGATGTGGAGGAGACGAGTCGTTCAAAAGAGATTCTCGTCTCGGCGGAAGTGGTGCTGGTCAAGGATGTCGTTGTCGCACGACGGCCCATCAATCAAGGCCAGGTGATCAGCGGCCGCGATCTGATGCTTGAAGAACGCCGGTTCGACAACCTCAAGGATATCGGCATCGAAGACATGGCCGCCGCGGTGGGGCTGCAGAGCAAGCGGTTTATCCGCCAGGGCGAAATGCTGGATGCCAAATCCATGGCATCAAGGCCGCTCGTTCGTCGCGGCGAGCTCGTGAAAGTCATCATAGGCGGCGGTGGCGTTGAAATCGAGACCACCGGGCAGGCCCAATCGGGCGGCGCGCTCGGCGATGTCATTGCAGTGCGACGCGATGGGTCGCGGCGAAAGCAGGACCTGATCGATGTCACAATCGTCGGACCCGGCCTTGTGACTTATGCCGCGCCGCGGCGAATCGCCAGCGCGGGCGACACGGAGTGAAACCGATGAAGCGAATGATCTGGACAACCGCGCTGCTTTCAATTGTGCCCGTGGGCATGGCCTTCGGCCAAAGCTCGTCGCTTTATCAGGCGGCGCGGATGCGAGTGTTGCAGCCAATGACCGGTAATTCCACCGCCGGCGGCGCGACCAGCCAGCCGGCCAATACGAACAATGTTTCCGCTGCAACCAACGGCGCGCTGCGCGTTTCGGCGGGTTCGGCTGCCGTACCGTCGGCACCGCGAAATCTGGCGCTGCTCAACAGTTCGCTCACGGCCGTTTCGCCTCCGGAACCCACGATGGTGAAAGTGAATGATTTGATCGGCGTCATCATTCGCCATCGCTACCGGGCGCAAACGGATTCCCGCTTGCAGCAGAAAAACGAATGGGACGTTCAGTCCAAGCTCGATGCGTGGTTTCGGATTCACGATCGAAAATGGCAGCAGCAGAATTTCGGCGGGGGCAAACCTGAAGTGAACTTCCAGCATGAGAATGAAATGAAGAACCAGGGCCGCACGAACCGTCAGGACGTGGTTGAGACGCGCGTGATGGCCAAGGTGATCGACGTAAAGCCAAACGGCAATCTCATCATTATTGGCGGATCGACCATCGGCACCAGCGAGGACAAGCAGATCATGATGCTCAGCGGGGAAATCAACAGCAAGGACGTGCTGCCCGATCGCACCATCACCAGCGACAAAATCTACGACCTGAACGTGGATATTAAGAACGAGGGCGCTGTGTCAGATGCCGTCAAACGCGGCTGGCTCAAGGAAGTGCTCGATGGTGTCAAGGCGTTTTGAATAGGTCATTAGCTGAAGCAGAGAAGTGTCGAAGCACTGAGAATTGAAGGATCGATACCCAAGAGGTGATTTGTCGGACTTGATTAATAATTGTTGATTCTCAGAAACCCCGTTTGGCCCCGCTCCAACGGAGCAGGGCGAATGAGAAGTACGCAAGGAATGCGAGAGATATTCAGTAAGTGAACAATAACGCCCGAACAATCCGACGCATCGCATTCGCAGCAATGGCATATTGCGCCATGAGTGCGGCATCGTTCGATGCCTTCGCGACATCCATCAGCGATGTTTCCCATCTCAAGGGCCGTCGATCCAATACGCTCATGGGCTATGGTCTTGTGGTCGGCCTCTCCGGCACCGGCGATGGCGGCAAGTACGCGGCGTCGATCCGGCAGTTGCAGGCCATGCTCAATCGGTTCGAAATTCCCGTCACTCAGGCCGAACTGACCGACACAAAAAACGTCGCCATCGTCTGGGTCGAGGTCAAACTTCCCGAAAACGGCGTGCGCGAAGGCGATTCCGTGGACGTGCAAGTAAGTGCCGTCGGCGCGGCCAAGAGCCTTCAGAACGGCCGGTTGATTCCGACCCCTCTGCAAGGCCCGGGGCTCGATCGCATTTTTGCGTTTGCCCAGGGCGCCGTTCGCGTGCTCGATCCCAAGCTCAAGAGTACCGGCGTCATCACGAATGGTGCGGTTCTCGAAGAAGATGTCATTCACTCGTACATCAACGACAGTTGGGAATTCACCCTTGTGCTCGAGGATGTTCACGCGAGCCACGCCTTGGCGGCCGCCATTGCCCAGGCCATCAACGAGGATCAATCGGAAGTCGGCCAGCTTCGCCAATTTGCCCGGGCCATCGGCCCTAAGAATGTCGTCATCGACATTCCCATCGAATACCGCCCCAACCCCGCGGAATTCATCGGACGTGTCGAAGGGCTGGAACTGCTCATGCCCACCAGCGAAGGTCGAATCGTCATCAATCGCCGCACCGACACCATTATTGTCGGTGAAGGGGTCGAAATGGGACCGGCCGCCATCGTGCATGGCGGAATGACCATTCGAATGACCATGCCGGAGCCGAAACCGACCGAGCAGAATCCGAAGATCACGGACAATTACGCGGCGCCGCTCGACACCACGAATCAGGGCGGCCCGAAACTGCAGGACCTGGTCAACAAGTTGAATCAATTGAATGTTCCGGCGAAGGACATCATCGAAATCGTCGAGAATCTGTACAAAACCGGAAAGATCCGCGGCAAGCTGGTCTATCAGGAGTGACATTGTGACGACGCTAAACACAATTTCGAGCCTGACCATGCCTGTGCCGGTCCCGCCGTCGGTCGGTCCGAAGGCGCCGCAATTGAATGCGAAGTCTGTCGAAGATCCGAAGCTCCGCGAAAAAGTCGGCGAATTTGTCGGCAACGTCTTTTACGGCACTCTGCTGAAGCAGATGCAGGATTCGAAACTGAAGGGCAAATATTTCCACGGCGGTCGAGGCGAGGACGTTTTCAAGGGTCAGCTCAATATGGAACTCGCAAAGCGAATGGGTCAATCCAAAGCCGATCCAATCGCCAACAGCATGTATGACGCGTTTGTGCGGTCCGCCGAAGGAAGTCGGGCGAACAAGGAGAGGCCGGCGGTCACGGAACTCAAACTGCTGAACGAGGCTCGACCATTTGCCTCAACGAAGGACTGAATCGCTCATGAGCCATATGCAGAACATTCAAATCATGGCGAAGGATCTCGAAGGAATGCTGGGACGACTTGGAGCCCTGCAGAACCGGCTATTGGATGAAATCGAAGCCAAGCTGGCGGCCATGCGACGGTCGGACGCTGCTGCCATGACGGCGGCATCGCATGCCGAGGGTGAAATTGTCGCAAAAATCGCCGCGTTAGACGAAAAGCGAAACTGGCACGTCATCGAAATGTGCAAGGCGCTCGGCATACAGATTCCGCCCCGTGCGCAGAGCATTTCACTGCGGAGCATCTGCAAAGCTCGACGGACACATCGCATCGCGCCTTTCGGCGGCCGGCGCGGCGTTGCGGGAAACCATGCTGAAGGTGGCGGAGGCCAATCGCGTGGTCGATCTGGTGTGCCGTGAAATGATGGCCCACTTCAAGACGCTCTTCAGCGCCATGACGCGCGATGAGGAAGCGCCGAAAACGTATTCGCACCGCGGGGCGATTGAATCGCGCGGTCAGGTCACGGTTCTCGATGCGGTAGGTTAAGCCATGGGATTGACATCATCATTGGGAATCGGCCAGTCGGCGCTCGCTGCCTATCAGGCGGCCCTGCAGGTGGCAGGCCAGAACATTGCCAACGTCGGCACGCCCGGCTACACGCGAAATTCCGCGCAGCTTGCCGCCCTCGCCGGCCAGACATTTCGTGCCGGCCAGATCGGCAACGGCGTACGCGTGTTGTCGATCAACCGCGCAATCAGCGAATCGCTCCAGACGCGGCTGCGTACGGCCACCTCTGATAGATCCTCCGCCGGCGCGGAACGCAGCACGCTCTCGCGCTTGGAGGGCATTCTCGATCCGCTTGGAGATGCGAACCTCGGTTCGCTGCTATCGGAATTCTTCAGCTCGATCAGCGATTTGCAGGCCAACCCCGATAGTGCGGCCACACGCGGCATCGTCGTAAACACGGCAAATCGGCTCGCCCAGCGCATTCAGTCCATCCGCACTGATCTGCTGAACCAACGGCTGGATGTGAACAAAGACATTCAAACCGCTGTCGATACAGCCGACAGAATTGCGACTCAGATCGCGGATTTGAATACGCAAATCACAATTTCAGAGGCCGGCGGCACCGGCCCGGCTTCTGCACTGCGCGATCAACGCGATCAGTTGCTCGGCCAGTTATCGGATTACTTCAACATCACCACCCGCGAGCAACCCGGCGGCGCGGTCAATGTTTACATTGGCAACGAATCGCTGGTTCAGTATGGTCAGTCATTCGGCTTGAGATCGGAGGTCGTCTCCGACCAGACCACCGGTCTGCCGACAGTCAGAGTTCTCCTAAAGCTCAACAACGGCGTGATCTCGACATCGAGCGGAATGGTCGAAGGCCTGATCACATCGCGCGACACACACAACCAACTGCAATTCGATCGACTGAATCAACTGGCCGGAGCGTTGATTGGCGAATTCAACAAGATTCACTCCGGCGGCCAGGGCCTCGCCGCCTTTACGACTATCACCGGAACAAATGGCGTCACCGATTCGACGCTCCCGTTGAACACGGCCAACAATGGACTGACCTACCTTGCCCAAAGCGGCTCGTTCTTCATCAATGTTCGCGACAGAAACACCGGCGAAGTCATTTCGACGCGGCAGATTAACATCGATCTCGACGGCATCGGAGCGGATACTACACTCGACTCGCTGGCGGCCGACATCAATGCGAACTTGCCCAACGTAACCGCCACGGTGCTCGCCAGCGGTAAATTGCAACTGTCGTCGGCCGATGGCTATAGCTTCACGTTTCTGGACGATTCATCCGGCGCGCTGGCCTCGCTGGGCCTAAATACCTTTTTCACCGGAACCGGCGCTTTGGACATCGGTGTAAATTCGCTCATTTCGGGAAATGTGAATTATCTTGCCGCCGGGCGTCCCACGGACAACCCCGCGTTCTTTACCGGCGATAATTCGAATGCCATCAAGTTGGCGGCATTGCAGGATCTGTCGATCGCGAGTCTTGGCGGCGTGTCGCTCAACGAGTTCTATACGTCGTCCATGGCCCAGCTTGCGGTAAGTTCCTCGGCCGCAGCCGGTGCCGAAACAGCCTCGAGTGTCATTTTCGATTCATTAACCGCACAACGTGAGAGCATCTCCGGCGTCAACCTCGATGAGGAGGCGGTGAATTTGATTCAGTACCAGCGTGCCTACGAAGGCGCGGCGAAATACATGCAAATCGTGGACGAGATGCTTCAAACCCTGCTCGGATTATTGAGGTGATACATACGAAGCAATCGGCTTCGAGTTGGGAATTGAGTTTAAGATGATATCTTCTGCAGGATCATTAACGCGCGTTTCGACCAGCTTGCGAACCTTCACGCTCCTTTCGCAGCTTCAGAACAATACGCTGCGCATGTTCCAGGATGAGCAGCGCCTCGGCTCGGGTCGACGGCTCCTCTCGGTCGGCGACGATCCGATTGCCGCGGAGAAAATCTCGCGCATGATGAAGTCGCTCGAAGGACAGGATCAAATCCTGACAAACCTCAAATCCGGCGACAGTTTTCTCGCGGCGGCTGATTCCGCCATCAGCGAAATGGCGGACTTGCTGAATGACGCGGCGCGAATCGCCAGTGAACAAGCGGGAAGCCTGCAAAGCGCCGAAGAGCGCGCCGCCCAGGCCAACATCGTCGATGGCATTATTGCCCAGTTGCAGAACATCGGAAATCGCCGATTCCAAAGCCAGTATCTATTCGGCGGGCGCAGTGTCGACCGAACACCCATCACCGATGCATCGGGCCGTGCCACGCTGGTGGCCGATCAGGGCAGCCGCTCCACGGTCGTCGATTACAATTCAATCCTCCCGTTTAATCTCACCACCAGCGAGCTCTTCGGCACGCGCGAGCGAGTTGTCGGCGGCTACGTGAATTTCGACGTGCAGCTCGCGGGCTCAGGTCGCGTCAGCGATCTCCAGGGCGCCACCAACACCGGCGTCAATCTCGGCACGATTGAAGTCACCGAGACCGGTCCGAACATTACCTTCCAGGTCGACTTTACGGGCGCGGAAACTATCGACGATCTGATTGCCCGCTTCAATCAGGCGGCGTCCAACGCCGGCAGCGCCCTTACGATTGCAATCAATCCCGTCGATGGAACCGCACTCCAAATCACGCCGCCCGGCGGCAGCGGCATCACCATCGCGGATGTCGGCGGTGGAACGACGGCGGCCGATCTGGGCATCAAGAAAACAGTGGGTGCGGGTCTGACGCTGGATGGCGATAATGTAAATCGCCGTCTGACGCTCACAACCAATTTGAGCGACCTCGGCGCCGGCGGCATCTCGCTGCCGAGCGGCATCTCCATCACAAATGGAAATATCACCCGCACGGTCAGCTTCAGCGGCGCCTCGACGGTTCAGGATGTTCTCAGTCGCCTGAACAACTCGGGCGCGCACATTCGGGCCCGCATCAACGACGCGGGAGATGGTTTCGAGATCGAAAACCTTGCCGCAGGCACCGTTCTGGTCATCGGCGAGAACGGCGGGCTGGACGCCGATACGCTCGGCATTCGAACGCTCAACGGAAACACTTCGCTCTCGCAGCTCAACGGCGGCAGGGGCATTCACCCGGTCGACGGCAACGATCTGAAGATCACAAATGCCAACGGTGTGACATTCGAAGTCGATCTGAGCGGACTCTACACCGTTCAGGATGTGATCGATGCCATAAATGCGGCATCCACCGCGGCAGGCGCCGGCATCCTTGCCGAGGTCTCCCCGAACGGAGCCGGTTTGCGCCTGACGGGGCCGGCCGGTCCCAATCCGATCACCGTCGAGAGCCCGAATCCGCCGTTGTCACCGGTGGCGCAGGAACTCGGACTAACCGGAACAGGCACCGCGACATCACTGGATGGGGCTAACGTCGGCGGATTTACGCAGCCGGGCATTTTCAGCGCGCTCTACCGATTGCGCGATGGCCTTCTGGCGGATGATTCATCGGAAATCACGATCGCAGGTGGCCAGATCAATGAGACCCAAAGGCGCGTGGCAAACGTAGCGGGCCAGGTCGGCGCTCGGTCGCGCGACATGCAATCCCGCGTGACGCAATTGGAGGATGCAGTCGCGGCGACGAACGCGCTCCTCTCGGAAATTCGAGATGTCGATTTCATCGAGGCGGTCACGCGATTTCAACAGGCACAGACCTCGCTTCAGGCGAGCATGCAAGTGGGTGCACAAACTTTGAATCTGTCGCTGCTGGACTTCCTGCGATAAATGGACTTTTCGCGGGCAGCGACGGTTTTGTTTTCACGGTCGTTCGAATTTTGGTGCTTGCGGCGAGTGACGCAGCCAACCAAATGCAAAATCGAACGACCTCCAACACGGGTCGCAGGAATGCGGCCGGGAGTACGGTGATATGATGATCCAGACTTCAAGGTTCGGAGGAATCGAAGTAGACGACCAGCGCTTTCTGAATTTTCCGAAGGGCCTGCTAGGCTTTCCCGATGATCGCGAATACGCACTCATCCAGACCGGCGAAGACAGCGCATTCTACTGGATGCAGGCTGTCCATCGGCCGGAACTGGCGTTCGTGGTCTGCGACCCGCGCTGTTTGTCCCCGACTATCGCATCGCGATTAAGAGCGAAGACCTCGCTCAGATCGGCCTTGCCGAGACCGGCGGATCGCAGGTCTTCGTCATCGTGAACAAGGTCGAGGAGATGTTGACCGGCAACTTGCAGGGCCCCCTGGTGATCAATGTCGCCACCCGCGTCGGCAAGCAATTGGTTCTTTCGGACAAGAAGTACTCGACACGGCATCCGCTCATGCGTCTCCCGGGTCAACAGTCGCAGCAGCAGCGCGTGGTCAGCAAGACGGCCTGACGCACCGTGTGACCCGGCCTATGTGGCGCCGGCGTCCCGCCGGTGTCAAGACCGGTGGCGGCCGAAACGACAACAGCTCCCCACTGCGCCGCACGGATGTGGCGCAGTAACCCGCGAACTGGAGTTCCTTTCGCGGTTGTCATTAGATGAGGTAAATGACAAATGTCAGGACGACACTCGCAGCTTCGCACGGACGCAACAAGGTCTCGGCGTGGCATTGGAGGATCCAACCATGTTGGTGCTATCGCGTCAGCGCGATGAAACAATCATGATCGGCGACGACGTGGAGATTACCGTCGTCGATATCCGCGGCGACAAGGTTCGCCTCGGCATCACGGCCCCGAACCACATTCCCGTGCATCGCAAGGAAGTATATGAGGCGATCAAACGGGAGAATCGGGCGGCGGCGAATATCAAACCGGAAGATTTGCCGGAAGGCTCGCCCCCGCGCGGTCCGCAGGGCGGGCAGCAGGGCAGAAAACCGAAGCAGGACGACAACAAAGGCGGATGAGTTTTTGGATTTCACGCGGCTGCACCATTGGCCGCGAACACGGACGGACGAACTGGCGCACCAGCGCTGACGGACTTTCACGGAGGAATGCGTTATGACGCGCATTAACACGAACACATCCGCTCTGACGGCGGTGCGTAATCTTTCCCGTTCGCAAAGGGGCCTTCAAGCCTCGCTCGAGCGGCTCTCCACCGGACTGCGGATCAATCGGGGAGCCGACGACCCGGCGGGCCTGATCATCTCGCAGAACCTCCGGTCCGAGATCGAATCTGTCCGGCAGGCCATTTCCAACTCGCAGCGCGCCAGCAATGTCATCGCGACGACGGAGGGAGCGCTCGACGAAGTGGCGAACCTGCTGAACGACATCAAGAGCCTCATCATCGAAGCCGCCAATACCGGCGCCGTCTCCGATGACGAAATCCGCGCCAATCAGTTGCAGATCGACGATGCCATCAACTCGATCACACGCATCTCGAACACAACTACCTTCGGCGGCCGTAAGCTGCTCAACGGCTCGCTCTCCTACATCACCAGCGGAATCACCGCAACCGAAATAACCGACATCAACATCAACAAGGCGCAGCTCGGCACCGCCCCGTTCCTGCCGGTCGAAATCAGCGTCATACAGTCGGCACAGCATGCCCAGTTGTTCTTCCCGGTCGATACGCTCAGCGGAAGCGTCACCATCGAACTCGCCGGAGCCAACGGCGTCGATTCAATCTCCCTCCAGTCTGGCCAGACGGCTTCCGCCATATTGTTGGCCATCAACAGCAAGACCGATGCCACCGGCGTCAGCGCCTCGTTCATCAACGGCACGGCCGCCTCCGGAGTCGTACTGACTTCCACTGGTTATGGCAGCGATTCCTTCGTCAGCGTTCAGGAGATCGGCGGCACCGGCGCTATTCAGAATCTCTTCGAGGATGACACCGGCGCCCCAAAATCGCGCGACATCGGCCGCGACGTCACGGCGACAATCAACGGTGCCGGCATCGTCGGAAAGGGCTTGAATGTCTCGATCAACAACAGCGGCCTCGGCTTGGATTTACGAATCCAGGAGGCGTTCAACACCAATGGATCCAACTCTTCGTTCTCCATCGCGGGCGGAGGTGCCGTCTTCCAGCTTGGGCCGGGCGTCGATACCAACCAGCAGGTCAACATCGGCGTCAACTCCGTCGCGGCCACTCGGCTCGGCAACGCCACGCTGGGGTACCTGCAGGAAATCACCGATGCGGGCCGCTTCTCGTTGACCAAGGGCGAAGGCTCCCAAGCCGCGCTGATTATCGAAGAGGCGATCAAGCAGGTTTCCGTGCTTCGCGGCCGGCTCGGCGCGTTCGAGAAAAACACGCTGGATACCAACGTGAGTCAGCTTTCCATTACGATGGAAAACCTGACGGCCGCCGAATCAAGCATTCGCGATCTGGACTTCGCACAGGAGACACCAACTCACGCGAAACCAGATTCTCGTCAGCGCGGGCACCAGCATCCTCGCCATCGCGAACCAGACGCCGCAAACAGTGCTCTCGCTGCTTCAGTAAGGCAAATTCACAACACTGAATCGGCTATCTAACCAAAGTGTGGCACCGAAAAACAAAGGGTGTGGCACCGGCAAATTGCCGGTGCCACACCTTTGTCCGTTTAACAAACCTATCTAGCCCAACTCGTGCCCCGTTTAGAGCGTTTCACGGTTGAATGAGGCCACTCCGCGTTCTCCCTGCCCCGTTGGGGCTGTGCTAAACAGATCAATACAATCGTGAATTGCTCTAGCCCAACTCGTGCCCCGTTTAGCCCAACTCCGAAGGAGTGGGGCGAACACGGAAAAGCGCTTAAATCAACTCGAATAGTCCAAATTAGCGTTTCGTTTTACTTCCTATATCATCCAACCATGCCCCGAATCCAATCCTCACCATCCAACAACCGCCGGCGCCTCGGCCAAGTCTTCACCCCGCGCATTGTCGCCGATTGGATGACCCAATGGGTCTGCTCGAATCAACCGCGATCGATTCTCGAACCCTCCCTCGGCGCGGGCGTCTTCGTAGACGCGATCGACGCACAATTTCGCGACAATGCAATGCTATTCAAACCGGAAGTCGACGCGTACGAAATCGACGACGCGCTTGTCGCGGAGTATATGAGGCGATCGCCATCATCAATCAATGTTCGCTGCATACACGCCGACTTTCTCACAGCCAAGCTGCCGCATTCCTACGACGCAGTCGTCGCCAACCCGCCCTACATCCGCCGCCATCAGCACGACTATGGCGAAGATCTCTTTCGCAATTTCGACGAATCCTCCGGCCGCCGCCTCAGCCGCCTGACCAACGTCTACGGCCTATTCCTCCTCAAGATTTGGCAGTCCCTCGCCGCCGGCGGCCGCGCAGCCGTCATCACGCCCGCCGAGTGGCTTAACGCGGACTTCGGCGTGCCAATCAAGACGATCCTGCTCGAAGCCAACGCGATCGACGCCATCTTGCACTTCGGCCATAATTCCAAGGTCTTCGCCGATGCCATGACCACGGCAGCAATTACGCTCCTGCGCAGAGGCCGCAAAAGCAATGATTCGATCCGGTTCGCCTCCGTCGAATCGCCGGACGACCTCAGCGAAAACCTCCTCAACCACGCCATCGACTATGAAATCGACTCGCTCGACCCCGCGCGCAAATGGACGTCGCTCTTCGATCAAAACGGAAATGGCACCGCATCGCACGGCCAGTCAAAAGGACCGACACTCGGCGATGTAGCCCGCTGCGTGCGCGGCATCGCCACCGGTGCAAACGACTATTTCACGCTGCGCGAATCGGACCGCATTCGACATGAAATTGAATTGCCCGACTTGACCCCCTGCGTGACCAAGGCTCAGCATGTGGTCGGCGAGGTCTTCCGCTCGTCCGATATTCAGAGGTTGATTGGCGACGATCAACGAATCTACCTGCTCAACCCGCGCGAAGAACGATCGGCGGCCGTTGAATCATATTTGGCGTTGGGCAGGGAACAGGGCATCCATGAGCGATACCTTCCTTCGCATCGTCCGGTCTGGTATCTGCCCGAGGCGAGGCCGCCGGCGCCGATCTGGGTGTCGGTTTTTGCCCGCGGTCGATTCAAGTTCGTTCGCAATGACGCCGCCGCGTTAAGCCTCACGGCATTTCACGCCATCTACCCGAATCGAATTGATGCCCAAAGTGTGGCATTACTGTTTGAGTACCTGTCGGGTGATTCCGCCCAAAGCGCCCTGATCGAACATCGGCGCATTTACGCCGAGGGGCTTCTCAAGGTCGAGCCGCGTGACGTGGAATCCATGCCGATACCCGAATCGCTAGTTGCCAAGCTCAAGACTAATCTGCTGTGACCGCATCAAGAAACTCCTTCACCCGCGGCGTAGTTTGGATCGATGAGAATGCTGTGGGTGTGCAGGCCCGAAAGTGGCACAAAAAACTTCGGTTCCGCCGCCAGGTCGTAGAGTTCCCTCGCGCTGTCGAATGGCGTGATGGTGTCATCCTTCGATTGGAGAAACAGTTTGGGCAGGGTGATGTTCGGCGCGTGTCTTCGCGGGTCCAATTCCGCGGGAATGCGGCTGAAGGCGATGGGGGAGGGCGTGATCCCCAGCGCCAGAAACGAAAAGGGCGGCAACTGTTCCTGAATAAAGCTGCCCTCGAGCATCAGCCCGACCACGCGATTCGGATTGGCCGCCGCTTGGGCGATGCTCGGCAGCGTGCCCATGGAAAGCCCGAAGATCACAACTTTTTCGGTGCCAGGGTCGGTTCGCTCAAGGAGCTTGGCCAGCGGTATTGGCGTCGCCCAGGATATTGCCGATGGTCACGACATTGAAGTTCTCGCCGAAACCCTGGTAGTCATAGGCAAAGACGTGATAACCGAGATCGTTCAGCAGTTGATAATGCTCGATGTAACCGCCTCGATTGAAAACCGACCCATGATTGATGAACACTGTGCCTCGTGCGTTTTGTGCCGGGATGAACCACGCAAACATCGGACCGCTGGGCGAATCGATCAACACCGTCTCGAAGGGCAGGCCCACCTGCAGAGGAACCGGATAAACGATGTGAATCGTCGGCATCGGAAAAATACCGGTGTCGGTCACAAAGGCGCCGCAGCCTGTGCCGGTGCACACCAATCCAAAAAGGGCGGTCGCGAAGCGCAATTGGGTTGGAACTCTGATTGGGCGGTGTTGTGGCATGATGGTAATTCGGAAGGCCCGGTTAGCGTTGGAATCACGTCCCCCGCGTCAATTGGCGGCGTACGATACCTATAACGAAAAAAACGCCTGCACACCTTGATCGACAAAGCGATTGTAGGAGTGGAATTGGACGTATCAAGGCCGAGATTCGCGGCGATCCAATTTGATAATTCGCTCGTGAGCCGTTACATTTTAGGCTCCATTCTCGGACAGAGTGAGGAGTTGGATGCGAGAACAAATGGCCACCAGAACACGTGAACAATTGAGGGACTACCTCTTTGGAACCTTGATGCCGACCGATCGGGGCGCCTGGCCGGCAGACGAGGCCAGCCTCTTTGATCACGGCATGGATTCGCTGCGTCTGATGCAAATGCTGGTCTATGTGGAAGAAACCCTCAAAGTCCGGCTGCCGGATGAGGAAGTAACGCCGGAGCGAATCGAGTCCGTCAATTCGCTCGTCGAATGGATCGATTCGAGGCGATAGGGCAGGTTCGATCGAATCAGGTCGTGGCTAAGCCGATGGCAGAATGAACGTTGACTCGCTCCATTCCCTGCTCGAAAACGCCGCGAACAAGCACGGCCACCGAATCGCCGTCGAATTCAGCGAGTCGCAAATCACCTATTCTGAATTGCTGGTCAGATCGTCCCGGTGTGCCACCGTCCTGCAAGAGGTCGGCGCAGGGCCTGGGAAGCGCGTTGCTTTCTGCTACAGGAAATCCGTTGACGCCATCGTGACAATGTTCGGCATCATTCGAACGGGTGCCGCCTATGTGCCCATCGACCCGGCGTGGCCGGCCGAGCGAATGCAGGCCGTCGTTGATGACGCGGGTATTTCGATTTGGACGGGCAGCGCCAACCCGCCCGCCGGTGTCACCGGCATCACAACCATACTGGTCGATTTCGAAAATCCCGAATTGCAGGCAGGTGGCGATCGAAATCGAATCGGGTCAATGTCTGGTCCAGCCCCCTCGCCGGAGCGCGGAGTTGCCAACATTCTCTATACCTCCGGTTCGACCGGCCGGCCGAAGGGTGTCGAGATCACGACAAAGAGCTTGATGCACTTTTCCAAATGGGCGGCGGGCTTTTTGGAATTGACTGCCGAAGACCGCATCGCAAACCACGCGCCATACAATTTTGATTTGTCCACATTTGATATTTTCGCGGCGGTTCGCGTTGGCGCGACAATGTGTCCGGTGCCCGAGTCGATCAAGATGTTCCCGTACCAGATGGCGAAGTTCATCGCCGACCGGCGAATCACGACTTGGTATTCGGTCCCTTCCGCCCTCATCATGATGCAGCTTCGCGGAAAACTGCCGGAGCACGACTATTCAAGGCTTCGGCACGTCATTTTCGCGGGCGAAGTCATGCCGAAGTCCGCGCTGCAAAGTCTGGCCCGCGAGCTTCCGCAAGCGTCGTTAGCCAATCTTTACGGCCCGACCGAAACGAATGTCTGCACCTGCCACGCATGCACTGCCGCCGACCTCGCCGATGACGGCCCTCTGCCCATCGGTCGGCCGATCGATGACACGCTGATCTGGATCGTGGACGCGAACGGCCGACCCGTCGCCCGGGGCGAAGCGGGCGAGCTATGGGTGGCCGGCCCGACGGTGACAACGGGGTACTTTGGTGACGCAGACTTGACATCATCGCGATGTGTCCCCGCCCCCAATGGCGTCGGCCATTGTTATCGCACGGGTGACCGCGTTCGGCTTCGTCCGGACGGTGTGCTCATGTTCGAGGGCCGCATCGACCGCATGATCAAATGTCGCGGCCACCGCATCGAGCCGGGTGAAATCGAGGCCGCCCTTCATCGCCACCCGGCCGTCAAACAAGCGGCGGTCATCCCGCTGGCCGACCCGGTCTTCGGCAGCCGCCTGAAAGCCTGCATCGCTGCGCGCGAGGGCATGCCGCTTGGCGAACCGGAGCTGATCGCCTTCTGCAAACCGCTCATCCCCGCCTATATGATGCCGGATATCTGGCACTTCATGGACGCACTTCCCCAAACCGACCGCGGCAAAATCGACCTTCAATCCCTCGTGCGGGATAACTCGCGACCAAGTGCGTCCCCGCCTGGCCCAACTCCGTAGATCCCGTTTAGCCTACCTCCAATCCCGTTTAGCCCCAACTCCGCAGGAGTAGGGCGAATGTAGACAACGACTAACAACAAGAGAAAGCGTGAATCCGCAATGACGTTCATCCTATTGACGAGAAAATAACATGCGAGCACTGATGATGAAAACGCTCATCCCAACCCTCACGCTTCTAGCAATCGGCGCATGCTATAACGGCGCCGCCGCGCCGCCCACTCCAACAACATCTCAACCAACCACGCAGATAACCACGCGAACCACATCGCGCCCAACGAAACTCACCGAAAAGCAAAAAATCGAAGCCCTCATTGCCCACATCGAAAACCTCGAGGACGCTGTCTTCATCCGTAACGACGCCGAACACAACTGCCGCGAGGCCGCGAAACACATGCGCGACAAATGGCAATGGAAACGAAAGGAAATCAAGACCGCCCGGGACTTCATCAACGTCGCCGCAACCAAATCCTCAACCAGCGGCCGCCCTTATCTCATTCGCTTCAAAAACGGTCGCGAAGAAAAATGCGGGGAATACCTGCTTGCCCGACTAAAGCAGCTCGAACAACCCACCACGCCAACAAGTCATCCCACAACAAAGTCGTCGGGATCCTGAATCTCGAGGTCTAAACGCGACAACTTTCTAATTTGTAGCTTCCCACTTCGTTGCTTCGCGCACAATCGACAAGAACAGCCCCGCTCCGCCTCCGAATAATCCCGCTTGCGCCGCGCCACCACCTTCAGCGCCACCGCCAGCGCCCGCGCCGGCTCATTCACAGCTGGCCCCTCATCCGTTAACCAGCTAAAACTCGGCACAAATTTCGGCGGGTGCCTGCTCGCAAACAAATTGCACGCATAGCCAACAACGCACCCCGTCGGCAGCGTCGTGTTAATTCCCGTCTTCGAATGATCGCCGATGATCGACCCGACAAACGTCTCCCCGCTGTCCACCTCGCGCCCATTGATCGCCACCTTCACGGCGCCATACGTGTTCTTTAAATCGCTCGTCACCGTGTCCGCGCCAAGGTTCACCCATTCGCCAATATAGCTATGGCCGACGAAACCATCGTGCTGCTTGTTCGAATACCCGTGAAAAATCGTCCCCTCGATCTCGCCGCCCACCTTGCAAAACGTGCCCAGGCTCGTCCCGCCGCGAATGTTCGACCCGCTCTGCACAATGCACTGGTCCCCGATGAAGCAAGGCCCCGTGATCGTCACGTTTGGGTTCAACGTTACGTTGTCGCCAATATGGATGGGACCTTCCTCCGCATCCAGCACTGTGCAGGGTTTGATCCTCGTTCCCTTCCCAATCCACACGGCCGCGCTGTTGAGAATGTGCACGCCGTCATAAATCTTCCCAAGAATCGCCCCCTGACCATGAAGCGCAAACTGCCGGACAATCTCGTCGGCATTCGAATGTATGAGATTCCAGGGATACCGAATCAGCCTGCAAGTCTCTGCCGGAATCTCCACTCGCCGAAGTGCCTTCAACGCGGCACCTAGTTTCGCGGAATCCAACATCGTCTCGATTGTCAGAGCCTTGGCTGCCGGCCCCGAGACACTCGCCGCCACCAGCGCGTCACCATCCCAGCACGCCGAGTCCGCCGGCAAATCGATCGCCCCCCGAACCATCGCCCGCCCATTGATCCAAAGCTGCCGATCGGCAGAAGGCGCAACATTCACCGGCAACTTCCACCGCTCGGCCATCACATCAGCGATTGACGGTCGCACATACATGGCGTCGATCGGCCGGCCGTGGGCATGCTCGACTTTCTCGCGCAGATTTGAAAATCCGCAGCGCAGGTTGAACGTCGCCCGCGAATAGACGAGCGGGAGCAGATCCAAAAAACCGTGGTCTTCAAAGAGAACGATGGTCATAGATTTCGATGATACAGAGCAGCCGCGCTCATGCGAGACCGATGGTATTTGTACGTCGGCGCAGTTATGATTGACGGCATTGACAGTCGAGAATTCGTGGAATTGGCAGCAAGAGACAACGACTTGCTGCTGTTACTCTTTTGGCACACGGGAGTTAGGTTCTTTTCTCAGATTCACTCCTTCTTTGTTTCGATTTCACTCAAGCAAACAAGGGCATTAAGGGGCAAACAATCGTCCGGTTGGACGACGGTCGCAACCGATCTAATACGCATTCCCCATGTCCAAGGGTGGGAAATCGGCGATCAAGGATGACGTTCGGCCGGGCCTTCAACTGGGTAAGATGGTCGGTATTGGAAAGCAGAAAAATTGGGAGATGACAGATATGCGACGAATATTGGCAGTAACGGCGTTGCTGATCGTGGCGGGTTGTTCAGAGGAGGTCGTCCGTTCTTCGTATTATGAACCGGGCAGGCTTACCGCCCGCGGCTATCCGACGTGGGTGTTAATGTCGGAATTGCCCTCCGAGTTGCAGGCGCCCGAGACCGAATCGGCCGACGTCGATTCGCCCATCGGAACGAATGGGGATGCTGCTGCAGCCGAAGCGGACGCCGGCACGGAGTCGTCGGATTCAACAGGAAGCCCCAAACCTCAAATGCCGGCGGTCGATCGTGGGCCGCTGTGTTATGTCAACGTCACTGCATTTGTCGTCCCCTGTGATTCATATCCCAAAGTGGAGCGGCAGTTTGGGTATTTGCGAGAGGGAATAATGAGCGAGGCCGACGGCACGGCCCTCCATCACGCCGTCGAGGAAATCAATGGCGTCAAGCCGTTGGAGAACATTCGGTTTCGCCTGTTCGAAAACGGTGCCGCCATCTTGACATCCGAGGAGATTCAGAAACGTCGGCAAACGGGCCACATGTTGGCCGTCAAGCCGATCGCCATTGCAGATATTGCCTGCACGATTTCGCTGGCCGCCCAGGGAATTGACTGGGCAAAGGGCCGTGATATTTCCAAGGCCAGTTGGTACATGGGCGGCACGGTCAAGATGGGCCTCCACGAATGGTGCGCGGGGTGGGCAACAATTCGCGGCGACGATTTTCGTGTGCTGGTAATGATGCAGCTTTGCAATGTGACGCACGGAGAACAATGGCTGGCGGGCATCGAAGAGCCGGCACATTGAACGTTGACTTACCCAGGCTGATGCGAAATCAAATTGCTGTTGCCGAGATCACGGCATAAGACGGTGACTCGACAGCGCAGTATGAACGGCTGCATCCGCTTTCAGCACCGACTGATAGAGTGTCAACTTTGTGACATGCTCCGCCGCCGACTTAAACGGCGGCTCCGCGTCGAGCGCCCGTCGGATATTGCGGCTGAAATTCGGGTTTTTGTTGCGGGCCAGGGTCAGATGCGGCTTAAATGGCCGTTCCTCGGGCGGATGTCCCAGCCGCGAAAGAGCGAATTCGAGATCAGCGTGTAACTGATGGAGGCCGTTCGACGGATCGGTAAGGCCAATCCACAAAACCGTGATGTTCGTCGGGCGTCCGAATGTGCCAAGGTGTTTGGGGTTCAGATCGAAGGGCTTGTGCCCGGCGGCAATGGACTCGAAGGCGCTCTTGAGCTCCGGCAGCTCGGCCTCCTCGATTTCCCCAAGAAACTTGAGCGTCAGATGAAGTTGGTGGGGAAGCGTGATTTTAAGATTGGGCACAAACTTGCGAAGCCGCGCCTGAAGTTCGGCCAGCCGTTCCTTGAGGCTATCTGAGATTTCAATGGCGATAAATGTTCGCATGATTGGGTGAGAATATACTCGAATTCTCAACACCCCGATTCCATCGCAATCATTGTCCCGCGCACGTGCCGTCCAAAATTCGGCCGCCTGCACACGGTGCCAGTTCCTCGAAACGGTCTTGATCCATCGCCGTATTGCCCAGTCACCCATTTCCGCTAAGGCTTATGCGGCGCGAATCGCTTGCCCTTGGGCGTCTTGATGCTGCTGATCGTCTGTTGAAATGTCGATCCCTTTTCAAACACAACGCTTCCGTTCTTGTAGAGCACATGCCCGCCGTTTTCGGCCTTGTGTATGTCGGGATGCTCGTAGGCCAGAACCTGATTGCCGGGCGACGCGCGGCTATAACCGGGAACATAGTAATACGACTGGCCGCCGGTCGTGTCCGCGGGGCACATCATTTGATACGACGCGAACGAGTTGCCCGCATAGAGACGGGTGATATCGTCGGGGTACATGCCGTTCGAATCCTGCGCCGCATAGTTATCCAGCGCAAAGCTGAGGCTGTGAAGCTGGGCCTGACACATCGCCAAATTCGCCTGCGCATGGAATTTCGAAACCATCGGAATCGCAAAAAAGAAAATAACGACCGGAACAATAATGATACTCAAAGACCCCAGCACGATGCCCGCAATGGCCAATCCCCTGCCGCCCATGCGCTGCGGATGACGGCGAATTTGTACCACGGCGCCGATGCCTAGGCCCAGCGCCACCAGGCCGACGATCGCCCCAAGCCCCCACACGCACAATCCCAGAATTCCGACAATGCCGCAGACCAGTGATGCCACGGCCAGTCCGCTGTTGGCGGCAACTGACGGCACGCCGTAACCCAGGTTCGCGGGCACGGGCGGCGGGCCGTAGATGGGCTGGTTGGGATCGAAGGTGTCGCCGCCGCGTGGTGTTCCGGGCTGCCCGTTCAGCGAAAGCCGCACGGGCGAGCCGGCATCCACCTGCGGAACGGTGACAACTTGCTGGCACAAAGGGCACTGCACCCGCGAGCCAGGCGGCACCTGCGCGGCGATGGTGCGCTGGCAGGAGGTGCAAGTGAAGGTGGTGTGCATCGGCGTATCTTATCAGCTAAGCGCCGATGTTGCGCATCTTTATCGATGCATTGGCGCGGGCAACGAAAATCGAGCTTAAACTTCCGGCTACGCTTTATCACTGGGGGATCGAAATCAGGCCGCTTCAGCGGTCTTTCCCGAAGGGCTGTAGGCCAGTCGTTTACGGCTGGTTGTTCGTGCGACCTTCAACGCCTTAGCCCGTTTCAACGGGCTTACCCGGCAGGGCCGGACTTCAGGCATTGGCGTGTTCAGGTTGATCGATGCGCTCAAGGCGATCGTGGATCGTACCGTTGGCGTGGTGTGCTTTCTGATTGCGAATGTATGAAACAACCCACTCTGTGTCTTTCGTGCCGAAGCTGACGACGCCGTAGCCGGCCTGCCATTCCAGCGTTTTCTGGTTGCAGATTTCATTGTTGATGTAGTGCGACGACGCGCCTTTCAGTTTGCCGATCCATTCGCTGATGAGAAGTGTCGGCGGGACGCTCACAGCAAAGTGAATGTGATCCGGCAAGCCGCCGATTTCGTGGACGAATAGGCCAGGCGTTTCGAGTGCGCGGTGAGTGAGGAAGTGCCAGCATCGGTTTTCGACGCGGTCGATGAGCATCGGCATATTGTTTTTCGTTCGCCAGACGAGATGGAGATTGATTTCGTGATAGACATTTCGCGGCACTACGCGTCTCCGGTTTTTCTGAATGCTAAAGCCCGACAAGTAAGCCCGTTGAAACGGGCTAAGGAATAACGCGTGCCATTGTAACCAGCCCTAAAGGACTGGCCCACAGCCCGCTGCTGCGGGGAAGGCCCGTGAACGGGCCAAAGAAGATGACACGTACGGACGAATGTCTTCGATAATGTGGGCCCTTCAATTCGGCGGTTGGATCGCAGATAGATCAGGCACCAGTACGGCTGTTCGCGATGCTGTGGCTTGCTAAATGAGCGATTGCAGCCGAGCAGGCTTTACGATCTCGGTGTGGCCGTCGACGAATAGAACTGCGGTGCCTTGGACGGGGTGATTCTGCGGGTTTTCGTACATGAGGACGCTTTGAGGATTTGAGTTTGTCGTGAGACCGGCAACGTAAAGGTATGAAGTGCCTACATTGTGGTTTGCCGGACACACGAATTGATTTGCGAACGCGTTACCATCCGAAACGCACATGGATATGCCAGACGGAAAGTCCCCGTTGGCATAATCTTGAGCATAGATGTACATCGCCTGCCCAATTCCGCGAAGATTCATGCTGCATATCATTGGCGGAGTGAATGCTGGGCAACGGTGAGTCATAGGCATGATCATCGTCACTCCCAGGACGCCAACTGTAAGGACAATCAACGCAGGCATGACCATTCGCCGGCGCTTTCTTTTGATGCCGCATAGGAAAGGGTGATTGGTACATCCGATTGATCCAAACCACTTTTCGCTTCGTGGATATCCACGTGGTTTTGTTTGGCGCAATCGGGACACGTTTGCGAAACGTCAGCGGGTTCCAAGACAGCTAACTCGCGGCCACAATTCGGACAATAGCTTGCCTGCATTCCGGCACCTCCATTCGATTTCGCAAATCGAATGCGACTACCTCTCCCGCCCGTTGTATTATACCCCGTTGGCGGCGAATGTTCGCCTAAACCGGTACACTCCGAGACCCTGATGCATATGAACCAATCCCTCCAGCAACTCCTCGACGCCATGCACGACCGCGAGGCCTCCGACCTTCACCTTGTCCCCGGCTATCGGCCGACCTATCGCGTCAACGGTGAGCTGACCGCCGCGAGCGAGGCGGCCATCGACGATGTCGCGCTCAAGACCATGGTCGAATCCGTCGTGCCCGAGGCGCTTCGTGGCCGGCTCGGCACCGGCGATATCGACTTTGCCTTTCCGCTCGATTCGGCCGGCGCGTTGAAACGGTTTCGTGCAAACGTTTTCAACAGCCGGGGGTCGCTCGGAGCGTGCTTCCGCGCCATTCCCGAGAACATCCCCACGCTTCCGGAGCTGGGCTTCGCCACCGAGCTCGGCGTGCGCATGACTTCGCAAAAGGACGGACTCATTCTTGTCACCGGCATCACCGGCAGTGGCAAGACGACGAGCCTCGCCGCGCTGATTCAAACGCTCAACACCAAGGGCGGCTACCGAATCATCACGATCGAGGAGCCAATCGAATACATTTATCCCCAGACCGGGATCAGCATCATCACGCAGCGCGAAGTCGGCGTGGACGTGCTGTCGTTCTACGAGGGGCTGCGGTCGGGATTGCGCCAGGACCCCGATGTGATTCTCGTCGGCGAAATTCGTGACATGGAGACGGCACAATTGGCCATCTCCGCGGCCGAAACGGGGCATCTGATTTTCGCGACCATGCACACGCGCGACGCGAAAGGCGCGATCACCCGCATGATCGACCTCTTTCCGACGGAGCGGCACGATGACATTCGCACGCAGCTATCGATGAGTCTGCGCTTCGTTGTCGCGCAGCATCTTCTCCCGGCGGCGCGGGGCGGCCGGCGGATTCTGGCGATGGAAGTGATGACGGCGAGTTATCCGGTGCGAAATGCCATCCGCACCGGCAAGATCGAGTCGATCGACAGCGCGATCCAGAGCGGCCGGGCGGAGGGCATGTTCACGCTGGATACGGATTTGCGGCGGCTGATGGAGGCGGGGCATATCACGGCGGAAACGGCGAAGGCCTATGCGAGCGATCCACAGGAATTTGCGATGCGGTAAAGTGCTGCGTCACATATCGCGAGCCGGTCCGTGTCGGACCGGGGCCTGTTGTTACAAGGCCGGGGCTGGGCTTGCGTGTAAATGCCCAAGCGGGGAATTGGCCTTCGTCGAACACCCATTTCCCCTTTTATTTCGCCGCAAAGTGCTTGAACAGCGAGTAAGCCGCGCTCCCATGCGCCAACCCATTCGGATGATGATCCGTCGGATGCACCCAGAATTTGTAATCGGATGACCCACGAAACGTGTCCAGAAGATCAACGCATTCGATTTCGCCATCCTTGCAGAACGCCGTGATTTTGTGATGAACGTCTTCGAAGGGGTATCCGGAATCGAGCTTCCAAAGCACCGGCCACACGACGACGATCAATCGCTGCCCGTTCGCGGTCGTCAGCGACTTCAGGTCGGTCATGGCCCGCTTGGAGAGTTCCCAGCGCGGCGACTCGAAGCTGGTACGAATCGCGGCAAAATAATCTGCTTGTAATTCAGCGGCGATCTGGCGTCTTTCCAGAATCTCGGCGATGCGCGACCACCGCGCGAACGCCGACACTTCCCGCGCTTTCGTCCACTCTTCGTTCTGGCGAAGAGTTTCCCGGCCTTCCATCACGTCATTCAGGAAGAACCCGAGAATGACGATGTCGGGTTTGAATTGCGAAACGTGCATTCGATAATAGAGAAACTCATCAATCGTACCGTGGCCTTGCACGCCGCAGTTGAGAACTTCGTAGGTTGTGTCGGGCGGCTTCCCAAATCCGTGCTCGTTGAGAAGGACTTCGTCGTTTAACTTCTCCTCGAGGCTCCGCGGCCAAACACTATCTTCGCGAACGCCCTCCCCAAAGGTGAATGAATCGCCGAGGCAGGCGATGCGCGTGATCCCCGGCTTTTTCTCGATCGCTATTTCCGGTCCGCGAAAGCCGAACGAATTGATCGCATACTCGACGCGCCCGCCGGTGTAGGGAGGCGCTACGCGATCATCATAGACCGAGGCAAATCGCGCATTCGGTTGATAGGTGATCGGGCCATTCGGAATCTGTGCAAAGGGCACCCGGCCATCCGGCTCGTATCGCCGCGGTTCATAGGCCGGCGGTCCAAGGCCGAACATTCGCACCGTCACATCCGCGAGAACTGCCGCAATGAGAAGGCTGCCGATAAGCAGGCCGATGCGTGGCAACCATCGCTTGCGGCGGCGCGGCAGGACATTTGAGTCGGATTGTTTTGCGGCCGCTGTCATTGAAGTATCATCGAGTCTTATTCGGCATCGGTGTGGCACCGGCTATTAGCCGGTGCCACACCGATGCCATGTCTCCCGTGACCTATGTGCTTGTCGTACCCTTTATGCTTGCCGTGCCCTTCGTGCCTGCCGTGCAATCCCGCGCGATCCTGTTCATCTGGTCGCGAGGTTGATATCGCGCATCGGCATGGCCTCCTGTTTTTCATCCGGCGCGGCAATGGGCAGAATCACTGTAAACTCCGACCCCTTGCCCACTTCACTGGTGACCGAAATCGAACCGCCCAGCCGCATGGCCAGTTCCTTGCTAATCGCCAAACCAAGGCCCGTGCCGCTGTGCTCGCGCGTCATCGAGCCGTCGAGCTGCTTGAATTTCTCAAACACGCTCTCCAGATCCGTCGGCGGAATGCCCACGCCCGTGTCGCGCACCTTGATGCTGATTTGGTCGGCATTAAGCTGGGCCAGGCTCACTTCGATCAGGCCGCCCTCGGGTGTGAACTTCACGGCGTTGGACAGAAGATTGTACAAAATCTGCTGAATGCGCCCCGAGTCGGACGTGATCGGCGGCACCTGCTCCGCAATGATCGATGAAAGCTGCAGGCTCTTCTTGTCGGCCAGCGGCCGAATGAAATCGAGCAAGTTGCGAATCATCTCTTCCATGTTGACCTGACTCAGGTGTAGCTCCAGTTTTCCGGCTTCGATCTTCGCAAGGTCGAGCAGATCGTTGATCAATCCCAGCAGCATGCGCCCGCTGGACATGATGTTCTCAGAATATCGAAGTTGCCGTCCGCCCTCGCCGCTCGCCGCTTCGCGAAGCAGTTCGGCAAAGCCGATGATCGATGCCAGGGGCGTGCGCAATTCATGGCTGACAATCGAGAGAAACTGGCTCTTGAGTTTGTCGGCTTCGAAAAGCGCCACGTTCCGTTCCGCCACCTCAGCCAGTTTCGTATCGAGGCTCTTGTTGATGCGCTTGAGGTCGTGTTCCGAGGCTTCGAGGTGTGAGAGCATCGCATTAAAAGCGCGCGAAAGTTCTTCGTATTCGTCGCCCGTCGCGATCGCGCTGCGTATGCTGTGAGCACCTGGTGACACACCTTCCGCCACCTGCGTCAGCTCGCGCCCCGGCGAGAGAATCAACTTCTGAGTGATCAGATAAAAAACGAGAATGGCCAAGATGCCCGCCAGCGCGCCGGCCATCAGGCTCAATCCGAAGTTGATGAGGAAATCGATTCGGGCGCGCGGCGCCGCATATTCGACCGAAATAATTCCCAAGAGCGATCCGGCCGGAAATGTGCCGCCAGTGGAGCGGACCGCAAAAGCCATTCGATAAATCGTTGTTCCACCGGCCGACTCCCACCTGGGTTGCGATTCATTCGCGCCGGGGTTTCGCGAGAAATTCTCGACTGCATCGGAGATAAAAACGTCAGCTTGAGGTGGTGGTTTGGGGTTGGATGGGTCCGATAATCGAATGAGTCTCGGCACAGGTCCGGCGTACCCGGATTTGGCACTGTTGTTCGGCCACCATGTTTCGAGGGCTTCCTGCTTGAGTTGCCAATTGTTGACGCCCAGTTCGGTTCGAGCGATCGCCAGCCTGCCGATTTGGCGCGTTAGTTGCACGTTCATGACATGAACCAGATCGCGCATGCGCAACCATGGAACAAAAAGGGAGGCCGCGACGATGAGAAGTACAGCCAGTCCGAAGAGGATCCGGCATTTTGCGGCAAGCGAGATCTTGAAAAACGAAATGCGGGCCATCCGCGTAGACTCCTATGCAGAGGCATCTGATGTTAAGCGAAATGGCGGCAAAATCGATTGAACGCAATCATACCTTGTTGGCGTTCCGGCGGTTCGGTGTGTTGACCATAGTAAATCGTGCCGATACCATAAAGTGCTTTTGAATTTGAACTTGGAGCGATTCTCATGCTCAAATCCCGAATATTGACGATCGCACTAATGATTGCGTTTGCTGCCCCGAGTGGATTGCTCGGCCAGACACGTGGATATGGACAGCGCGAGACCAGAAAGCCAAAGCCCAGAGTCAGTTCCGGGTTCAATGCCCGTGCTGCACGATATCGTCCAAGCAGTTATCTGACAACAGGTTACGCCGGATTTGTGCTTCGAAGTGAACAGTTGCGCGCCGAGCTGGCCCATCGCATTCGCAATGACCGAGTCGGATTGCTGGAATCGCCATTGCCATCCGGTGACCCGGTAACCAACATGCTCGAGTACAGAAATGCACTCCGCGCTCGCTCGGGACTGGCCATCCGCTCCACTGCCTTGGTTGGCCGACAGGATTATATCTTTCAAAACGGCGTATGGGCCGGCGCTGTGAAGAACCTCGATTTAAATATCGCGACGCCGGCCACACTGACAATGCGAAAAGCCACCGGAGAGCCACCCTTGCCAAAGGGCGACTCCACTTTCGGAGTAACGCCGAATCTCGACGGCAGCTTTCCGACGGGCTCTTACAATGATGTCTTGGCCGCACGTCTGGAAGAACGGTCGCAGGATTACCTGCGCATGGGCATGGCACTCTATCGCCAAAAAAAATACATGGAGGCTGCCGGCTATTTTGATTTGTATGGGCAGGCCAAGCCGGAAAGCGTGCGGTGCCTCACGTTGAAGACCCTGTGTGCATATCAGCAGCGCGATTACAACTCGGCGCTGCTTCTACTGATTCAGACCATGAAGCAGATCGAGAAAAGCCAGTCCGCATCGCTCGATGATGCGTGGTTCACTGGCAGGATTTGTACGAAAAGCAGCAGGACTTCGCCCGTCTCGTGAATGAAGCCACATTGATTGCCAAGTCGCCGGGTAGCTCGTCGCGATTTGGATTGATGATGGCCTATTTCCAGTGGCTGAGTGGCGACACGAACACGGCGATTTCGGCGATGGATGCGGCGATTGATGCGATGCAAAAGGAATCCGCAATGGAGGACGTCAAACGGGGTGCGGAGAATCCGATTGATCGAACCTCCTTTGCGAAGCGGTTTCGTGATTTACTGATGGCTTCAAAATCCGCCCCCGTCCCGGCTCCTTCTTCGGCCGATCTGCCGGCTCCCGGAAACTGAACCATCTTGCATTGTGAGTCTGGAAAGAAGCGAGCCATTGACCATGCCGGATCCTGTTAAAAGTGATGCCCCCGCAAAGCGCCGGGGCATTATGCGCTATCGCGATGCGCTATCATGGCTGGTTCACATCCTGCTTTTTGCCATTGCGTTTTTCTGCGCGTTCGGCCTTTATTTTAATTTCCGCAGCTTTGCTCAATGGTTTTTTCCATTCTTCATCCCGCTGGTCGCGCCGGTCGTGCTCATCAAGACGCTCGTATTCTGGCGCATGAGTCTGTTTCGCGGAACTTGGCGCTATGTCGGAATGCGCGACCTCGGCGCAATCACAATGGGCGCGCACGTCAGCACTTTCTTCTTTGTCGTTCTGTTTTTCTCAATCGCGCGGCTCTACCCTGAGTTCTTTGAGCAAAAAGACCAGCAGTTTCCTCAGTCCGTGTTTCTTTTGGATTGGGGCGCGACGATCGGTGTGCTGTGCGGCGCGCGATTGCTTGTCCGACTTTATCATGAGGAGGTTCGACATGTGGCTTCGACCGGCAGCCGGCAATGCCTGATTCTCGGCGCCGGCGATACAGGCGAAGCGTTGCTTCGCGAAATCCTCCGGATGCGCGTCGAGCGTTTCAATGTTGTCGGCTTTCTCGATGACGACCCGGCAAAACGTAATTCGCGGATCCATGGCGTGCCTGTGCTGGGGAAAATCTCGGATGCCAAATCATTTTGCGAGCGCTTATCAGATTCAGGAACTTCTCCTTGCGATGCCCAGCGCGCCGCAAAAGACGCTCCGCCGCATCGTAGAACAGTGCGAAGGCATGAACGTCCGATTCCGAACCGTGCCCTCGATGGAAGCGCTCATCGAAGGCAAAGTGGCCGTTTCGCAGGTGCGTGATGTCAATATCAAGGACCTTCTCGGCCGTGAGCAGGTCGAGTTGGACCAGGACAAGATCAGCCGCTATGTCGCCAATCAGCGCATTCTAGTCACAGGAGCGGGCGGCTCGATTGGTTCGGAACTGTGCCGGCAGATTTGCCGCTTTCAACCGGCCGGGCTTCTGCTCGTCGAACAGGCCGAAAACAATCTCTTCGAAATCGATCGGGATTTGCAGGCCGCGTTTCCCGGCGTTCATTTGAAGTGCTTTGTGGCTGACATCACCGACGCAAAGCGGATCAATCAGATCATTGCCGACGAACGACCGGCCATGATCTTCCACGCCGCCGCCCACAAACACGTCCCGATGATGGAAATCAACGTGGGCGAGGCCATCAAGAACAACATTCAGGGAACCCGCACCGTGGCCGATGCAGCCAAGCGTCACGGGGTTTCCCGATTCGTCATGATTTCGACCGACAAGGCGGTAAATCCCACATCGGTGATGGGCTGCACCAAACGCGTTGCCGAAATGTACACGCAGCAGCTCCGCCAGGGCGGTGAAACGCAGTTCATGACCGTTCGCTTCGGCAATGTGCTCGGATCGAGCGGCTCGGTCATTCCGATTTTTCAACGGCAAATCGCCGCCGGCGGGCCGGTCACGGTGACCGACCCCAACATGACGCGATATTTCATGACCATTCCGGAAGCGTCTCAACTGGTTTTGCAGGCCGGCGTCATGGGCAATGATGGCGACATCTTCGTGCTGGACATGGGCGAGCCGGTCAAAATCGTCGATCTCGCTCGCGAGATGATCACACTTTGCGGAATGCGTACCGGCGAAGACATCGAAGTCAAGTTCACAGGCATCCGCCCGGGCGAAAAACTCTATGAAGAGTTGAGCGTCCTTGGCGAAAACATGGGCAAGACAACACACGACAAGATTTACGTCTGGCGAAACAAGAAAGAAGACTGGCATCGCGTTTGCCGTCAAATTGATGAAATCGTGGCCGCCGCAGACGTTCTCGACGACGCCGCGCTCAGAAATCGGCTGACGGAAATCGTGCCGGAATACAAGCCGGAAGTGCCAACCAAAAAGCAGGAATCCGCGACCAGAATTCGTGAAATCTCCGCGGCCCGATCAGATAGCGCGGCCGCGATCGGTTCATTGCCCCTCGGCGACTCGCCGACTGCCTGAGCAGATCCGGCTTATCTCGCACAACCGGCTTGCGATTGAAACGGCGGCCAAGCCATGATTCGCATGCTCCTCATTCTTTGTGCTTCACTATTGGCAATAGGGATGTTTGCGCTGCGGAGAAGAAATAAGAACGCCGGCGCCGTTTGTCCCGAGTGCGGCCACCCTTTGCCCAGCGTCGCATCCCCCCGGTGCCCGGCTTGCGGCGAGAGCATTTGATCCATTCATTTTCTTGACTTTGCGCAGGCACTGCGCATAATACTGTCACCGGAGACAGTATTATGCTACTCAAACTTGGAACAACTCGATTCGGTTTTGGCGATCGGCTCGCGAGCCATCATCGTCCCTCGGATATTCCGCGCAGTTATTCGCGCCACTCATAATCAATACTATTCACTTTCTTGGCGTAGTAGATTTCGGCGGTGTGACGCGATTCGTTTATGCGCGAAGGGCGTCTCCCGCCCACCATCCTTTTGGATGTCGAGGTGACATGTGTTTGGACAGTCCGCCGCCCATTAACGAGGCGGCCCTGCACTGATGTGAAATGAATGAAAAGAGCTACATCTCAAGGCCCCTGAAGCCGGATGACGTCGAGCGCGGAGACTACGTTTCCATTCTCAATTGGACCATCGAGATGCTTCCTATCTTTGATCTCAGCGAATGGAGCGACATCATCGAGCCCAAGCGGGCTGTTGTGCTCCCATGCGAAACGGCCGTCTACCGAGTGATCGACGTCTGCGTGCCGTTCGTCCTCGCAAGAAAGCCCGACGGCGCCCACGTCACTTTCGACCTGCGCCGATATCGCCTTGCGCGTGTCTCGAAGCAGTTCGGCCGCCGTGTTTTTAAGCGGCTGAAGCCAAAGGTTGAATCGGTCGCGACGGTCAAGTCGCTGGCTGAATTGACGGAGTGAACGTCGCCGCCAACCACCGCGCGGCGATGGCAGAACTTCTTTGCCATTGCCGTGCTTTTTGTCGCACCGTCTCTACATGCTGCAAAATATTCGGTTAAACTGATCGGGAGAGAAAAGCGGCCAATGTGTCCGTTTCATTCCCCCGCGAGGGATTCGCGCCCATGTTTTCCGCCCGTCCCCGTCTTGCCGGCACGCTCCTCGGAATGTTCGTCACCGTCATTTCGACCTACGCCGCGTTCACCAATTCCTTTTTCAAGGAATCAGAGTTGCAACTGGTCGATACGCGCATGCAGGATTTCAACATTCTGGCGCCGACATCTCCGATCGTTCACATCGATATTGACGATGGTGCGGTCGAGCGAGTCGGCCGCTGGCCGTGGCACCGCGATGTCACAGCCGATGTGATCCGCGTCCTGCATGAATTGGGCGCTGCCTACATCATGGTGGATTTGCTGTTCAGCGAGCCGGAATTGCCGTATGTGGATCCCGAACTGCTATCGGACGCCGGAACGGACAAGGTGGTCGGTGAATTGTCCGCGCAGAATCTGATTGAGCCGGATCTTGAATTCGCCCGCGTGATTCGGGATGCCGGCAACGTGATTATGGCGGTTCATCTGGACATGCGGGCGCCGGGCACGCCGTCTCCGATGTCACTGCGATTGCGCGATCTATTCGACAAGCAAGGGGAATTAACGCTCGCAAAAGCCATGGCGGCGGTGGATCTGGATGACACGCCGGAAAACCGGGCCGATGTCAAACGCATCATAATTCGTTTGCGCATTCGCCGGGAGTTGCTGAAGCAATTCACTCTGGACGAGAATGAACTGGCCGGGCTGCTCGACGTGCCTAAAACCGATATTGCGGAAGTAATTGCCGGCGTAAAAAGAGTTGTGGCCAACGAACTGGTGGACGGGCAATTCGCTGCAGATTCGGAAGTCCCGTTGGACGAAGTCAAGCGGCGTATTCTCGGCGCATATTCAGAACGCCAGACCTTCGACACCGAAGATGTCGTTGCGGCCTATTCACGAGCCGTTGCGCTCAAGCAGCTCAAGCGAAGTGCCTTACAAATGGATGGCAATCGCCTGCCGCCATTTCCCGGAAGCACCAACATTGTTCCGCTATACGCTGCGCTGGCTGACGCCGCATTGGATATTTCCACTGTAAATTTCCAGAGCGACATCGATGGTGTTGTGCGTCGGGTTCCGCTTTTCGTCGAATCGTCGCTCGGCTATATGAAGCACATGGGCCTTGTCGCCGCCGCCAGAATTCTCAATTTGGACCTGACCAAGGCCGAGGCCAACGGCCCAACGATTCTGACCATTCCCCGAATCGACGGTGAGCCGCCGCTGCGCATGCCCCTCGACGATGCCGGTAATCTGTTGATCCATTGGACAAAGACGGCGGCCGGTTGGGAGCGCGGCGAGGATTTTCCCCACATTTCAGCCGCACGCATATACGCCATTGCCGACGCCCGCCGCCAAATCCGTCGCAATGAATTATCCAGGCGATACAAGATTGCAAAGCTTGTCGAAATTGATCGGGGCGAAATCACGATCATCGAGGGCGAAGGTCCGAATGCCCGTGAGATCAGAAAGCCGGGCGATGAAGAATATCGAAAGATGGTGCGCAGGTATGTGGAATTGACGGCAGATTTGCGTCGCGCCGAGGCGCTGCGGTCAAATTCAACGAGCGACATTCAACGCTGGAAATCCGAATGCGAAGTGCTGAAGGACAAGATAGACAATGAAGAAGATGTTGCGTTTGAAAACCTCTCGATGACATTGAGCGAGGTCGCGCCGGAGGAGATCGATGCCGATGAAAAAATGGCAATGGCAAGACGCATCCTGCGGGACGACCTGCCCGCACTGACCAGCGCCAACAAGTCTTTGGAGGAATCTATTGAATCGCTGAAAAAAGAATTGGAGCCTTTCATTCGCGGCAAGTACGCTTTCCTCGGTTTCGCCGCGACGGCCCAGGGCGACATCGTCGCGACACCTATCGACCCCCAGACCAACGGCGTCATGTGCCATGCCCAGGTCCTCAACTCCATTTTGCAGTATTCGTTCATTCGAATACCACCGCAATGGTACGGCATTCTCGTTTGCCTCGCCCTTGGCACCTTGACCGGCTTCGTCACCGCGACGCGCGCCCCCTCGACGTCATTGATCGTCGCTGTGCTGCTTCTTGTCAGTTACCTGCTCATCAATTTCTTTCTGCTCTTTCAGGTCTCCAACATTCTATTCCCCGCCATGCCATGCCTGATTGCAATTCTCAGCACGTGGGCCTTCGTCACGCTTTTCCGCCAGCTCACCGCCGAACGCGACAAGCGGCAGTTTCGCAAGCAGCTCAGCCAGTACACCTCGCCCGCCATTGCCGCGAAAATCGCCGAAAGCCCCGATGCCGCACGCGCCTTCAAGGTCGTGCAGACGCGCGACATGAGCTTCCTTTTCAGCGATCTCAAGGGCTTCACCAGCATTTCCGAGCGCGAGGATGCGGCCGTCGTGCAGCATGTCCTGAATGTCTATCTCGAACGCATGAGCGAAGTCATCTGGGCCCACCGCGGCATGATCAACAAGTTCATGGGCGACGGCATCATGGCCATCTTCAACCCGTCCGTCGATCCACTGAGCGAACATCCCCGGGCCGCCTGTGAGGCGGCGCTCGGCGCGATGGAAGAATTAACCCGTCTGAAACAAGAGAGAATTGCAAACGGCGATACTCCGGTCTTTTCGCAACTGGAAATGCGCGTGGGCATGGCCACCGGCCACTGCATGAATGGCGACCTCGGCTCAGAGCTCAAAGCCGACTACACCGTCATCGGCGACAGGGTAAACCTGGCCGCGCGGCTGGAGCCAGCCAACAGGGTCTTCGGCACCAGCATCCTCGTCAGCGGCCCGCTGTACGAAGCGGTAAAGGAAGGTTACGAATTTCGCTATCTGGCTGAATTGCAGGTGAAGGGCAAGGGCCGAACGGTGCCGGTCTACGAGATTCTGGGCAGGAAGGGGGATGTCGAGGCGGCCGCGCTGGAGTATGCCCGGCGCTTCGAGGCCGGCGTGGAGCTGTACAAACAGCGCAAATGGGATGAGTGCATCGTCCATTTCACGCGGATTCTGGCGAGACGACCGGATGACGCGGGCGCCAGCCGCTATATCGACGCCTGCCAGGAGATGAAGTCGTTCCCGCCAGGCGACGAGTGGGGCGGGGCGCTGGAGTTGAAGGAGAAGTAGTCGGTAAATATGCTGTCAGTGCGCAATCCACGGCGCCACAAACTGGCTGATCCACTCGATCGAAAACGCGTAATCCGTGTGCTCCCCCTCGTTGCCGAAGAGCGCGAATTGCGGGCCGAACTGAACCTGAAGCAGCTTCGGATTCTCCGTCGTAAATCCGAAGGTCGCGGCGGCCGGGCCGAAGACTCCGTCCAGCGTGCCGAGCAGATTTGTCGTAAAGTTCACGACGGTGTCATACGGCGACCAATACACAACTGCTCCCTGCGTGGTGCGCGCCAACATCGGGTTGAGATCGTAGGTCGGCGACACGCCGGGTGACATCATAATGACACAATCGAGCTCATGTCCCTCCGGCATTTCCTCGCCGATGAGAATGCACAACATCGCCCCGCCGGAAAAGCCGAGCAGTGTCACGGGTGCGCCGGGGTGGTCCTTCTGATATTGCACGATTCGTGCCGCCTCCGCCGCCGCCCACGGTCGTTCATACTGCAGGAACTCGGTCGGGATTAAAAAATTCAAGAGCGGCGGTGCCCATGGCTTGATCTCGATCGCCTGATTCACGCCGGCCGCGCGTATTCCAGCGTAGAAGCCATACATCTCAAATGTCGTGTTCAGGGCGCCGGGATACATGACGATCAACCCGTTGTCGAGCTCGGCCTCGGACGGCGCGGGCGGTTCGAGCACGCCGCAGCCGACGATGGACAAGAGCAAAACGCTGCACGAAAGTTTGATTCGTTGCATGGCAAATACTTGACAATATCACATTTGACGAACTGGCCGCTTGCCGATTCGACACATCATCGTAGCGCACTCATCCATGGTCCGGGCTATGGTTTGTAGTCTAACGCAAGAGCCATGGCGCGCGGAAGTGGCTCATTCGGGCCTGTGAATTGTGAAATGGACCGTGCCATTCGCGATAGCGGACGTATTTATGGCGGGTCAGTCAGGAGACTTGGGAGATTGGAATTCAGCACCAATGCGATATTGATTGTTTTCCGTAGCGACGCAATTGCGAACGATGCATTGGGTGGTGGGACGGCCCGGGATCGACTCAAAACGTACGGTGATTTCGTCGGTGACATCCGCCGGCTTGCCCGCCGTAAAGCCGACGCCGCCGGCCGAAAGGTCGACCACTTGTGCGGTCAGTTCCTCGCCGTTGATGACAACGCTCAAAGCAAAGTCGGAGCGGATGCGTGTGAAATGGCGTTCTTCGAATCCGCGGCCGTCGCGACCCTTGCGCCGGTACATTTCTGCCAGGATTTTTCCGCCAATGGCGATGCGCGGATGAATATCCTCGGCCGGCCGCACGTTGGAGAGAATCTCAGGCGAATAATTGTCGATCAGCGTGGCAAAAAAGCGACTGCCGCAATAGCGGCATTCCCAGCTTCCGGCGACCTCGCCCGGTAATGGAAGCCGGATCGGCAAGGGCAGCCCACAGGCATTACACGTATAGCACTGTTCCTTTTGTGGAGCTGTATTCGTCATGAGACACTTTCGAATGGCGCGGCCGTGAACGGTGAATGCGGCCGGGTCCAATCCTCGAAGCGGTCGATCCTTAGCGGAGTCATCGGTCCGCCTTTTGAAGCGGTTAAGCAAATGCGCAACGCCCGGATAACATTGCCATTCGAATTGGCAACGAACCAGCAAAACGTACGATTCAATGAGCACTTAATCTGCCCAATGGCTTGACTCCGCATTTAGCGTCTGTAACGCTTTATCTCGAATAAATTTGCAGTTATTGGACATCGTTTCCAAGCCAAGGCCCCTAATCTTTCGTCAAAAGCGTTGCAATCCGGCGGTCCCGTCCGGTTTGACAGGGGGCCTTGCAACATATAATCCTAGTTTTGCAGGCCCCGTGCGCGCTGAATCCGTAACCCCATGGGACGTGTTAACTTAAAGGACGTCTCAAAAGTCTACCCTGGCGGTGTTCGAGCCGTGGATAGGGTCGGCCTTGAGATTGCGGATAAAGAGTTTGTTGTGCTCGTCGGCCCTTCGGGGTGCGGCAAGAGCACGACGCTTCGCATGGTTGCCGGCCTTGAGGAGATTTCGTCAGGGACGATCTCCATCGGCCAGCGTGTGGTCAACGATGTCGCCCCGAAAGACCGCGACATCGCCATGGTCTTTCAGAATTATGCCTTGTACCCGCACATGTCGGTGTACAAGAACATGGCTTTCGGCCTTCAGCTTCGCAGGCGCGATCTGGGGCTGTCGAAGCCTGATATTGACAAGAAAGTGCGTGAAGCGGCCGCGCTGCTGGGCATAACCGACCTGTTGGATCGAAAGCCCCGTGCTTTGTCCGGGGGTCAACGACAGCGTGTGGCGGTTGGCCGTGCGATCGTTCGAAGTCCGCAGGTGTTTCTTTTCGACGAGCCTTTGTCGAATCTGGACGCGAAGCTGCGGGTCGAAATGCGATCGGAGATCAAGCGGCTGCAAAAGCGGCTCGCGACGACGACGATCTACGTCACGCACGATCAGGAAGAGGCAATGACGCTGGGAGACCGGGTCGTTGTCATGCGAAATGGTGTCATTCACCAGGACGCGCCGCCGCTCGAAATATATCGGCGACCGGCAAACCGCTTTGTCGCCGGGTTCATCGGCATGCCGCCGATGAACTTCGTCGATGGACGGATAGTCTGCCGCGATGGCATCGCGATTTTCGAAATGGCCGGCTCGGCGCTGCCGCTGCCGAAGTCATTGGCCAAATCGCTTTCGGTGCATGCGAACCGGGAGATGACGCTTGGCATCCGTCCCGACGCAATTGCGGTGAGCGCGGAATCGCTCGGCGTGAGCGGAACAACAGGTCGACTCGGCGTTCGTGTGACGCTGGTCGAGCCTCTTGGTGATCGCAAGGACGTGTATATGACGACCCCCGCCCGGCAACAGTTGGTGGCTCGCGTGGATTCGCGGGCGGCGGCGGTCGAGGGAAAAGAAATCGACGTGTTCCTCGACATGGGACGTGCCCATGTCTTCGAACGGGGTGAACTGGGGGCGAATGTGACTGCGACGATGTCGAAAACAGGTGAGGCCGGTGAGTAGCCGGCGCTTCCATATCGACTGGTCCGCGTTTCGGTCACGGCGGCGTGTTTCGTGCGGGAGTCAACCAATGCGTTGACGTAAAAGCACAAAGCGCGAGCGCAAGCGGGTATCGGTGCCCGCATTGGAGAATCACCGCAAAGTGGGCCAATGGTTTTGCCCACTTTTTTGTTTTATGTGGGATGCCAGAGATCGAATGCCAGTGTGCGGCTGGTGAAATAATGTGGTGTGCCGTTTCAGCGTTGGTCTTGGTGCGGCACGACAAGTGAATAAGGTGTTTTGGAAAACTGAATAGCGAGATTTGATAAATGAGTACTGAACTACTGCGGCTGGTGGATTCACTGGCCCGCGACAAGAATATTGATAAGGACCTGCTCCTCGGCGACCTTGAGGCCGCCATCGAGACGGCCATCAAGAAAAAGTATGCCGGCGTCAGCTATGTGCGCGTCGCTATCGACCGGCTCAATGGCGAAATCGTTGCAACTGCCGACGAGCGCAACATCACGATGGCCGAGTTGGGGCGCATTCCCGCCCAGACCGCGAAGCAGGTGATCATTCAGCGCACCCGCGAAGCCGAGCGCGTCAGCATTTTCGATGAGTATGTAGAACGAAAGGGCCAGATCATTACCGGCAGCGTCGCCCGTTTTGAAGGCGGCTCGCTTGTCGTGAGCCTGGGGCGCGCCGAGGGCTTCCTTCCCCGTAGCGAGCAGATTCCGGGCGAAGCCCATCAGCCCGGCGAGCGCATTCGTGCCCTCATCCTCGAAGTGCGCGAGGTGCCGCATCAGGTCAAGATCATCCTCAGCCGCAGCCATCCGGATTTCATTCGTCGTCTTTTCGAACTGGAAGTGCCGGAAGTCGCCGAACGCATCATCGAAATCAAGGCGCTGGCCCGCGAGTCCGGCTATCGCACGAAAGTGGCCGTCACCTCAATCGACACCAAGGTCGATGCGGTGGGCGCCTGCGTGGGTGTGCGCGGCAGCCGCATCAAGAACATTGTTGAAGAATTGGGCGGCGAAAAAATCGACATCGTTCGATGGAACGAGTCATCGCAGATTCTCATCGCCAACGCGCTCAAGCCCGCCGAAATTCAGGACACGGCCCTCTGCTTCGAGCTCGGACGCGCGACCGTCGTGGTCCCCGACGAGCAGTTGTCGCTGGCGATCGGCAAGCGCGGCCAAAACGTCCGTCTTGCCGCGCGATTGACCGGTTGGGACATCGATATATTGACGCCCAAGGAATACAATCGCGGTCTCGATCGGCTGGCTGCGACGCTTCGCAAGGTCGGCGGCGTCGAAGATATGGTCGCCGAGCGCATTTCGCTCATGGGTCTTATCAGCGTCATGGACGTCGAAGAGGTGGGCCCCGAACCTTTGGTTCGCGAATTGAGCATCAGTGAAGAATTGGCCGGCGCCATCGTCGCCGAATGCGCCTCGGAGGCGAAAATCGTTCGCGTGGAATTGGAGAAGGAAAAAGCCGAAGCCGCCAGGAAAAAGGCGGCCGGCATAGTTGAGGCGCCTGCGCCCGCCGACGGCGAAGCCAAGGCGGAAGGTGAAGCCAAAATGGAAGGCGACACCGAAACCGACACTGAAACCGTGACCGAAACTGAAACCCCCGTCGATGTGTCGGCGGACGC
>JADJRI010000005.1 GCA_016712275.1 Planctomycetota bacterium
GACTGCTGTTTCAGGGACGATTCGCCGAACCGACAGGAGTGGCAGTGTCCGCCATCCGTAGAAAAAGTTGATGATGAGGCCGCCGAGACAAAATCCGAAAATGACAAGCAGCAGATTGACATCGGCATCCATCGCCGCAAGTCCGATCAACATCGCGCCGACCACAAACCAGACGCCGCCGAGCGTCGGACGAAAGCCAACCGGCGTAAATCGCCGCGACTTCTTGAACCATGGGAATCGCCGCTTCATTCAAGCGCCCCCGCCTGTCATTCGAACCGGTAACGCATTAACTCGGAACGGGAATGCTCTCCAAGATCTCCAGCAGAATCTGATCCGCCGATGCCGAATGCCCCTCCCGCAGGTAGGATTTCGTCACGATGCGGTGCGCGAAGACCGGCGCCGCCAGCATTTTCAAATCGTCCGGCACCGCATAGTCCCGGCCATTCAGCAAGGCCGACGATCGGGCCGCCCGCAGCAGCGACAGCGCCCCGCGCGGCGAAACGCCGACTTCGATCGCATCGTGACGGCGCGTTGCTTCAACGATATCCTGCAAATAATCCATCAGCACATCGTCACGCGGACCGAATCCACCGCCGCCTGCACGGCCAGAACGTCCTTGGCACCCATGACGGGCGCCAGCGACTCGAGCGCGGTGCGATCGGGCTGTTCCCGGAGTATTTGCCGCTCGTCTTCGCGCGAAGGGTAGCCGATGCGAATGCGCAGAATAAATCGATCGAGCTGGTTTTCCGGCAGGAAATAGGTCCCTTCAAATTCAAACGGATTCTGCGTCGCGATGACCATGAACGGCCGCTCGATGGGGACGGCCTTCCCTTCGACGCTGACCTGCGCTTCGTCCATGACTTCGAGCAACGCAGACTGCGAACGCGGCGTGGTGCGGTTGATTTCGTCCGCCAGCACGATGTTGGCGAAAATCGGCCCGTGCTTGAAGACGAACGCCCCGGTGTTGTCGTTGTAAACACTGACGCCGAGGATGTCCGACGGAAGAAGGTCCGGCGTCATTTGCACGCGCGAGAATGTGCAGTCGATGCTTTTGGCCACGGCCTTGGCCAAAACGGTCTTGCCGACGCCGGGCACGTCTTCGATCAGCACATGGCCGCGAGCGAAGAGCCCGATGAGCATCTGGGTGATGGCCTCGGTCTTGCCGATGAAAACGGATTCGATATTCAGCCGCAGCGACTGCAAACGTTCGAGCAGTTCGGCCGGGTCTTTGGATGACAGGGTGGAGGTCATGTGATGTTCCGTCGCAGGCACGCCGGTGCGTGCGTGAGGCACATTGCCCTAGAAGTCCATTATACGGCGCGATGGACGCCAGAGGTCGACAAGGATTGCAACAATCTGGACGGCAAACACCACCCCGAAAACGCCGCCCGCGCCGACAATAAACAGTACAAACACATCGCCCAGCCGTGCCAGCCACCAGCCGCCGAAATCGAAGACGAGGGCGATCATCGGCAGGGGCGTCAGCCAGTTCAGCCATTTCGCAGGCCAGCGCGTCATCGAAAACAGCAGCCCCACGACGAGTGTAAACATCGGAATCGAAAGCATGTGAATATGGCTGACAAGAATGAGCCGGGGCATGGAGTATTGCGGGCCGATTCGCATGGAAACCATCCCGGGCTTCATATCGGCAGGCAACAACGGCCTCATCATTTCGTAATCGACGGTCATGTCATCCGGACCGAATGGCGAGCGCTTGCCGATGTCTTCTCCACCGTCGCGAGCGTGGCACCGCAGGCAATTCAGGATAATAACGCGGGCGGGCGTTTTCTTCGCGTCCGCCGGATCAAGACCGGCCTTCGGCGCACCCTTCTTCAGCCACGTTTCGAGGACGGAATAATCCGCATCGTCTTCCACATACTCACGCATGGAGCTGCGCAACATGGCCAGCATGCGCGAGGGGATTTCGTCGCTTACCGATTTTCGTTCGAACCCGGAATAAACGGCGCGAACATCGTCCAGCGACATGCCCGGCTTGCCGTCGGCCATGCCGTGGCTCGTTTGAATATTGGCGACCGCCACAAGATAGCCGTACCGATAATGGCGAGAAAGGCTGTGAGCAGCAGCTTCACGCCGAATGGAAAGGTGGCAAGTCTGCCGCCCCATGTATGGGTGCCGGATGGTTCACTCATGTCGGGTCCCAGTGAGAATTCGTCTTTCGCGCATTCCAAAATGGCACGCGGCCAAGCAGCGTTGCCGCCCAAACGTAAAATAACCTATGAGAGCTCTTGTTCCATCGCGGCGACAACGCGCTGCACCACCTCGCTGAAGGCCTCGCGCACCTTCAAGCCGGCGGCGCGCTCATGACCGCCGCCGCCGAATTTTCGGGCAATGGCCGCGACATTGATATCGCGTTTGCTGCGCAGACTCACGCGCACCGGCTCCTCGGGAGACTCGGGTTCGACAAACATCGCGCTGGCGACAACCGTGCCGACGCGATGGGTCTCGTTGATGACTTCCTCGGTCATTTTCGAGTTCGCGCCGCAGCGTCGCAGCATATCGCCGGTGATGCGAACGACCGCCAGACGGCCGCCCGCCCGCAGTTCGAACGATGACATGACCGCGCCCATCAGGCGAACGCGCGCCTCGGGCTCGGCATTGTAGAGCCGTTCATTCAGTTCGTTCGGCCGTGCTCCAGCGTCGATCAATCGTGAAGCGGTTTTGTACACGGCCGCATCGGCGTTTGAGAAACGAAACCAGCCGGTGTCAGTGGCGAGACCCGCAAATAAGAGTGTCGCGATATCGGCATCGATGATCCAGCCAGCTGCATCGCAGAGGCTGGTGATGATCTGGGTGCAGGAACCTGCGCCGGTATCGAGCAGGATTTCATCGACGATGGGATCGCGGGTGACGTGATGATCGATGGCGAGCTTCGGGCCGTTGAATTTGCCGAGGGCCGCGGCGACCGACTCCAGTTGGGCGGTTGCGCAGGTGTCCACGACCAAAGCCAGATCGGCCCAGGCGAGCGCGTCGTCGGTGTGACACCGGCTATTAGCCGGTGCCACACCGACGGGCGCGACGGGCGAATTTGTCGGCCATACTCTCGCGGTTGCCGCATTGGGAAGATCGACATAACGCGGCGGGATCGGTTCGTGGAAATAGACGGTTGCCTCTTTGCCAAGCGAGCGGATGATGCGGGCCATCGAGAGTGCCGAACCGACGGCATCGCCATCGGCGCGGGCGTGGGTTGTTACAAGCACGCGCTTAGCACGGGCGATGCGGGCTGCCGCGGCTTCGAAGTCAATCTGCTTTGGGATTTCTGCAATCATATATCGCTTAATTACTCTGTTGCTCACGGTGCCAAGGGCCATCAATGAACTCTGGGACGCGACACTGAAATCCACGCGATCTTACACCGTTTCATAGCTGGTCGGTGCCACACTCCACATTCCCTGCCCCGTTGGGGCTGGGCTAAACGGTGCCACGCAATCGTGAACCGGTTTAGAATCCGACGATTCGCCGCACTTCGGCGACATCACGGGCGATTTGCGCTTTCAGTTCATCGGGGCCGTCGAATTTCTTCTGGTCCCGCACGCGGGCGACAAACTCCAGTCGCACCGCGCGGCCGTAGCAGTCGCCCACGGCATCATGGATCAAAAAGGCCTCGACGGCCAGCGTGTGGCCGCCCATGGTCGGCCGCGTGCCGATGCTGATCGCCGCCGGGAGTCTTTGATTGTCCATCTCGGCGACTCCGGCATAGACGCTCTCGCCGGGAATGAGCTGCGAGCCGACATCGAGATTGATTGTGGGGTAGCCCAGTGTGCGTCCCGCGCCCGCGCCGTGAACGACGGTTCCCAATAGTGCATACGGCCGACCCAGGCAGAGCGACGCGTGGGCGACATCGCCATCGGCCAGCTCTTTTCGGACAAACGTTCTCGACACGATGGTGGGCGAAGGGTCGCCGGGAAAATGGGCCTGATAGGGTTCCACGATGTGAACCTGAAAGCCGCCCTTGGGGGACAGTTGGCGTAGCGTTTCCACATCGCCTTTGCGGCCGCGGCCGAAGCCGAAGTTCGGGCCTTCGACGACGTAGGATGGATGAATGCGTTTGACGAGGATTTCCCTGACGAAATCCTCGGCGGAAAGAGAGAGCAGGGGCCAATCGGTTTCGAGGCGGACAACGGCGTCGGCGCCGGCGGCGGAGAGTTGTTTCACTTTTTCGTCCCAGAGGGTGAGGCGTTTGGGGGCTTGGGCGGGTCGGAGCAATTCGACTGGGTGCGGCTCGAATGTCATGGCGATGACAGCGGCGCTGGAGACATGGGCGAGGGCTTTCGCGGTGCGGAGAATGCGCTGGTGGCCGAGGTGAACGCCGTCGAAGTTGCCGACGGTGAGCACGGCTCCGCGGAAGGAGTGGTCGATTGATGCGATGCCTTCGAATACTTGCATTGCGATGAGTGGTTGCTCGTGAAGAGCGGCGTGTTACCGTGCGAGACATTCAGTATTAAAATTTGTTCGCGAGAGGAACGCCGGCCCTGTCACCACGGGCCCCGGATCGACACGATCCGGCTCGCGATACATCGACTTCGTCGATAACCAATGGAACTCACGATGTCATATGGCACATCAACGTATGCGATGTTAACCGCATGCGACGATAATGCGTGCGACGATAACGCATGTAATGATAACACACGCGGTGTTAATGCGCGCGAGAATTGTCTCATGCTACCTTGCGAGCAAACACGCGCGGCAGCCGCAGCGCGTTCAGCACCACTGTCAGCGAGCTGATCATCATCGCGCCGGCGGCGGCCATCGGGGGCAGCAGGCCGGTCGCCGCGAAGGGGATCATAATTAAATTGTATACGAACGCCCAGAAGAGGTTTTGGCGAATAATTCGCATTGCGGCGCGGGCGAGTTCGACCGCGTCGGCCACTAGTTGGGGCGTGGAGCCGATGAGCTGAATGCCGGCGGCGTCGTTTGCGGCTTGGGCGCCGGCGGCGAAGGCGATTCCGACATCGGCGGCTGCGAGGGCTGCGGCGTCGTTGAGGCCGTCGCCTACCATGGCCACGCAGTGCGAACCGTTTTCCTTGGCGAGTTTGACGCGGATGAGTTTTTCGTGGGGTTTTACGCCGGCATTCACGGCGGAGTCTTTTAATCCAACTTCATGTGCGACGGCCATCGCCGCCGCGCGGTGGTCGCCGGTCAGCATTTCGCTTTGTACGCCGAGGCGGGCGAGGCGCTGGATGGCGGCGCGGGCGGAGGGGCGGACGGTGTCGCGAAGTGCAATTGTTCCGATGCGGTGCCCATCAATCCAGACGTTTGCGATCGTTGCTCCATTCGTTTCGGTAGTGCTTGATTCTGTTTCTTCGGTGGATGCGGATTGGAGGTTATTCTCGGGGACGAAGTTCTCCCTTCCTACGACGACCCATCGGCCCTCGACCCGCGCTTCCACGCCACTCCCCGGCGCGACTTGAAAATCGGTGGCATCGGGCACTGCGATCAAACGGCGGCGGGCTTCGGCGACGATTGATTTTGCGAGGGGATGCGAGGAGAACTGCTCCGCGCCGGCTGCGAATCGCAGAACATCGCGCTCGGTGAAGCGTGTTTCGACGGATTGCGTCCTCGCGTCATCCTCCCTACCCCGTTGGGGTTGGGCTAAACGGGTTTGCTCGTTTGGGTGAATTGCACTGATTGGTTCCGCCGTTTTCACACTCATCGCCGACGTTGTCACGCTGATGCCGGTCGTTGTCACGCTCATGACCGCCGGTTTGCCTGCTGTCAGCGTGCCGGTTTTGTCCCAGAGCACGACGTCGATTTTACCGGCAGCTTCCAGTGTTGCGGCATCGCGTACGAGAATACCGCGCAGTGCCGCGAGGCCCGTTGCGACCGTGACGACCGTGGGTGTTGCCAACCCCAAGGCACACGGACACGCGACCACGAGCACTGCGGCGGCGGCCCTCACGGCGTTTGATGCCGATGGATTGGCACTCAAGAATAACCATCCGATGAATGTCAGCGCAGCCGCGGTCAGGACGATGGGTACGAACACCGCGGCGACGCGATCGGCCGTCCGCTGAGATTCGGTGCGTGTGGCCTGCGCCTTTTGCACGAGTTCGACAATTCGCCCGAGCGCAGAGCGCGCCCCCGTCGTCGTTGCACGGATGACGATTTGCCCTTCGATCGCCAGCGAACCGCCCAATACGCTGTCGCCTTTCACTCGGCGCTGCGGCATGGGCTCGCCGGTCATCAGGCTTTCGTCCACGGCTGCCTCGCCTTCGATCACTTCGCCGTCGACGGGAATCGATTCGTGCGGTGGGACTGTTATTTCATCACCGATCGCGATTCGTTCGACCGGCGTGGAGACCCATTGGCCATTCTTGCGAACCAGCGCCTGCCGCGGCGCGCGGTTGGCGAGGGTGGTCATTGCCTGCGTGGCTCGCGCTTTGGCGCGGGCTTCGAGATAGCGGCCGACGCAGACGAGGGCGAGAATCATGGAGGCGGCGTCGATGTGGATGAAGGAAGCGTCGCGGGCGAAGACGATGCCATAGATGCTGCTGCCTGTCGCCGTAAGCACGCCGAGGGTGATGAGCACATCCATGTTTCCGATGCGATGCCAGATCGCACGCAGCCCGCCCGCGAGTATCGGCCCGGCGCCGGGGCTGACCGACATCATCACCAGCAAAATGAGCTGCATGTACCGGGCCGTAACCTGCTTTTCAAAGGTGTGGCCCCACAGAATGTGCATGGCATGATCAAGAATCATAATGGGCAGGGCGAGGCCGATCGCCTGGATCAGGCCCTGTCGATGGCGTCGCAGTGTTTCGCGCGACTCCGAATCGCCGGCCATGCGATCGAGCAATTGCCGCCCGCCGGACAGAATCTCCGCGTCATAGCCGGCGCCGCGCACGGCCTCGATCAAGGCCGATTTCGAGCCGGCTGAATCCAACAACAACGTCGCCGATTCACCCATCAGATTGACGACGGCCTCCCGCACGCCGGCGACCCCGCGCAGGGCGGATTCCACCCGACCGGCGCAGCCGCCACAGGTCATACCGATGATTCTAAGTTGAACGCGTTCTGACACGAGCGTTTTGTTACACCTTTATGCGTTTCACCATCGACAGATCAAATTCGCAAACAAGCATGCCTTGGAACCTGTTCATTGCTACGGCCGCTTTGACCGCACCGCCGCAGAATACCTTGGCGGTTTTCCGGAGCATCCTGCTGCATCCTATTCCGAGCGGATTGTAGGGGAGAAAGACTCGGGGCACCTGAATGTCCGGTTGCAACGTCGAATCCGGTTGAACCGTCTCGCATCGCGCAAATTATGCGGCTGCCGTCCCACGCGCCACCAACTGCCACCTCCTTCTTACTTGCTACCACGCCGCAGAAGCCTCGGCTGCTTCCCCGGCCGATCGGCTCAACTGGTGGGCCAAACCATTCCGATGAGTAGGTGCAATGCTCGATCCCATCGATTCTTCGGTGATGCGCTGGTCCGACTTCGCCGCTGGATGGCCAAACGTGACCGGTGGGTGCCTTGCAGCACTTGTGTGCTGGGTCAGCGTCGGTTGGGCTGCATATCGAATCGCGGCGCGGCGACTGGCGGATGAGTCCTTGGCGGTTCGAGTGGCGGCCGCCGGCGTTTTCGCGATTGCCTTTGTTATCTGTTTGATGACCGTGCTTGGCCACGCGAATCTACTGGCCATTTTTCCGGTGTCCCTGTCATGCCTGACCTTTGCGGTAGCAGCGCATTTCGTTCGGCCCGCCGGCGTTCAAAAAACTGCCGCGTCGCATGTCGACATGATCCATTGGACGGGCGAGCGCGTGCGCGAAGGATATGCTGTCGCGTTTTGCATTGTAGCCGTACTTGTTTTCCAGGCGGTGATGCGGGCGCTGCGTTGTCCGCCACTTTCCTGGGACTCGCTGACCTATCATGCGTTTCTTCCCGCACGCTGGATTCAACTGGAAGGGCTCGCGCCCTTTGCGGCGCCCGGCGCCATGGACGGCTATCGCGCACTGCCTTGGAATATGGAGCTGCTCGCCGCCTTTGCGATTCTGCCATTCAAAAGCGACCTGGCACTGAACCTCGTCAATCTCGGCATATTCCCGATTGCGGCAGTCGTCTCCTATGCCATCGCAAGGGAGCTCGGTGCAAAGCCGGGCTTCGCCTTGTGGGCTCCCCTGCTTTTTTGCACAGCGCCGCCTGTCTGGCACCTCGCCACGACGCAATACAACGACGTCCTTGTCGCCGCGATGCTCGGAGCGGGAATTCTGTTTCTCATTCGCTGGCATCGCACCTCGAAGCGCGCTTTGCTCATCGCGGCAGGCGCCGCATTCGGCATCGCGTGCGGCACCAAGTATACGGCACTGCCTGTTTCGCTGGCGGCTTTTGCTTTTGTGTTCACGCGAATCTGCATGGATCGCAATCGAGTTGCGGGTTCGTACCGAGCCTTGCTCATCGCCGCGGCCGTCGCGGCGGCCTGCGGCGCGGATCGGTACATTCAGAACATTCGGGAATTCGGGAATCCTGTCTATCCGTTCGAAGTCGTCCTTGCCGGCCACACCCTGTTCGATGGTTCGCCGATGCAAGCCGAAATTCTTCATTCAACGCCGCGCGGCCATCGAATCGATGACTGGCCGGTCTTGAAGTCGATGTTTACCTCCGGTCGAATCACGTGGGGTCCGATTTGGCTGCTGGTATTGCCCGTCGCGCTCGCATCGTCATTCTTTCTTCCAAGAAATCACTCGAACGCAAAACTACGACGACTACATGCAGTGATCGCCCTGCTTATTCTGTTTGCGCTGGTCTCATACTTTCTGCCGGATGACGGCATTCCAGAGCGAACCCGCCGACAATTTCACGGTTCCTCCCAGCGCATGCTGGCTCTGCCCATGATGCTGGCCGCGGCCCTTGCCTCTTCTCTCGCGTCTCAGTGGAAATGGCCGGCGGGTGTTGCGCCGGTGATCCCCACCGCCTTCGTCTTAATCAACGTATGGAATGGAAAGTTTCCGCAGCCGCCGTCGCTAACTGAGACATGTTTGGTCACGCTGGCTTTTATTATTTTGCTCTGCGCAGTGAACGGGCCACGAATCGAACAGCTACGCCTCCTCACATGGAAAAATCCCTGGCGACATGCGGTAATTGCTCTGATTCTTTTCTCGGCTGTCGTGCCTGCCGTATATTTCCTTGAGGCGAAACGCAACACGTCGCGGTATTCGCATTATGCCGCGAGCACGGACTACCACGATATCCCGCGTTACCTGACAGGCGCCTGGCAGGCGGTCGATGATCCCGATCATCCGCTTGTCGTCGCATTGGTCGATCAGCGCCACGACCGGCCGGACCGACGCATCACCCGCGCCGCGTTGGAGTGGTTTTTCTATCCGCTGCTGGGATCGCGACTGCAAAATCGCGTCGTACATGCATCGGTATATGAACAGGCCGACATTCCCAGCAGAGCGTTTTGGGGCGGAAACCAGCCCTGCACGAATGCAGCCACCTGGCTTCAAAATCTTGAGCGGCTATCGGTCGACCGAATTGTGGTGACGCCCCATGCGCATCCCGAGCTGGATTGGATCGAGGCCCGACCCCATCTTTTTCAGTCGATTCGGCTGGACACCGATGTCAGGGTTTATGCTGTGAACAAGTCCGCGCTGGCAGCAACCAATCTTCATTTCGATCAAACGGCGGCCATCGACACCAACCTTGAATATCCCGAAGAAAAGTAGGGCGCTTCATCGCAAGGCAATGCATGTGCCTGACGCACGCCACTATTTCGACTTTTCGCCCACGGCGACCACATGCCCTTGTGTGCGAAAATAAATCGCATCGCCACTGATGGCCGGCGTCGCCATGCAAACTTCGCCGAGGGGATTCTTGGCGAGAACTTTGAATTCCCTTCCCGGCTTGATGACGAACACGTCGCCTTCCTCGCTGGTGTAATAGAGGCGCGCTTTTGCATCGGGCTTGTCCGCGCGGCCGAACAGCGCCGCCACGGCGCTGGCGGTAAAGCCGGTGGATCCGCCGCCGATTCGTTCCTGATAGACCTGTTCGCCGTCGGCCGCCTTGTAGCAGGTGAGGCCGCCATTGTCGCGGCAGTTGTAGACGAGATCGCCGATGACGATGGGGGTTTGCATGTAGGCGTAGCTTTTCGGGTCGCACCAGGCGATGTGGTCGTTGCTGGTTTCGCCGTTTTCAAGGGACAGGCTGATGTCACCTTTTGAAAGGGCCTTCACCGCAAAAAGCGGGCCCCACTGGCCGTGGGCGTTGGCGATGAAGACGAGGTCGTTCCAGATGACGGGTGTGGGGACGGGGATGTCACCGCCGCCGGTCATTTTCCAGACTTCTTTTCCGGTTTTAAAATCGTAGGCGCCGATGTGTTTCCAGCCGTTGAGGATGACGAACGACTTCTTGCCCTTGCCGAAAACCGTCGGCGTGCTCCACGTGCATTCATCCCTACGATCCGTGCGCCAGATTTCCTTGCCGTTTTTCACATCCAGCGCCGTGACGAAACCGCCGCCCTGAATATCACACTGAAGCAAAATGCGGCCGTCTTGAATGACCGGCGAGCTGGCGAATTCCCACTGGGCCTGCGGCATGCGGAAGAAGCCGGAATCGAGCGTGCCGAGGTCTTTTTTCCATTTCAGCTTGCCGTCGAAGTCGTAGCAGTAAAGACCTTCGGACGCAAAGAAGGCGATGAGGTGCTTGCCGTCGGTCGCGGGCGTGCAGTTGGCGTGCGTCGCCTTGGTGTGTCGCTTCACCTTGGGCACGCCCTTGTAGGCAAGCTTGTTCCAGAGAACCTTGCCGGTGCCTTTGTCGAGGCACAGGACGCGGAATTCGTGTTCGGTGTCGTCGTTGACCGATTGAATGTCGCCGTAGAGGCCGACTTTCAATTCCGGATCGTCAATGCCGCTGACGGCCGTCGTGATGAAAACGCGGTCGCCCCAGATGACAGGGCAGGAGTGGCCGAGGCCGGGAATTTTTGTTTTCCAAAGGATGTTCTCGCCGGTGGTGGCGTCCCATTTTTGCGGTGGCCTGCAGCCGATGGCGAGGCCGGAGGCATTGGGGCCGCGGAAGCTGGGCCAGTTGATGGTTTGGTCTTCACTGGCGGCTTTGCGCTTCTTGCTGGGAGCTTTGGCGGGTTTCTTTTGGGGGTCTGCTTTTCTTGCCTTAGCTGATTTGCCGTTTGCCGGCGGCTCGGCGGCGGAGTGGCCGTAGGCGAGGGTCATGGCAATGAGAACGGCGATTGCAATAAGTGCGGCGTTGAGTTTGCGGGACATGGGGCCTCCAACGGATATTGAGTGTGCAATGTTGCTGGATGAGTGATTATTGTAACGAACGCTGGGATTAGTGGGAGGTTCACGCGCAAGCACGATTTGCGTTCTTATGGCTCATTTATCGTAGAATGACGATGGGTGACATGAATCACGAAATGAACGACACGAAAAACAGACCTGACGCACGGATTGACGAGTGGGACCGCCTGCTTGCACAGGCCGGCTTGGCGGAGGATTTGTCGCTCCCGCCGACGGTGGTGGCGACGCCGAGCGCGCTGCATGCCCTGGCGAAGGAGGAAATCCGCTGGTGGCGGCCGGGGTTTGCGGATTCGTGGCGATATGTGGGGTGGCGTTGGGTGCTGCTGTTGCCGTCGCTGCTGGTGGTGGCGTTTTTCATCTGGCCGACATGGATCATGGCGCCGTTTTTCACGATCTACATTTATGTGTTCGTTTTCATGGTGGCCGTTGCGGTGACACTCGCGGGCTATGTGTTTCGTAAAGCGGCCCGGGCGCGCAAGGAGCCGTTCTGCATTTTCTGCGGCTACAACCTGACCGGCCTGCCGGACAATTATCGCTGCCCGGAATGCGGCAAGCCGTACACGTGGCGATTGATTACGGAGTATCGGCGCGATCCGCAGTGGTTCATCGAGCGATATCGGGCGCTGCGACGGCTGCCGCCGCCGGCGCGGCCGTTCGATGCGGGGAAGGTGCGATCGCGAAAAAGTCGGGACGGGACGTGAGGAGACGCGCACGCCTGCTTGATCATCGTGCGGCGCTCCGCGTCGTGCCCGCGATGAACAGAGTCGCGGGCTGCCGACTGCTTTAAACAGAGCCGCGCCCGTAAGGAAGCGGGCGGGCGCAGTGGCGGAAGGTGTGCGCGAAGAACGGCAAAATGCATGTGCCCGGAATTGCTCGAACAAGGAACGAGACTCGCCCATCCAAACATCCCAGTGATCGGGCGCTCACCACTTCCTGACGGGCGCGGCTCTGTTCATCGTGCCAATATTGTGGCACTCAATCACACCGGGCTCGCCAGCTCCGGTTCGATGACGACAGCCGTGCCGTAGCAGAGCACTTCGGTCGCGCTGCTGGTCTTGCCGCCGATATCGGAAGCGTCGTAGCGCAGGCCGACCACGGCATTGGCCCCGAGGGCGGTGGCGTGGTCGATGAGCAGGTCATAGGCCTGCTGGCGGGTCTGCTCGCACATCTCCGTGTAGGCCCCAATCTGCCCGCCGACGATCGACTTGAGGCCGCCGAGAATGCCCTGGGCAATGGTCGGCGCCCGGACGGTCAGTCCGCGAACGACGCCGAGGTATTGGCGAATGCGGTAGCCTTCGATGGTGAAGGTGGTGGTGACTGGGATGGGCATTGGGGGGCCTCGCATTTTGGGAATTGGATGCGTTTAACTCAACATCATAAATGAAAGGCAGCAGCGACGAAACGGCTCAAGAACATAGAGCAGAAGGCATCTTATTCGCAAAAACGCCCAAGGCCGTTCATCCTGAACGGCCTTGGGCGATGGGTTTGGGAATTTGACCGAAATTGGGAAAAGGGTTGCGTAATTTGGGGTTATCCGGAGATCAGCCTTCCGACTGTTCCTCCAGCATTTTTCTCAGGTAGCCGTTCTCGCGCCGGGTCGCTTCGAGATCGAACAGCAGATACTTGATCGACAGCCGCAGATAATCCAGCGACTCCTGCAGGCTGGTGACGGTTCGTTTGAGTTTGGCGTGGCGCTCCTTGGTCTGCTCGGCGAGGGCTTCGAGCTTCACCCGATCTTCCTCGGGGAGATTGCCGATCTCCTTGGTCAGCTCCGCCAGCTTCTTTTGAAAAGTCTGCTCATCCATCCGAGTCTCCCCCATCGGCTGCCCCCCAAGGGGCGGGTTTGGTTGTCCGATCAACGCTGGGTTGACCGTGGGTTGAACGCCTCTCAACAAAGCAATCGCGGTGCCGCGCGGCCGAGGGCGTGCCGAATTCCCGACTTTGACGATAATTCACACAGGAGCCGCGAGTTGCGACGCTTTCCCAGATGGCATACCTCGCGGTGCGGCGGTCCGTCTGTAACGTCCGGTGGTGCGCCGCCGACAATCGGCGTTCATTCGGCGCGTGTGCGTCCGGTAGCGTTGCCCCGTATTGTCCGAAGAACAGGATACCCTGAGCGAGGTCGTCTTTGGCCGAACGAAAGACCCATAATACAAAGCCCTCCGACGGACGAACGCTCATTGCAGTTGCCGCCATACTCGTGGCACTCACGACCTGGCTCGCATTCAAGGATGCCGCCGACGGACGATTCCTCAATTGGGACGACGATCGGAATTTCCTGCAAAACGAATCCTTCCGCGGTCTGGGACTCGAGCAACTCGGCTGGGCCTGTCGGACATTTCATCTCGGCGTCTGGCAGCCGCTTGCATGGATGATCTTTGGCATTCAATTCGTGGTCGGCGACCTATCGCCCGAAACCTATCACACATTCAGCGTTTTCCTTCATGTCGCGAACGCCGTCATGTTCTTTGGGATGACACTCACGCTTCTGCGCGCGAGCAATCCAACCGACGATTCGCGCGATCCTTCGAAGATCCGAATCATCACGGGCCGCCGCGACCGCCCTTCTTTTTGCGGTTCATCCCCTTCGCGTCGTAGCCGTCGCATGGGTCTCCTGCCAGCCCTACCTGCCTGCCGCTTTCTTTGCCATGCTCGGCCTTACGCTTTACATGCGCGGCTTTATTCAGATCCGGACTGCCGTCCACGATTCCATTTTCCCAAGGTGGCAAACCTGGACGGCCGTATTCGCTTGCTACCTTGTCGCCGTCGCATTCAAAGCGCCGGCGGTCACGCTGCCTTTCATCCTCCTGTTGGTCGACGTCTTTCCCCTACGCCGGGTTCACCTCTTTCAAGGATTTGATTTACGCCGGTGGGCACACGTCTTGATCGAGAAGTTGCCGTTCTTTTTCGTCGCGATCGCCGCGGCCTTTCTCGCCATCAAGGCCAAAGACTTCAACGAATCGCGCATGCCCTTCAGTGATTGGTCGGCCGACCAGCGCCTGGCTCAATCCGCTTATGGAATTCTCTTCTATGTCTGGAAATCGCTCTGGCCGACGGGTCTTGCAGCCTACTACGAATTACCGAACAACCTCAGCCTTGGCGTTTGGCCATTTAACGCGATGGCGGGAGCCGTCGTCGTCATCACGACGCTCGTCGCCCTATTCGCACGACGAGCGCCGGGTACCCTTATCGCATGGCTGGCCTATTTGATCCTCCTCGCGCCGAACCTCGGCATTGTCCAGTTCTCCCAACAGATCGCCGCCGATCGATACGCGTACTTCGCCACGATGCCGCTCTTTGTCCTGCTTGCCGCCGTACTTTGTTGCATTGCCGAAGGTGCTCTCATGCCTTGGCCGAGTACTTCACGTCAGAAGTCGGAACTCATCGATCCGGCCTTCGTCGGACGACGCCGCGCCGTGCGTTGGGCACTGTCGATTGCATTCGTGGCCGCGCTGGGCGCAAGCGCGATCATCACCCACGGCGGTATTCGCGACTGGCGCGATTCGGTGTCGCTATGGCGCGCGAGCGTGGCGGCCAATCCCGAATGCGAACATTCCCACTGCCTGCTCGGCCAGGCGCTGGCGGCCGATGCGCAAGGTCTGTCGGACGATGAAATGCCGAAGGCGCTGGCCGACGCGGTGCGTCACCTTCGGGAGGCCGTCCGGTTGAGGCCCGATTTCGCGTTTGCCCACATGAATCTGGGTGCCGCGTTATTGGCATCCGGCAGGCCGGCGGAGGCGAGGGCGTCCTACGCGGCGGCGCTGTCGCATGCGGCGATGTTTCATTCCGACGAGCTCGCCCGTCTGCATGCCGGGTTTGCGCTGGCCTGTGCATTCGATGGTGACATGAATGAGGCACGCCACCACATCCGTGAGGCCGATCGCCTTGGACTTCCGATCGAGCAACTCCGGCGATTGAGAAGCGCCATTCCGAACTAAATCAGGCCAATCCATGCGGCCGCGGAACCAGAGCGGACCGGCCGATCGGCCCCTTGCGGGGTCTTGATCGTCGGAATTCGTCTGGATCGGGTTTTTCCGGAAGCGCAATTGCCCGACCGCCGGATAAATTGCCCCAATGGGCCTTGACTCCCCGGGCAATAAAACCTAACATAAACCAAAGACAGTCGGCTTTCAAGCAAATTGGACAATCATGCAATCGACAGCCCCGGCCAATATGGCAAGGCCCATGGCGTTTCATGCCTTGATGGAGAAGATCCGCCGAATCGAAGGGGGCTTCGGCAATCCCCAGTTGCGGCAGCACCTCTCGACGGGCATCGACGCACTGGATGCCAACCTGCCCGGTGGCGGTCTGGCGGCCGGCGCGATTCACGAATTATGGTCGCCGGTCGAGGGTGGCGGGCTTTGGACGGTGGCGACGCAGCTTGTGCGGCAAAGCGCGAATCGGGGCGGGGCCATTCTTTGGTTCGATCCGCGATGCGATTTCTACCCGCCCGCGGCACGAACCATCGGCATCGACCTCGGTCGCTTGATTCTCGTTCGCCCGCAGGGCCGCAAGCAAATGTTGTGGGGCATCGGGCATGCGCTGCGTTGCCGCGGCATCGCGGCCGTCGTGGGCATGGTGGCAAGTCCGACGCTTGCGGAAATCAGACGGCTGCAACTGGCGGCTGAATCCGGCGGCGGCCTGGGATTTTTGCTGGCGACGCGACGGGAAGATGTTTCGGCAGGCGGCGTTGCTTCGCGATGGAAAGTAACGGGCGGCCGATCAAACGGCGAGGTTCGCCGCATCTCGGTGGAAATTGAGAAATGTCGCGGCGGATCAGCGCGTCCGCCCATCATGCTGGAAGTGGAACATGGACAGGTTCGTGTCGCTGTATCTTCCAGACTGGCCGACCGACCGGATTCGCCGAACGTGGCCGACAGCTCGGCGGCGTGATCCCCTCGTGTTGACGCAGTGGCGGGGCAGCGCGTGCTTCGTCGAGCACGCGTCGCCGGAAGCGCGGGGGGCGGGCGTGCGGCCGGGCATGACCCTCGCGCACGCGCAGGCCGTTTTGCCGAGCGCCGTTTTCGAAGGACATGATCCGAGCGCCGACGCGGCCTCGCTCGACATGCTGGCGCGATGGGCCGTTCGATTCAGTCCGCGCGTCGGCATCGACATGCCGAATGGACTATTCCTGGATATTACCGGTTGCGAGCGGCTCTTTCGCGGCGAGGGCAATTTGCTCAATCGTTTGGTTCATGCCATGCAGGAGGCGGGCTTGTTTGTCCACGCGGCGGTTGCATCGACGCTTGGCGCGGCATGGGCCGTCTCCCATGCGGGCGGACAAGCTCAAACCATCGTCCCGGCCGATCAGGCCTATGCGGCGCTGTCGCCGCTGCCGCCATGGGCGCTGCGGCTGGATGCGCACCTGACCACGCAGCTCGATGCACTGGGAATTCATCGAATCGAAACGCTGATGATGCTTCCGCGTTCAACCCTGCCCGCGCGGTTCGGTGAGGCGCTGTTGCTCCGCGTCGATCAGGCGCTCGGTCTGCGAAGCGAAAATTTTCAGTCGATCACACCGACGGCCGGTGTGTCGGCTGATATTTGTTTCGATGGCTGCGTCACGAATTGGGAAGTCGTGCAGGTGGCGGTGGAACAATTGATGGACCGGGTGATTGCGGATTTGAAAAAAAGTGCCGCGGCGCCCGTCCAGCTTGATCTTTTCTTTTTCGGCGAGACCGGCGCTCCGATGAAACGCAGCGCGCTGTTGTGCAGGCCGTCGAACAATCGCCGCCATTTGCTCAATCTGCTGCTCTCTCAGTGCGAACGGCTAAACTTGTCTGGCGGCATTGAGGCGGTTCGATTGATGGTTGCCGAGAGCAAGCCGATGGCCGTCGAACAGGGCGATTTTTTTGACGGCGATATGCGCGGCTCTCAACGCGACGCGGCGGAAGTCCTCGATGAATTGGCCGGTCGCCTCGGCGCGAATGCCGTGATTCGGCCGGAACTCATCGAATCGCATCGCCCCGAGCGCGCGTGGCGTCCGTCGCCGGTCACACAGGCCGTCAAAAAACCGCGAGACGCCGCCGGTCGATCGAAAAAATCGAGACCCGACGATGAACCCCGTCATACGGATTCGGAAGATGCGGATGCCCGGCCGTTGCGGTTGCTGCCGCGACCGGAGCCGATTGACGTTTTTGCAATCGTTCCGGATCAGCCGCCGAGTTGGTTTCGGTATCGGGGCAGGGAATATCGTTCGCATCACGGCACTGGCCCGGAGCGAATCGATCACGAATGGTGGGCCGATGACCGGGGAACGCGGGATTACTACCGAATCGATACCGAGGGCGGGGCGAGGTTCTGGGTGTTTTATGAAGCGGAGAGCGGCCGGTGGTTTTTGCACGGCATCTTCGAGTGATGCGAACCCATGCAATATGCCGAGCTTCAATGCACGAGCAATTTTTCGTTTCTGAAGGGTGCCTCCCATCCGGAAGAATTGGTGGATCAATCCACGGCTCTGGGGCACACGGCGGTCGCCATTGCCGATGAAAACACGCTCGCCGGCGTCGTTCGCGCCCACGTCGCGGCGAAGGAGCGCAATCACCGGCTGATCATCGGCTCGCGCCTGACGCCGGCCGACGGACCCAACCTGCTGATCTATCCGACGGATCGCGCCGCGTACGGGCGTCTTGCGCGCGTGATCTCACTGGGACGATGCCGCGCGGAGAAGGGAAGATGCTCGCTCACCACCGCCGATATTTTTGCGGCGAGCGAGGGTCAAATCGCCATTGTCATTCCTCCCCGACAATGCGATGCCGCATTCATGGCATCCTTAAATCAGATTCGAGACCATTTTCGCGACCGCGCCTACCTGGCCGCAACGTGCAACCACGGACCAGGCGATGCGGCGCGGCGTCGGGCGATTGGCGAAATGGCCCGCCGGACGCGGCTTCCGCTCGTTGCGACGAACGACGTGCATTACCACGCCCCCGAGCGGCGCATGTTGCAGGATGTGCTGACGTGCGTGCGGCATGGCTGCACGATTTCCGAAGCGGGCTATCGGCTCTTCGCCAACGCCGAACGGCACTTGAAGCCGCCGGATGAAATGTGCCGGCTGTTTCGCGAAACCCCCGAAGCGATGGCCCACACGGTCGACATCGCGAACCGATGCCGATTTCACCTCGACGAGCTGCGCTACGAATACCCGACCGAAGTCTCTCCGCCGGGGGTTACGCCGATCGAATATCTCACGCAACTGTCATGGCAGGGAGCCCGGCAGCGGTTCCCCGATGGTTTGCCGGCACCCGTCCGATCGCAGATCGAACACGAACTCCGGCTGATTGAGGAACTTCGTTATGAGGCGTTTTTCCTGACGGTTTACGATGTTGTCACCTTCGCTCGCTCGCGCGGGATTCTCTGCCAGGGCCGCGGATCGGCAGCCAATTCCGCCGTCTGTTATTGCCTTGGCATCACGGCTGTCGATCCCGCGCGAATCAGCCTGCTCTTTGAGCGGTTCATTTCGCGCGAACGCAACGAGCCGCCTGATATCGATGTGGATTTCGAGCACGAGCGCCGCGAAGAGGTCATTCAGTACATCTACGGAAAATACGGTCGCGAGCGCGCCGGTCTCACGGCCGTCGTCACGACCTATCGCACCCGATCGGCCGTACGTGACGTGGGCAAGGCACTGGGCTTCTCCCTCGATTGCGTCGATCGGCTGGCCAAGGCCTGCGACCGCTGGGATCTCGGCGTTTTGAACGACGGGCAGCTCGAGCGCAGCGGCCTGCGCGAATCCGATCAACTCACGCGGCATCACGCGCGGCTGGCGAGCGAGCTCATCGGTTTTCCCCGGCATCTCTCGCAGCATGTCGGTGGTTTTGTAATGACGAAGGGGCCGCTGTGCGAACTGGTTCCGATTCAAAATGCCGCCATGCCCGATCGAACCGTGATCGAATGGAACAAGGACGACATCGACGCGCTGGGCATTCTCAAGGTCGATGTGCTCGGCCTGGGAATGCTGACGTGCATACGCAAATCGTTCGAGCTGGTGAATCGGCATCACGGCCGGCCGCTCGCGCTGGCGACCGTTCCGTCGGAAGACGCGGGCGTTTACGAGATGTGCTGCAAGGCCGACACCATCGGCGTGTTTCAAATCGAAAGCCGCGGACAAATGAGCATGCTGCCGAGGCTCAAGCCGCGGAATTTTTACGACCTCGTCATCGAAGTCGCCATTCTCCGCCCGGGCCGATACAGGGCGATATGGTTCATCCATTTTGCGCCGGCGAAACGGCCTGGAACCGGTGAGCTATCCGAACGACGCTGCGCGCCGTTCTCCAGAAGACGCTGGGCGTGCCGCTGTTTCAAGAGCAGGTGATGCAGTTGGCCATCGTTGCGGCCGGATTCACGGGGGGCGAGGCCGACCGGCTGCGCCGCGCCGTTTCGGCGTTTCGCGGCGGGAAAGTGCTTGAGCAATTCTACGAGCGCTTCATGAACGGACTGGCCGCGAATGGATATGACCGATCCTTCGGCGAGCAGTTGTTCAACCAGATTCGCGGTTTCGGATCATACGGCTTTCCGGAAAGCCACGCGGCATCGTTCGCGCTGCTCGCATACGTTTCAGCATGGCTGAAGCGATATTATCCGGCTGCCTTCGCCGCGGCACTTCTCAACAGCCAGCCGATGGGGTTTTATGCGCCGGCCCAAATTGTTCGCGACGCCCGCGACCATGGTGTCACGGTTCTGCCGGTGGATGTGAACCGCAGCGATTGGGATTGCACGCTCGAATCGATTGCGATGGCCCGCCGCAGGGAACAGGAAAGCGAATCCACCGCTCCCTCCGCCTGGGGGCTCAACGGACCGGCGCTTCGGCTGGGGATGCGCATGGTCAAGGGGCTGTCGTCGGCCAAAGTGCGGGACATGGTTGCGGCACGACGCAAGGAACCGTTTCATTCCGTTGCCGATCTCGCCCGGCGCGGACGGCTGGGCCGCGGAGTGCTGGAACGGCTGGGGCGCGCCGATGCCTTCAGCGGCATGGAGCTGGACCGGCGAAAATCGCTTTGGCAGATTCTGGCCACCGAAGGTTCGCAAGCGGAGCCAACGTTGTTCGATGCGATGGAGCTCGACGAGCAAACCGTGTCGCTGCCCATCATGCCCATCGGCCAGAGGGTTTTGCAGGACTATGAAATGGTCGGGCTGTCGCTCGAAGCCCATCCCGTCAGTTTGGCGAGAGAGATGCTGCGCCGCCTGGGCCGCCTCGAGGCGGCGAAGTTGAAGGAGATGCCGACCGGCCGATGGGTTCGCATTGCCGGAATCGTGATTTGCCGCCAGCGCCCGGAAACGGCAAGCGGCGTCCTGTTTGTGACGCTCGAAGACGAAACGGGCATGGCCAATGTGATCGTCCGCCCGCATGTTTTTGAAAAGTATCGCGGGCAGATTTTGAGGGCCGGCCTGCTCGATATCGGCGGCCGCGTGGAGCGGCAGGGCGACGTGATTCACGTCCTGGCATACAAAGCGGAAGATTTTTCGAATCTCATGCCCCATGTGCGGAACCAATCGCACGATTTCCATTAGAATGGATGAGCCATGTGCGGACGCTACACCATCACCGAATCGCCCAGACAGATCGCTGAGCGATTTCTGACGGCCGTCCCCGATTTCACCTTTGCTCCGCGCTACAACGCCGCGCCGACCCAGTTGCTGCCCGTCATCGTTCAGGACGAAAACGGCGAGCGCCGCATCGTGCTCATGCAATGGGGACTGATTCCCTCATGGGCAACCGACCCCGCCATCGGTAGCCGACTGATCAACGCCCGCGCCGAAACCGTCACCGAAAAGCCCAGCTTTCGCAGCGCCGTCAAGAGCCGTCGCTGCATCGTCCCGGCCGATAGTTTCTACGAATGGAAGAAAAAGCCGGCCGGCGGCAAGACACCCTTGCGCATATCGCCCGAGCCTCCGCGCATCGCCGCCTTCGCGGGCCTCTGGGAACGATGGAAAAACCCAGCCGGCCAAGAGGTCCTTTCATTCACCATCATCACCACCGCCGCGAGCGAACAGGTCGCCACTATCCACGATCGAATGCCGCTCATCCTCGCCCCCGAAGAGGAAACCATCTGGCTGAACCCCAAGACGCCGATCGACGCCATTCAGCAAATCCTTCATCGGCCGGTAATGGAGCGCATCTCGGCGCATGAAGTGTCCAAGCGGGTGAACTCGGCAAAAAACGATGATGCCCAACTCATCGAGCCCGCGACAAGCCCGCCGGAAACGCTATTTGACAATTGAAGTAGATTGGGCTCAACGACCTGAAATGAACTTCGGGCAAGAGAACTGCATCACAAAAAGATCGGCGGCAACACAAAATGCGCGAGGCGGGGGTCGAACCCGCACGACTAAAGTCGTAACCCCTTGTCAACAAAGGGCTGGCGAAGTGCCCGACACGGCCCGTTGTACTCCTTGTTGTACTTCAATTCAAAATTCACGTTCGGACGCCCCGAATTCAACGCCGTCCGATGCTGACTTTGTCCGCTTCGCAGCGTTGTGGCCGTTCATTCCGTTGAATGCAAGACGCGGAATTGTTGCGATGGCTGAAGGATTCGCACCGGCGACGGACAAGGGCGAGCGATGACGGATAAGCGGCATCGGCACAGATGGCTCGCAATGCCCTTCGGCTTCGGTCTAAGGCACGAGGCGCGACGCAGCCGACTCAGACGATGGCGATCGCGACGAGCGGCCCCAGTGACGATGCGGACCGCGACGGCGACGAGAACACGCACTGACATAATTCGTTGGATTCGAACCCCCCAAGGAATAGAACACTCCGACGCGAAAAGCGGCATAAACCCAACACAATTCAAGGGTTTGCGTCAAAACGGCGATTGGGCTAATCGTGCGGTAGACGCAAAACCCGACGCAAAGGGCGACAAATCACAGGCTGAAGCCGAACTTCGATGGATTGAATCCGTTTGGCCGACGTTGCCGCAGGTGGTGCGAGATAACATCCTCGCGACGTTGCGCAGGACTACAAATGGCGGTAGGGTGATTGAATAAAGCAAGCCGACAATTCGGGAGGGGTTAGGCCACGCAACGCCGCAAATCGAAGCAGGACGCCAAATCGACGCCGCGACAACACCCCACCCCGCTCTGGCCGTCAAGAAATGGGAGGTTGTGAAAAACGGCCGAGTAAGGTCCCCCGTTCGTATAGCGGAATGGTGGGGGGCCTTTCGTCGAGCGGGCTTTTCAAAAAAAAATCGGCGACCCCACCGGTTTTTTGATCCAAGCCATTTTGAAAAAAAAACGGACTGGATTTTTGTGAACTGGATTTTGTTAGATTGCTGTCATCTCGAATCAGGTTGTGCAATGTTTGCACAACCTGATTCATTCTGGCCGACGGCGGTCGATGAGGGCGGCGGGATTGTGCTGAGGCACACGAACGGGCTGCGCGACATTCCAGGCCAAGATTGTCGGATTCACGCCCATTCGGAGTTTGATGATTGCTAAAGGTTCCAAGCGACTTCAGGCGAGAATCCGAGCATCAGCAATTCCTCCGTGGACATACTTGTGATCGATCCAAGCAGTCCCGGGTTTTGCCTAAGAACGTCAAAGTCTCCTTGCTCAAAGAGTTCGACATCCTCTCAGCAAGTCCCGGGTTTTCAGACAAAAACTCCGTATCTGACGCAGCGAGATCACCTGGTAGCTTCTTGCTTCCGGATTTCGCCTTCCCTTGGGATGCGCTACGTTGTCGGCTAACTTCGCGCGTGGATGGCACGGTGGTACCCGACAGATTATCGGTTTCGCTGACTCTCGCGATGCGCCCTTCGAGCGTCTCTGCGTCGGGCGGTCGTAATCCCACGACGGGCCGGCGGAGAATGGCGGCTTTGTAGGCTTCCCACTTTTCGTTGAGGGCCTTTTGCCGATTGAGTTCGTCCCGCAAAAGTTCGGACGGCTGCTTCGTGGTTTGCAAAGAGGTCTCGACATGGGGTGATGTACTTCTTGATTCAAGCTTCGCCTGCTCGATGGCATTCTGGACTGCCGCCAATAGCTGACCAAGTTCGGCGACGTCGCCATTCTCAACTCTCTCCTCCAACCACTCTGCCGTTACGTCCTCAAATGACTCCTCATCAGAGGTTGCTTCCGGTTCAATTTTTGCTTGCACCCAGCCGTGGGCGAAGTTCCACGCAACCAGATGTGAGTCGTATCTGTACGGCTTCAAAAGGTCATTCAGCAAAGCGGTGATCTGACTGTCGGAAAGGCCGGAGCGGGCGATGTCGCGGACGAATTGCACTTCATTTATGTCGAGGTTGCTCATCCGTTCGACGTGTTGCACGTCAAACGATATCCAGCCGAGTTCACGCCATCGCCGAAGATCGTCGCGGCTGACTCGTTCGAGCGCAAGACTCTCATCGGTCGAATAGTCCCACAGTTCGGGTTGCTTGAGCTGTTGAGGGCGAAGCCACGGATCGAGCGTCCGGTCGGGGCGGATTTCCTCGTTCATTTCGAGCCTCGCGACTTGAAATAAGCTTCGAGTCTCTCATATCGCTCGATCAGAGTAGTAGTCTTGGAGGTGCGAAAGCGCCCGAGTTCCTGCACAACGAATTCGAACGCCTTCGCCTGTGATCGTCGAAATCGATCTTCGTTTCCCCCGACAGTGGCGATTGCCTGTCCCAAATAGTCAACAATCCACTTTCCATCCTCGTCTTGGGTGAGATACCGACGGCACTCCTGTGCTCCAGCCTTCGTCGCTTGAATGGCGAAATGAGTGCCAGTTTGTCGATTGATAGCATCCAAGTAATTCATCACACCAGGGCCAACTACCAATCGTGGGTATTGCGCGACTTTACTTTCAAGATGATGCGCGTCGAGCATGACGGGGCCGTAGGGGTCGCCTTCTACGAAGTGTCCCAAGATTCCGATTTCGATTGCGCCGCGGAATACGGTTCCTTCAGTCAATGCGGCAAGCATGAGGCTGCGCAAGTCGTGAACATCGCCAGCACATTGCTCGTTTGGTAGTGACCATGCTGATTCTGAAGCGGTGAGTAATAGATCATTGTGTCAGAAAAATGAGATTTCCGGAGACTGGTTTCGCGAAGCCTGTCAAACTCCCATCGTACACTCTCAGGCAACATTTTTGCCGCCTCGACTTCGGTCTTGTTAAGCTGAGACAAGAAAAAGATGAACGTTTTTTCGAATTGTTCGCGCCATCGCATTACTCGGCCCATTGAATCCGACGCTGCTTCCTCCCATCGTTTGCGGTCTTCAGGAGTCTTGGGCACGAAATTCCACTTAGAGAGAGTCGCCGATTGACCGAGCAAATCGACGAATGCCATGATGTGACTACCAAACTGAATTGCGCCAGCGGGCACGGATGGTGGCGACTGTCTTGGTTGTTCTGGCGTGTCACTCATTTGCCGCTATCTCCCATGCATTGAAACTTGATTCGAAGGAAACGCTAATGTGGAAATGCGTACTTCGGGAAGTGCCTCCGAAACTCCTCCAGTATGTGAGAGTCCTCGAACCCCTTAAACCCCTGCCGCTTAATCTCGTCAGCAAAGTCGATGCTGCGCTCGGTGCCTGCGACAGCCGACCAGAAGTATCTGACCATTCCACCAGCATCAAGACGGTTCATTCGGGCAATCGTCACGCGGACGCCGGATTTCAGGGACGCGGATGCATTCGGAGATGCGAGGATTGGATCAAATACATGCTCGTGCAGAAAGTCCATGATCTTGCTTTCGTTACTGCCCGGTGCATGTGAAGTCATATTGGACTACCTCGTTCAATGTTAATGCGACTCGCGCCCTTTCTTTCTCTTGTCGCTATTTGGTGGTCACAAACGCTCCCGGCCAGCCGCCGTGTTTTTCGATTACTTCGTCGATTTCTTTCATGAGGCGGATGGTTTCGTGGAGGGCGACGACGATTTTCTGGTAGTGGGCGATGTCGTCCTTGGAGAGCGTGCGGCCCTTGCGATCCTTGAGCCACTTGGCGCAGACCTGGTAGCCGCCGATTTGGAAGTTCCAGACGTCCTCCGGCACGCCGACGAAGCCGCACGTCTGCGCCTTGTCTAGCCAGACCGTGCCGTCGGCGTAGAACGGCTTCTCGACTTGCGGTTTGGCTGAACCCTTAACTACGGTGATCGGTCCCTCCAGTCGTGGCGACTCCAGAAGATGCAGCGCGACAAGCTCAGCGCCGCGTCGCACAATCGGGTGAAACAATTCCGATTCACGAGGAAGCGGAATCCTCGGGAAATCAATCTTCAGAAACTCGGCATACTTAGCTCGGTAAGCAGGGCTGTGCAGCACGGCATAGACATAGTGAAAAGCATCTTCGGCTGAAGCCGATTCACCCCCGATTGCAGCTCTCAGGCTTGCAAGGAAAGCCTGCGACAAATTCGGTTGCTGTCCCCCATCGTTGAACGAAAGCTGCGTCTGCATTCCGCGCTGACGGCTATCTCCGTGTAGAAATAGGGGAAAGTGATAAGAACGCTCGCGCGTGCGATTCGAGATCAGGCAGTCGTCTTGAAGGTTCCGCGTGACAAAAACGTGTTCCCATGGGAGCCGCGCCAGCTGCCGGCAAGTTGCAATTGCGACGTTGTCACGAGCAATGGTGTGAGACATCACATTGCGACGGTCACACCAGACCAGATCGCCGTGGTAGTAAATCCTGCGGACATCGAAAGGCCGGTAAGCGTAAGGTTTCAGGTAAGGCGCATCCGAATTGGTGCGTCTCATCGCTTCTCGCGCTGATTTCAGCTTCCAGCCTGCGTTGTCTTTGACAGCAAGCTTCTCCCGTGCGTCGTCATCGCTTAGCGCGCGATTGCGCAAGGTCGCGGCGTTCTCGATGAGCCGCTGGTCGTCGAAGTCGACCACCAAGTTATCGTGCGCCGTCACAATCCCGCTGATATTGACTGGCATCGCATTAACGATTGAAACCCATTTGTCATATTCGTCTTGCCCAGCATCGTCGCGTGGTACGAAGAAATACTGAGGAGACTTCGGCGAAAGCGATTTGTTGCCCACCGACGCAGCAGTCTCGCTCAAAAGCAGCTTATACTTCTGGTCTCTCAAGCCGACGACATCGCGGTACTCATATGTTTCCCGGCTGTCGAGCTTGATCTTCGAAGAGCCAACAAAGATCGCGACCCCCTGTTCAATGTCGAACACATTCTCGTCCGATTCGCCTTGCGACGCCCTTCGCTGACGGCTTCCATGCAGATTCAAAATCTTCGCGCGCTCAAAATATTCGTGCAATGAGAATCGCACCCCGCGCAGTGTTAGGTTGTCGAGATAGCCGCTATTCGTGATGAAGCCAAATACGCCATTGGACGCATCGCTCAAAATATTCTGCGACAGTGCCAGAAACTTGACGTAGTCGTCCTGCAAGTGCATCTCCAAGCGGAGCATGCTTCGTTCCTCAATCTTCTGCCCATCAACATAGCGGTAGCGGTCGACGATTCGGCGACTGGTCTCGGAAAGGTTCGCCGATAGCACCGAGTAGGGCGGATTTCCGATCACCACCGTAAACCGCTGATGCCGTTTCACGTCGTTGACGGCCTTCGCCTCGTGCGCGCGCCCGGGGCCATCTGCTCGAAGGTGTCGGAGAAATCCAGCGGCGGTTCGAGGGCGTTGGTGAGGTAGATGCGGGCGCGCTCGCCGGAGCCGAACTTGTAGCCGGTCTCGGCGAGCTTGAGGCCGATCTTCATGTGGGCGATGGCGTAAGGGGCCATCATCAGCTCGAAGCCGTGCAGGCGCGGGAGCAGATGCCTGGGGACATACTCGTTCCAAAGCCTGGGGATGTCGAACATCTCGGTTTGGCCTGCTTTGAGCCACTTGGCTTTCATGGTCTTGTGAATGATGTCGATGACTTCGACAAGAAACGTAGCCGTGCCGGTGGCGGGGTCGAGAATCGTCACGAATGGCGAGTCAGGCGATACGAATTCGTCTTTTGAATCGGGATTCGCCGGGTTCTTCGGCTTTCGGATTGGAAGTTTGAGGCCCTTATGCTTCTTGACCATTTCGCACCATGTGACAGTCGATGCGAGGCCGTCTTCAAGGCCGAATTCAGTTTGCAGGAGTTCGTGGACGCTGCGCACGATGTAGGAAACGACCGGCTTGGGTGTGTAGAAAACTCCGCGCTGCATCCGCTTCTTGGCGTCATATTCCTTAAGAAATAGCTCATAGAAATGAATGACCGGGTCTTCTTGGGGATTGCGGTTGCCGAAGTCGCGCAGGACCGCGTCCATCTTGGCCCCGTTCAGCAGTTCCACCACTTCGCCAACTCCGAGTTCGTCGAAGTCGATGTGGCCGTTTTTGCTTTTTCCCTTGCGCCGCCCGCCGACGTGAAGGAATGCCTCAAAGAGTTCATGCAGGAAGGGGTTTGTGCGCGGGACCAGTTCGACGAGCCGGTCGGCTAGAGATGAATCGGTTCGCCCGCACCAGAATAGAGTTGCAGTCCGGCCGCTGGAGTAGGCCGTAGCTGATCGTCTGCGCGTACATGTCGGCGAAGTCATCTTCTTTCAGGTCGTGAATGAGACTCTCGCGGAAAGCGCTGACCAGCTTTCGCAGTGGACCTTTGTCGGTCTCGATTGCGAGGGCACTGTTAACTTTGCGTCGAATGCGGCACGGGCCAGATGGGCGAGCTCGACGGCGAGTTCCTTGCTGGTCTTAACCACTTCGCGGACGCGCAGCGTGAAAGCGGAAGACCAGCGGGCACGCCATGCATTGGGGTCTTCTTCGTCCCCGGGCGCGAAGCGCAGTTTCTCCCTGAGTTCGCGCTCGACGAATTCGATTTTCAGATTCGTGTCGTCGCCGTCCCAACCAAGAACCTTGAGCGTCGGCAGGTCGCCTCCTTCTTCCGCGAAATGGGCGAAGCTGATTTGGCGTTCTTCGCCCTCACCGAATTGAGAGATAAAAAGCAAATCATTTAGCTGCCATGCCGCGAGTTCCGCCTTCTTGGCTGAGGCTCGCTTCTTAACGACGAGACCGGCGAGCATTCGGCGAAGAGCGACGATGGGCAGGCGCTTGGGCTCGAACTTGACGAAAAAGATGCCCCACGGCTGATCGTCGGCAAAGGGACGAAGCTGTTTGACCTCTTGTACTTTCGCAGCGGTTTTGGCGTCGAGGCCGAGTTCGGTGGCTGGGTCATAGTCAAATGTGATTGCATCGAAATCGTTCGACTCGATCGGCCATTCCAATTCGTCGCGTAGATACTTCACGAGTTGGGCGATTGTGCGAATGTCGCGTAGATCGTCGCGGCCGTTTCTGCTCATTCCCGATTCTCCGGCCTTTGGGGTGGAACCAAATCAACGATTGCGGCGAAGAAACTGCCGAGCAATTCGACGGGAACTTCGGGACCGGGTCGCAACATGCCGTTGGAACCTCGAATCTGAATTCGTAATGAGTCCCGCTTGTATCCGGCCTTCTCCTTGCCGATGAATGTCGCGCGGACGTGTTCATCGTTCGGGCTGGGAATATGGACAAACGGCTGTCCCGATGAATCGATTTGAACTTCAAGCCTGTTTGCGTTCATATCAATTCATCCAGCATCGAAGAACCGGCTTCTGGCCGACCGGGGCTTGGACTTTTTCAAATATGTGTTTCGGATGTGCGTTTCGATCTTCTTGCGGATGTCTGAGGCTTGGGCTGCTTCATCGTGCAATGTCGCGGCGTGTCGGGGTGCAGCGAATGAACGCCACGATTTCGCCCGGTTCTTCGAGAATCTTCTCGTTTGCGAGATCGTAGAGATACCAGTTCACCGGGCCGAGTTCGACCGACCATGCACTCATTTCGCCGGGAGACGCGCCGTTTGCCCCGGCCGACGCGCCTGCTGCGGACTTGGCGATTGGCTCGGATTCGCGGAGCGGTTTGGCGGGGAGGGCGTAGCAGAAAAAGACGGCCGATGCACCATCGGTCGGATGCTTTTTCCCGCTGAACACTCGACCGGGCAACGCTTTCAGTCGGCCCTCAAGCGCCGGATCGGCCTGCAACAACGCCTGATATTCGAGATGCATCGCTTCGACCGGCGAGGTCGAGCCTTCGTATTGCTCGTTAAATTCCTTGAGCGCTTCGTAATCGTCGTCGTGTCTCAGCAGCTTTTTTCCTTCTATGCCGAATGTACGAGAGATGCGCAGGGTTTTGTGTGAGACCTTGCTGTATAGGCGCAGCAAGTCGTCGAGTTCGTCCGGGGGAAGAAAGTTCCAAAAGGCGACTTTTCCCCGAAGCGGGGCCTGATCGGGATGGTCGGCGACAAGCTGTTTTTCGACGTCGGGATTGAGCCGGCGGTCCACGCGGCCGATGCGCTGCATGAGCCGGACCGGATTCCAGTGAATGTCGTAATTGATGAGGCGTGTAGCATCCTGAAGATTGAGACCTTCAGAAAGCACGTCGGTTGAAATAAGGATGCGAATCTCGGTGGGGCCGAGTTCGGCCGATGTCGCTCCGTTGTAGTAAGGGGCGAAGGCCCTAATGATGTCGCCTCGCTTTTTCTTGCTGCTACTGTCTACGCGTTCGATGTTGCCGTGGGTTTCGTCGAGGTTGGCTGCGCGAAGTTCGTTTTCGAGATAACGGGCCGTATCGGCGAATTCGGTGAAGATGAGGACTTTATTCTTGCTGAGGACCGGATCGGTCTTCAACAGTTTGAGCAAGGCTTTGAGCTTGTCGTCGTCCTTGGGCTTGAACTTGCTGAATTCCTGAATGAATGCCATGACCTGGTCTAAGTCGTCGTATGTATCATTCAGCATGGTCTCGACATCGTATTCATCGCGATCGAGATACTCGACGTTTTCGAGCAGTTCATCGGACACGAGGTCTTCGCTCGCCTCGTCATCTTCTCTTCCGCCCCACAGTTCGTGCGCGTGTTCTTTGATGAAATCCAGAATGTCGCTGTGGTGCGGCTTTCGCATCCATCGTTCAAGCCTCTTTTTCTCATGATCGGTTTCTGTGTGTCGAGTGACGAATGCGAGCAGGCGAACGAGCAGCCGCTCGCAGGATCGCTCGAATGCGCGGGCGGAACTTTCGAATCGCTTTAGAAATTGAACGCGAATGAGGCTGACGACCTGCTTTTGGCGGTTTTCGGTGAACGTGTCGACCGATGCGTCTTTTCCCTTGTAGTAGCCGAGCGGATAGTAGAGGGCCAGAACAAACAAAGGCTTGTTCTTGTTGAAGGCGGCTTCGATGGAATCCAACAGCTTGCCATACGTCTTCTTGACGGAATAACTCGCCACCTTGGGGTTTTCTCGAATGGGAAAGTTCGCGACACCTGCGCCGCGCTGCAATTGACTCTGCCGGACGTAGGCTCTGCTTCGCTGGACTACGAGCGAATGAAATAGAGGATCGTCCGTGAGAATCTTTTCCGCCTCAACGAGGTTGGTTGTATTGTCGCCGTCAGTGGATTGTTCGTTCGTCAATCGTTTGAGGTCCCGCTCCATCTTGACGAAGTGGCCGCGCATCGAGTGGATGCCGACCCGGTTGAAATAGGTGTCTACCTTGCGAGAGAAGAGTTCGACCATGTGGCGGAAATCGGCAAGGGCGTTATTGATCGGTGTGGCCGTCAGGAGGAAGACATTCTTGATGCCGCCCGGACCTTCAATGATGTCGTAGAGTTGACGGTATCTCGACGGCCGGACTTTGCCCTTGCCCGGAATCTTGCCCGGCTCGGGCGTGGCGTCGAAGTCATAGGTGGGTTGGCCGAGCGTGCCGGGATTTCGGAAGTGGTGGGCCTCGTCGATGATGATGGCGTCAGCCATTTGCTTCATGCGTTCGAAGCGTTCCGGGAAATCGCCTTCGCGTTGAAGGTCGGTATGGCTGAAGACGACAAGGTTGGAAAAATCGCCGTAAAGGTGAGGGAGGTACTTGCGTAGCGCGGGCTCCCAAACGGCTTCACGAGCGCCCTTGGGCGCGAGCAGCATCACACGCTTGCGGTCGCGAATCAGCCGCTCAATCAGCATCATGCCGATAAACGTCTTGCCGAGACCGACGCCGTCGCAGAGGAATGCGCCGCCATAAGTCGCGCCGATCTTGAGAACGTTGTGATATCCTTCTTTTTGATATTGATCGAGGATTTTGTAGATTCTCGATTCCGATTTTTCCCATTCATCGGCGGTCATTTCGTGGCCGCGAAAGAACTCGGCAAGCGCTTTCGCATAGACCTCGAATGGCGAATACTCACGGATGTGACGTTCGATGACGCGGAGGATTTCGGGCGTCACGTCTTCGGCATCGTTCCAATGCGTGTCGTACCAGTCTTGCAGCGTGCGAACCTGCCTACCGGCAAGCTGGACGTTTAGCTCGATGTTGTCGTTGAGGCCCGGATAGGTGAAGTTTGAAGAGCCGACGAGCGCGAACGAACCGATGACTTCCTGCCGCGCCTTGGTGATGTATGCCTTCGCGTGGAACTTGTTCTTTCGATAGACCCGGCATTTGATTTTGCCGTTTGGCTTCAGCGCTTCGACGATGGCCGGTACGCCGGTCAGAAAGTCGTTCTTTTCTTTCTCAGACTCTATACTGGCATCAAGTTGGGCTTGAATTCTGGCGAGCCCTTCGGCGAAAGCCCGGTGGGTCCGCTGGGAAACCTCGTCGCCCATGAGAATTCGGAATTCGTCCACCTTCTGCCATGCAGGGTCGAGACAGAGTAACGCGCCGATTTCGAAATAGCCGGTTGCGATGTCGATTGATTTGGAGAGTTCGCACCAATCGTGGAGATATTGGCGCACTTTCCAGTCTGCATCGCTGTTATCGACGATGAAGAGTTCGGCGGGGTTTTTTGCCGGGTCGTCGTTCATGCCGATACCCTCGGAGTCTGCGCGTTGGCGGAATCGAGGGCTTTGGCCGATTTGCTATTCCCCTGACGCCGACCCGCATTGAATTACAGTGTATCGCGTAATTCGGCACGCTGCAAAGCGATTCGAGGTGGTGCGTCGCCTTGCTTGTGTTGGCGATTTGGGCAAAGAGTGCCAAGCACTTGCCCGAAACCGGACGGTTGACGGAGTTTCAGTGCTGGTGGGCAATCGGGGTGTGATTTGTTGAAGCCGATGTCCGAACCATGCAATTCCCAGTATCAATTTCCATAAATCGGCCATAAAATATTGTGGTCAGTTCAGTCGCAAGGATGCGTAAGTGCTTGATTCACGTCAACATATTGCCGAATGCCCCCCGGTGGATTCGTTGCAGCGATACTCAAATGGACAATTTCGGCGCGGCCACGGTGGATTTAAGCGCAAAGGTTGTGTGTCGCGCGAGACGCGAGCGTGGCGCGAGGCCATTAGAACGACGCCACCGGAAGCCGTGATTCGCGCCGGCGTCGCGCAGACTTGGTTCTTGCTGGTTTATGACAGTCTTCTCGGCGATACCGACGCGGCGAAAGAAGTGATGAGGATGATTCGCTCGCGGGCGAATAAGCTTCGAAAACGATACAACAACTAGAACGGGACGGCGGAGTAATTACCCGCCAAGCGCGGCCGTGGCGATCTGCCTTTACATGATCCGGGCAGGTCGCCACGACGCGACCCGTTGAGGATCATGTAATGCAACGCCGCCATCGTGCGATCAAGTCACCGCTGGACAAGTTTATCAGAACGGCGGACGCGCTCTTCGACAATTTCCGGCGCCAACACAACATTAGAATTAGCGCGTTTGGTACAGAGGATGAGACTCTCAAGTCACTCGCTCAAGTGCTTGTCAACCAATCGGAAAGACTCCAAGAGAAGATCGTTGCTCAGGCGAAGGCGGCTGTGATACAGCTCGGACCCTACGGACTCGAACCGCGTGCAGTGTTGAATCTCGCTGTGGATGCATCGAACCCAGATACCGCTTGGATGGCAATGGAACAGTGGCCGTCACTGAAGAAAGACCTATTAGCGGCTCAAATTCGATTAAGCGCCACGGATGGCAAAGATGAAGGTGAATTCCCAGACGACGATCGGTCGTTAAGTTCCGATCGTGGCGAACGACTGGCGGAAGAAGGCGCGCGTGAAACACCGACTAACCCTGCGACCCGATCGATTCAAACAACGCCGCCCAAGCCGAAAAAAAACGTGATGGCGCCGGATCAAGAATCCTTGGAGGGCATTTCGGTGAGTGGTGTGACCGCCAAGCGGACCCCCAGTCCCGAAATGGACAACGAATTCCGATCCATCGCCGAAATTGCCCGCATGTACAGCATTCAGGACTTCAAAGCCATCAATAAACTCAACACTGCACTTCACCGGTGGCGAACCAAAGGCGACGGCAAGTATCAGAAGTGCTTTCAATGGCGCGACGCCGGGAAGCGAGTCAGCCAGGGCGAGCGATACACCTACAAGACCTCTTCTGTGGCCAACTTTGTCATCGCTTGCCAGCAACTCGCCGTTAATAGACTGTAATTACAACTCGGCTTCAAAAAAAAGCTCTCGTGCATTTTCGCGTGCTTCATGCCCGGCAACGCGGCTTTTCGCAAGCTCGCGAAAATTCCGTGTAATTACATCATTATCTCAATTTGTCATGGTGCATTCTTTCACGTGATGCGAATTGTCGCGCCAAACGTGGAGCCATCCCAATGAAAATCGAAGTCGTCCAGTCCTCACCGGTCCTAGTCAATAGTCGCGAGGCCGCGCGGTTGCTCTCGCTAAGCACGCGAACGATAAATTCCCTTCAATCTCGCGGCGTACTCCGTCCGGTCAAAATCGGCCGTTCGACTCGGTTCAGGATCGAGGACATCTTACGTATCGCGCAAGAAGGGACGGCAAAATGACTATTAAACAAGTACACAATTACCCGCATGATGCCTCAAATGTTGCGTTGCGCGTTTGGCAAAATGCTGCCCCCGATCTAGCCGAACGATTGATGGAGCTTTGCGTTTTTAATCGTCCCGACTCCCGCGGCGGTTATTGGCGCGACGATACCGGTGAGTATCACGTCACAACGCGAAAGAGTACCGATAGAAATTGGACGCCAAATGATGTCGCCACACTTAGTCGCCACTTTATGGCTCCCGATCATCAAGACCTCGTTGGTGTCCACGCAATTAACCCAATTTCTGGGACTAGCCGATGGGGTGCGATTGATATTGACGATCATGAGGGGCAAGACATCGGAGGAAACCTTCGAAAGGCTCTCATGATTCGGGAGGCAGCCGCTGATCTCAAATTCCGGCTGCATCTATTCCAGTCTGACGGGCGGGGTGGAATCCACGGCTGGATTTACTTTGATTCCCCGGTGCCTTCCGAACGAGTTTACGGAATGCTCAAGAAAATTGTGGGCAACGATTTCGTCGAGACTTTTCCCAAGCAGCCATCCATCGGACCGAGCGAATTTGGAAACTGGCTGCGCCTGCCCGGACGTCACTACAAGCGGGCTGCGTGGGCGCGCATGTTCGGTGAATGCGGTTGGTTGTCGCCTGATGCAACCATCGATGCGATCTTGCAAATTGAGCCGGACGACGCTCGTCGCGTACCCCAGTATAAAGTGGAGATTCCCATTATCTCACGGCCTGTCTATCAGGGGCACCGGAGCCATTTTGCCGAGTCGCCTGAGACGCTCCGGTCCTGGCTGGAGTCTAAAGGTGTCGAGGTAAAGGCACTGAAACCCTGCTCAAATGGGGCGGTGCGACTCATTCTCGGATTATGCCCGTTCAATCCCGATCATGGCGACGGCCGTAGTGACACGTCCGTCATGGTCGTTTGGAGTGCGCTCGGGCTGCGATTCTGTTGTCTACACAATCGATGCAGGGCTTACCGGTGGGTTCATCTTCGAGAAAAGCTGGATGATGCCTATCGGTCAAGAAGGAGGTGTTGAATCGTGAAGGCGCTTCTTCTTGAACATGAACCTCTAGATCGACATGGATCGATCAAAGTAACCGCCAAAATCGGCGACAAACTTCTGGATTGCAGAAAAATTGACATCCTAGACCCAGCGGCCCGTGATGAATTCGCCAAGACTTTGCATAAGAAGTGTCAAGCAGTGACTCGCGCGTCCGCCAACGCTGAACTGACCAAACTGGCTGAATCCGCGACTTCCACCAAAAAACAAAAGCCTAAAGAGGTGAAGCAAGAGGACCGCGCATTTCTGCTTGCCGAAAAGGATCGCGAGAGTGAGCGGCTCCTGTCGGAGACGCCGGAAGCCGTAAAACGCGATGCGGATAGGATGCTCCGTGATCCCAAGCTGATAAACACAATACTGAAAGATGTGGCAACCTGCGGCGTGGTGGGCGAAGAAGAGTTGAGCGCGTCACTCTATATAGTGGGTACGTCCAGAATGCTCACCAAGCCCAACTCCGCGATTACTCACGGCCTATCCAGTACCGGTAAAAGTTATGTCGAAGAACAAGTTTCTGTGTTATTCCCGCCAGAAGTCGTTCTCAAAGCAACCGACATTACGGCAAATGCGCTTTACTATCTCAAGCCCGGAAGCCTAATTCATGCATTTGTCGTGAACGGCGAGCGATCACGAAAGCAAGACGATGATCGAGCCGAAGCAACTCGTGCCTTGCGTGAAATGTTGTCTGCGGGAGAACTGCGAAAGGTAGTTACAGACAAGTCCAACGGAAAACTGACAACAACGATGATATGGCAGCCTGAACCGATTGCATACGTCGAATCTACGACCCTTACCAATGTGTTCGACGAAGATCAAAACCGGTGCCTTATCCTTGCAACGGATGAGTCTTCGGAACAGACCCTCGCTATCATCACCGCAGCCGCAAAACGGGCCGTGACAGGTGTAGCTAAAGAAGTCGCGGAGGTTGTCGCAATTCACCATGCGGCACAGCGCATGCTCCGTCGAGTTAATGTCAGAATCCCATTTGCAGAGGAGTTGGCTCGTCATACTCCACCGACAAAACCGCAGGCAAGGCGAGCGTTTGAACAGGCTCTTGCGATGATTCGTGCCGTTGCCCTGCTTTATCAGCGTCAGCGAAGCGAAAATACACTGATGCATGGTGATACCATTGACGCCACGATAAACGACTATGTGATCGCCCGCCGGCTTTTGGTTGGCCCGTTGGGGCGGTCGCTTGGCGGCAACCTGGCACCGGCTGTAATAAACTTGGCAAAGCGTTTGCGTGAGCGATTTAGGAATGATGAATTCACATCGTCCGAAGTGACGCTGCACGACGGCATTATCACAGCACGATCGAAAGCGAACGAATACTTGAACAAATTGGCTGAAGTAGGGGCCGTTGCGTGTGTGGCGGAACATAAGGGAAATAAGCCCGCCCGCTGGAAATTGGCGGGAGAGATACCAGAGAACGGGGCGGATTGGTTGCCGACGCTGGAGGCATTTGAATTATGTTCACCGGAGCAACGGGGCAACAGCCCGGAAGTAGAGATTTCCTTGCAGACTGCTGGAAACTAGCTGCCCCATTAGGAATTGGGAAGGAGCGGGACAACAGTTCGTCTCACTCCGATTTATTGGAGCAACATCTCTGTTACCCCGGTCTATCCGAATTGGTGAGGGGCTGCAAATCCTCGGTGGAGGATGCGACTTTTGGCGTGCTGCCCTGTGACCCCGAAGGGGAAGAGTATGCTTATTCAATGGCGTTGAGACTCATCGACGCGCAGTCCGATTGGAATCGGCGTTCGGACTTGAGAAGTATGTTCGAAGAACGTGCTGCGGTCATGGAATACTGCGGAGGATTGACCAAGAGAATGGCGGAATTACTTGCCCTTCGTGAATTGCGAGCTATGGCTTTTGATGAATCAGATTCATGAGACTATTGACTATAAACTTTGCGAGGTATACACTTATCGGGTATGAGCAATTGGAATAACATCGTGCGTAAGGCCATTCGAGATTCTGGACTCACAACCTACACGGTTGCGAAGCGGGCGAAGATTCCCGTATCTGTCCTTCAGCGCTTTATGTCCGAGAAGGCAAAAACGCTGACACTGGACACGGCGACGAAACTGGCCGACGTGGTTGGGATTGAACTCCGAATTGTGAAGTAGGCCGCACGGCCTGAAAGCAGGTGCATCGTGGCGTTTGTATTCAAGCCTTCCATCGTGGCAAAGTTGCCGAACGGTCGCAAGACAAAGCGGCGCGGCAAATACTATTGGGTGTCCTACACGTCCCCGGTTGACGGCGAATCGAAGCGACACGCCCTGAAATTGGCGAGCGGCGAAGGCATCGCCGACAAGGGCGTCGCGCAAGAGGAAATGCGAAAACTCATGCTCCGATTGCAGCGCAAGGCGCGGGCTTGATTGACCCGGCTATTGAATCGGCGGGCTTGCCGATCCGCACCGTAATTGCCCGGTTCGCGAAGCATCTTCGCGGCCTGCGCTTCCAGACTCGAAGCATATCCGGCTTTCGATCGTGAGAATCAAGGCATTGTGCATGCGGGGTGAAATCGAACGACTGGCCGATGTGAACGAAGCGAATGTCTCGCGGGCGTTGGCATCATTGTCCGCAACGGGACGCGCGCCCAAAACCTTGAATGACCATCGGGCATCGCTCTACGGCCTGTGCCAATGGGCATACAAGATAGAGCGATTAACTGACAAGAATCCGTTGGAGTCTGTCGCCACAATCGAGGCGAATGGCGATGTTCGCAAGGTGCGTCGCGCGCTTACCCCCGACGAAGCCGATACCCTGCTCGCGACGTGCGGCCCGCGTCGGTTGATCTATCAGACGGCGCTCTTCACCGGACTGCGCCGGAACGAAATGAAATCGCTCCGTTGGGGTGACATCGACCTTGATGCCAATACCCCTGAAATCGTGTTACGGGCGTCCACAACGAAAGCAAAGCGAGCGGACACGGTTTTATTGCGGTCGGACCTTGCCGATGCACTGGCGGCGGCCCGGCCCGCATTCGCAAAGCCGACCGATCTGGTTTTCAAGCGCATGCCGACGTGGTTGACGTTTGTAAAGGATTGCATTCATGCGGGCATCTTTGCGGTCGATGCGAGCGGTCGTCAGATTCCCGATGACCGTGGGCGAACGGTGGATTTTCACGCCCTGCGAACGACGTTCATAACGTGGCTGTCGATGAGCAAGGCATCACCCAGGACGGCGCAGATGTTGGCGCGTCACACTGATATTCGGTTGACCATGAAGAATTACACCGATCCGAGATTGCTTGACGGACGGTCCGCTGTCGAGGCGTTGCCGACGTTGACCGGCGAGAAGGCCGTCGCGGTCGCCCAAGCGAACGGAACGAACGGCGAAAATTCCGTTGTACTCCCTGTTGTACTTGGACCTCGCGTAATGGCGGGAAATGGTGCGAATCAGTGCGCGAACACAAAAACCACGGCATCAAGGCAACCCGTTGATTCTTCGCGACTTAGCACGCCCTTGCGTGGTGTCGCGAAGCGTGTCACAAACTACGCGAGGCGGGGTCGAACCCGCACCTTTCGGTACAGGATCCTAAATCCTGCGCGTCTGCCAATTCCGCCACTCGCGTGAAACCCTATCGTAGAGTCGCCCCGCATCCGAATCAAATCCAACAGACTTCTCAAAATCGGAATAGAGCGGTTCACGATTGATTGTGGCACCGCCGTCCCCGCGGTGCATACCCAGGCGAGACGCCAGAGCCACAGCGCCGGACTCACACAACCGCGAAATGCAATAGGAATCAAAATCGAAATCGTACGCACAATCGCGGCAGCAGGCCCTGCGCAAAAAAGTGTACCACCCAATCACTCACCGTCGCCCCGGCCGGCTCGTCGCTCCGCCCGCTTGATTCCAATCCACGCTGACACTGACATGCAGCCAATCCGGCTGCAATCCGCGGCGCACCAATCGAACGGAATCCGCGCGGCGCAGCAGCTTAATCAACTGTCGAATGGCGCGAACCGGCTCCAAATGCTTGAGCGAGGCCAGATCGAGCGGCTCCACCACCGCCCCAAATGTCAAACGCCGTCCGCCCCGCAGAACTGTCAATCGAAAAAGACGCTGCCGGCCGCGTTCGTTGTATCGTTTCGCCGTTTCCAGGGCCGGCTGGGATGTCGCCAGCGGCCTGCCCCCTGCCGCGAGGATGACATCGCCCACCTGCAACAAACCAGCCGCAGGCGAGGCGGCGTCGATCTCCAGTACCTCGGCCCCGCCCTCGACGCCCGGCGAATCCTTGAGCGAAACGCCAAAGCGCGTTCGCTTTCTTGTGCGATCGGCGGCCCAATTCTGCCACCACTCGTCCTTCAAGGCTTCTGGATGATGGACCCTTACAAATTGCAACCAGCTTCGCATCAGCTCGGATGCCTGCGTCCCCCGTAGAAAACCCCATTGCACGACCGGGCTTTCGGCCTCATCGATTCCGCCCAGCACATCGGATCGACGCAGCCCCGCCGCCTCGCCCCGCCATGTTCGCAGGACGGACTGCATGCGCGCCGTTGACGTCGCGACAATCAGGTGCTTTTCCATCGGTGTCCAGCAAATCTCAATCGAACGCAGCAGCGGTAGATCGAATCGCTCGGCCAGCACTTTCCCCAGTGCAATGACCCGCACTTCATGGCCATCGATCATTCGCTTTTCCGTTCCGAAGCTGGGAATGCGATCCCCCGGCTTTATCATTGCGAATCGGGCCACCATCGTTACGAAATCCAGAATGTGCTCCATTTGTTCCGCGACCATGCCTGCATTTCGCGCATCCATGAGCAACACCAGCACAGGCGTACGCGGTTGGTCATCGCCTCTTTTGACCAGTTCCGGGCAGACCGCGACCGTGTAACGCGGACCCAGGTTCTTTGCAGTATTGCCCGTAGGGTTTGATGTGCTGGCAAACATGCCGAGAAAGATCCCAAGTGGCGAATAATCATCAAGCAGGACGGCCGAGCCTTCTTTGGCGTCGCCGCCGGCCGGTACAAGCTATCCGACCATGCCGCCAGCGTGTCATCCGGCAGCCGCTCAAACACCGCCGGATCGGTCGGCACCGGCTTTTCCCCGGCATGGGGCCGGTGTCCGTGGATTTCGCAATGAAGCTGGGATTCGTCCAGCGAGAATCCCAGCAACATGCGCTCGCAACCGGCCAGCGCAAATGGGTCGCCGGGCTCCCAAGCCACAAAGCCGATGCCGTCATGATCCCCAGACAGCCGTGCCGACAACGAGGCAAACTCAGATTGTCCGCGCAGATTCGAGCCGGCGCGGCCGGACATCAGTTGCACCGACCTGCCCCATAGATTCAAGCGGTCTTCAGCCGGCCCCAGCACGATCAGGTTGCCGAGCACCGCCATTCGCAAATCACCCTCAAGCACATAACACTGCACCGGGCCCACGTCCGCCTGCCGCCGCGCTGCCCACTGCACGCGCCATCTCTGAATTTCCTGCGGCCCATTGCACTCGGCGAAGAGCACGCCGCCCTTCCATTCGGCCGAAGTCGGCGCAAACAACGCGCCACGACGACCAATCAACTGACTGATGGCTTGTTCGTCGTCCAGGCCCGGCAGGCGGGATGTCGGCTGCGAGGTCGTCCGCCCATCGGCGTCGGCCAGTTCTCGAACGGTGTGCCAAATGCCCAGTCGTTGCAGACGTCGACGCAGATCGACGAGGTCGCGGACCTCGACATAAAAACGAACATCACCCGGAACATAACGCAACCAATCGCCCGTCTTGGCCGGTGCCTGCGCCGCTGCGATGGAAGTAAGCGCACAAAAGAGAAACATGAACAAAACTGCACGGCGGGCGGCCCTAATCGATAAACGCTTTTCAACCATGTCAATGATTGTACAACAATTCAGAAGCCCGGCTGCGGATGGGGCTTAAGACAGAACTACGGCTCCGGCGTGCCATGTGGACCAATCCACAGGACCACACTTTCAAGAATACTGAACCATGCATATTGAGTCGGCGGTCAAGGTGAAAATGACGGCACGGGTACAATTTGCTCCCAATTATTGGGCCATTTTCCGCATTCCCCAACACGGCATCGGCGACCGGCGAATTCTGCGATACAATACCCGGTCTATGCATGCGCCACTCCAAAGCACAACTGCCGTCCGCAATCGGCCGCGAGGACCGTTTCGTGCCGTCGCGGATTTCTTCAACAGCATCCGTCTCGGCATTTTTCTCATTGCCGCCATTTTGCTTTACGGCACGCTCGGATCGGCCATACCCGGCTTTCGCCACCGCTTCGAGCTGACGGAATTTCAGTACTTTAACCACCGTATCTTTTTCATACTCATCGTCCTGTTTTGCATCAACCTCACCGTGGCCACCCTTCGGCGCATCAAGTTCAACCGCATCAACGCCGGCGTGCTGACTGTTCACACGGGCCTCCTGCTGCTCTGCTACGGATCGGTCGTTTACTTTGGAAACAAAATCGAAGGCGACATCTGGCTCGGCACGCCGAACATACGCGTCCTTTCGCGCGAACGTCTCCAGGCCAACCGTGATCAGGCGCTACTGGCGAACTTTCCGGCCATCATCGGTGAAGTTTGGGAGCAGAACGCCCCCATGCTCGGCGGCTTGCAGCGAATCGAGGTGACGGATGTCCAGCACGAAGGAATGACGACCGCCGCCCGTGTCACGCTCAAGGCCAAGTCCGGCGCCGCACCCGAGGAGACCATTACCCTGACACTTGAAGATGCGGCGGAAGGCGGCGGCCGCATCGCCTCGTTTGGCGATCGGTTCGTGCTGATGCTCTCAGGTTCGGATGAGGCATCCTATTTCTACGACGACACCACGCCGGCACTTATCATTCCGTTTGGCAACGATCGCGCAAAATGGGCTCACTTCGAGCTTCCCGCTCTGCCCTATTACAACGAACGATTCGTGCAATATGCCGACGAAGATCCGCGCGGACGGGACCTCACGCCGATCAGGGACACCGAGGGCAATGAAGTGAAGTCGCGGCCGTTGTCGGCCATTCCCCTGATCGAACGCTGGCGCATGCCGTTTGATGTGATCGATCCCGCATCCACCCAGGCGAATGACTGGCCCTTCACCATTCAAGTCGACGGGTTTCTTCCATATACCGAAATTCAGCCGACGGCGCTGCCGGGCGGCGATAAGCTCTTCCCGCTTGCGCTGATTGATTATGTCCACGGCGGCGACCGCCATTCCGAATGGCTCATCTCAGAAGCCCCCGAACATGCCATGGTTGAATTTCACGATGGCCTGCGCGCGGAATTGAAATGGGTCGGCGGTGCCACCGCGGTCGATCCCGTCTTTACGCAGCCGATCAACGGCAGGCATGTTCTAAGTGTTTTTGTGAAGGACAAGAACATCCGCAGGACATTCGATGTCGAAGCCGGCCAGGTCATTCAGTTCGAAGGCACGGACTACACGCTTACCATCGACGAGCTTCGACCCAGTTGGCCGCTCATGACGCCCGGTTTTCAAAACGCAAAAACGCCGATCGCGCTTGTCGTCGTGAAATCGCCGACCATGGAATTTCAGCGATCGGTGATGCAGCGTTTTCCACAGCTCAATCAGGACCGGTACCCCCAATCGAATCCCGATCCCGAAAAACGCGGCAAGAAGGTCGATCCCGCCCGAGATCTCGTCGACGACAACATCGAACTCAGCTATGTCGACGCGAGCACGGATCATCTGCTTATTGTCACGGGCGAAAACCTGGCGCCGACGCTCGTTCACACCGCCATCGGCGGCGCCCGCAGCGTTCATGTCTTGAAACAAAACGAGCCGTTCAAGATGGCCGGGGGCGAGCTCACCTTGCGCGAGTTCCACAAAATGCCCCGATTCGAGACCGTTCCGGTCGTCATTCCCGAGAAAAATCGCCGCTCGCTGATGGATGTCAAGCGTAGCCGCTCCGCCGTTCGCCTGTTGCTAAAGGCGAAGGAAGGCGATTGGATGAAACATGTCTGGGTTCCATTCAGTCAATACAATACCGATAATTTTCTCGATCAGGTCGCTTCGACCACCGTCAACGGCGTGCCACGCATTGAACAGATCAGTTTTATCTATGGCCGCACGATCCGCCCGCTGCCCACGTCGCTGACGCTTGGCGACTTCAGACCGACCTCTATCCGGCGAAATGCAGGCCCGCGAATGGACCAGCCATTTCCGATATCGCGACCCCGAAACGGGTCAGACCAAACTTGGAAAAGCGTACTTAAATAACACAAACACCATCGGCGACTGGACCTTTTTCCAATCGCAGGCCGCAGGCGATCACAAGTCGTGGACGATTCTGGGTGTCGGCAATCGCCGCGGCGTCTGGACGATGCTCATCAGGTGCACTCATTGCGCTCGGCATGAGTTATGCCTTTTCGATCAAGCCCGTGCTGGTTCGGCGCCGCAAGGCCCAAATACAGATGCTCGGCAGCGCGGCCAGAGGAACATAGGCTATGAACGTACTTCAAATTCCTATCAAAGTGCCCGCACCGAAGGCTAAACGAACGGCTTGGACGCATTTCGTCGCCGCAACGCTGGTCGTCATCGCGGCGATTTCAATGGACGCCCCGGCATCGGAACAAGCTCCAAGCCCGGCGGCATCTCTGCGCGACATACAAAATCAAATCGATATCGGCACCCTTGGCCGCCTCGCCATGCTCGACAACAACAGTTGGCGATATTCGACTGTCGATTCGTGGTCGCGCAAGATGGTCGGTGAAATCTACGGCCCCGGCACATTTGAAGGCCTCGATCCGGTGGCTGCCGCCATTGAACTGCTTTTCAATGCAGATGCATACAATGATCGGCCGCTGCTTTATGTGAAAGACCTCGGCGTGTTGCGAGACCTGACGATGCACCCCATTGCCGTCACCGACGACGAGCGCAGTCAGATTTACAAGAGCAAACGAGTCAGCCACGACTTCATCACCTCGCCCGCGGTGCAACATCGGATTGAAGAACTGTCCGGTGAAGTGATGAAGAACAGGGCGATGGGCCGGCTTGGCCGCGCAAAACACTGCTACGAGCGTCTGCAAGCCATGTTTACGGTCGTTCCCTGCCCTTCCGGAAAACGCGAAACGCCCTGGATTCCCTTCAGCGCGCTCCTGAAGGAAAAAGATCGAAGCGCCGCGGGGCTTTCAATTGACCAGGCCGAAACCGCCTTCAAGGCATTTCGAGAGTTCGGCCGGTCATGGGTCGCCCGTGATGTCAAGGGCATAAATGCCGGCATTGCGGCACTGAATGAGACACTGCCGAAGCTCGCCCCGGCCGGACTTTATCCAACAGAACTGTCGCGCGAAACCGAAATGAAATATCGCCGGTATGAACTCATCAAGAAGGGCTGGGGCGTCTACATTCTCGCATTTTTTGTGTCGATCTTCGCCGTCGCCACCCGTTACCCCTGGGCGCGTTGGACGGGACTGGCTTTACTGGTGACTGCACTGGGGCTTCACGGCTACGACCTGTGGCTTCGCTGGCAGGTGGTCGGCCGCGTGCCGGTGGCCAACATGTATGAAGCGGTTGTGTCGAGCGCGTGGATCGCATCGATGCTCGGCCTGCTTCTGGAGCTGTTCACCCGGAAGCGCGTGTATCTGCTGGCGTCCGCGTTTCTCGGCTTCTTCTCGCTGGCCCTGCCCGAACTGCTGCCGGATCAGGTGAACAACAACATCGAACGTGATGCCCATCCTCGACGACATCATGCTTCGCATTCATACGGTGCTCATCATCGCCAGTTATGGTGTCATTACATTGGCATTCGTCGCCGCCAACTGCTACCTGTTCGTTTCCGCCATTCGTGACAAGGTCGCGCTGGCGCAACACACCATCGGCGCGCAAATCGGCGCCATTCTCTGCCTGGTTTTAGCTTACATGGGGAAATTCGAATCGGCCTCGTCGATTTCGACCCGAGCATTCGGCGCGATCGGCGCGACCAGCGAAGCGGCCGTCCTCACGTTGCAATTCATCGGCGCCCTTGTGCTGTCCATGACCGCGCTCGCTCTCGTGACGCGCGGCCTCTTCATGGCTTTCGGCGGAAATTCAGGGCCCGCGGCGCCCGCCGGCGTGCGGGCGTCCGATTTTCCAGTGGAAAAGGACATTCTGGAGGAATTCGATCTCGCCCACCGCGTGCTGATGTATATCGCGATGGTGGCACTGTTTGTAGGAATCGTCCTTGGGGCAATCTGGGCCGACTATTCATGGGGCCGCCCCTGGGGGTGGGATCCCAAGGAAGTATTCGCTTTGAATACATGGCTGGTTTATGCTATTTTGGTGCATGTCCGCTTCGTCACCAAACGGCGGGCACTGTGGGCGAGCGTATTGGGCGTCGCTGCTTTCGCGGCGATGCAGTTCAACTGGTGGGTCGTCAACTTCTACATCGTCGGCCTGCATAGTTACGCATAATTGAGTTGTCGATCGATACTCTGTCGAGGTCGATAGCCGCAGTAGGTCGAGGGCCTTCACATGCTTCGTCGTTATTCTCGTTTCGTGATTCCGGGTTTTGTCGTTCTTGTTTTTGCCATATCGATCGCCATCTTGCCGTGGACGTCGAATTCCGTGCGCGCCGACGATGAAAAGGAAACCAAGTCGAGCACCGGCGACAAGAAATCAAAAAAGAAGAAGAAATCACGGAAGAGCTCCGGCAAGAGCGACGAGCGATCCGAGAAGACTTCGTCAAAGGGCTCCGGCAGTTTCGAGATGAAGGACGTAGCGCCCGACGAAAAGGCGGAAAAGAAAGTCCAGAAATCCCTCGGCGAAAACTTCAAAATCAAGCGAACCCTGCACTATTCAATTTTCTATGACACCAGCGAGGAGGATGTCGGCGTTTTCGGCCACGCCATCGAACGGACGTATCGTTCGTGCGGCAAGTATTGCAAGGCGCTCGGCGCGCCGATCGAGCCTCCCAATAAGAAAATGATAACCCACTTCTTTAATGAATTCGAAGACTACGCCAAATACTCACAGGGCATTCGCGGCGGCTTCAAACCCAGTCCCGAAGTTCTCGGATTTTACACGCCCGAGACCAATTACACCTACTTCTACAATTTTCGAAACACGCCGACCTTCAAGAGCGCCCGCGAACAGGCGGAAAAGAAACTTGTGGATGCCGGAAAAGCGCGCGATGCGCAGGGCTTGAGAGAGGCCAGATGGGTCATCAACCGCACCAACAGTTTCGGCGGCGGTGTGACCGAGGAAACGCTGCAACATGAAGTGGCTCACCAAGTCTTATTCAACGTGGGTTTCCATAATATGAAGTCGTTTGGGGCTAACCCGAGATGGTTTGCCGAGGGAATGGCACAGCTCTTTGAACCGGTCACGACCGCCAAGGGCGGAAACATGGGCATCGTCAATAAGGAAAAGGCAAGCGCCTTTCAGAATCTGCTGTCCAGCAACCGCCTCTATCCCGTGAAGGAGTTCATCAAGGACATCCGTCCGTTTGTCTCGGGCGATGTCGGCGGCCTTTCGTATCCTCAGGCATGGGGCTTGATGCACTATATCAATCGCGTCAAGCGAAAAGAACTGCGAGAATACGTCGCCATCATCAACAAGCGGCCCAGAAGTACAAAACCACGCCGGAAGAGGAAATCGAGACGTTCGAAAAGTGCTTTGGCAAAATCGACCGTAAATGGGAAAAGAAATGGAAGACCTGGATGAAGAACGTGCGTTAAGCCAAGTACGCCGGCCACTTTTTCTTTCGACTCAATGCGACTTCCCGGTTTCGGGAAATGGCCCGACTCACCGCACATTCAGCGAGGTGGATCAACTCCTCTGTCTATTCCAGGGCACGCGTTAATGACATAAAACGGACGACGGCATGCTCGCAACATGCTTGCCCGACGTATCTTACAATCAGTCCGACATCGGGGAATTCAAGGCGGTTTTGATGTTCCAAGGCCATAACCCGCCACATCGAAAATCATATCGCGACATCTGCGAATGGATCGGGGCGGCCCTCGTTTGGAAAGTAGACAACGCCATTTTCGCGGATAAAGTGTAGAATCGGATGAGATTCTACCGGATTCGCCCACGCCCGCCTCGCCTCGCACGCGTCGGAAGAGGGTCTGCAATGAAAATACGGCGTTCATTCAGCGCATTGGGAATTTCAACAGCGTTGTTGCTGACGATCTGCGGCAGCTCGATCGGCGAAGTCATCGGCATCACGGGTTCCTCCTCGGCAACTGTGATTCAATTTGACGGCATTCTTCCGGTACAGAGCGATTTCACCCAAGTCATTATCCCCCTCACCAAACAAGACCCGCCTGCCCTGTCGATCGCGCAGGTCGATCGATTCGGTGGCGAAAAACTGACCGGCTCCGGATCGGTTCTGGCTATTTTCGAACAGCCGAATCTCGCAGCCGGAGGAATTCCAAACGACATCGGAATGGACTTGGCCGCATTTGCCGAAGATGCGACAACCGGCTGGTTTCTGCGCGGCGAGGCGTCCGAAACGCGAACCATCGTGATCAGCGCGGCCGATGCAGGGGCGGACAATCTTTCATTCGGCACAACCAATCGCGGGCGCAGCCGCGTTGTCTTGTCCGGCGTCATGTTTGTCACCTCCCAGGATTCGACGCGCGACCTGACCGGCACCGAGGTGAAATTGCAGGTCCGCGTGGAGCGGCGGCAATTCAATCAGCGACCGGTGGACGTCGTAAACGGCGAGGTGGTGTTGACGGGCGGCACCAATGGAACCGTGACGGTGTCTCGTGCTGATGGCAGTTTTTCGGGAGCGCTTGCTTCCGATCATCGATTTCACAAATGCCGTTCCCGAATTGCCATTGGTTCAAGCGCTGATATTTGCGGGCATGGAGTTGCCGTTCGAGTATCAATTCGACGTTGGCCTTCCCTTCGAGCTTGAACTGACGGTGACATCGGAGATTCGCACGATTCCCGGCGGCGTCGGCGCCAGTGCCGTTTTTGGTTTGCCTCAGACGAATCTGGCCGATGTCATGCTCAAAGTCGCGAAGGATGATCGCGGTTCCCGCGTTGCAGCGGCCATTGCGGATCGCGTCGACACGACCGGGGCCGTCTATCAGAATGGCCCGCTTGGGTTCCTTTTTCCTGCACTGTGCGGTGCGGGCGGCATCGAAATGGCTGCTGCCGCCTGTGTTTGTCTCGGCATGATAGGTCTGCGTTCGCGGAGGCGGAATCGCAACGCCGTCAATCGCGATGGAGGGCGCTAGTCGCGCTGTGCTATTCGCCAAGGCCCAAACCGGCGATGTCATATTCTGGTGCCTGGTGTTAATCGCCGGCATCAGCATTCTTGGGATTGGCGTCTGGATATTGAGGCGTTGGGCATTTTCGGGTCAGGCCGGCACGGCGACCGAGGATTGGTCGCTGCAACATTTGCGCGAACTTCGTAAGCGCGGCGAGCTGACGGAAGAAGAATTTGAACGGCTTCGGCGAAATATGATCGCGCAATTTCAAGCAACCGGATCGACTCGCGCCGATTCTGCGGGCCATGAAAATGAATCCGGCGGAGATTCGCGCCCGATCGATTAAGCTTGTTTCGCCGCAAATGGTTTGTGATAAAGGCGATACGCTATCGACGTCGATAAGTTGCGTGCGGCAATCGTCTTCAAGAAGCCCTAGAATTAGGGGTCGGCCGGAATGGCGGCGACCATCGACAACCACAAAAGGGGTACTCTCTCTTGTCCAACGGAAACAAAGGCGGCAGTGGCGGCGGCGGACCCGGACGAAATGGTCCGCGCAATGGTGGCGGCGGCGGCAGCGGCGACGATTTCAACAAACAGCCGCGCAAACGATCCAGCACATGCAGCTTCTGCGGCAAGACCCATCGAGAAGTCGGCCCCATGGTCGAAGGGCCGAATGATGCGTTCATCTGCTCCAACTGTGTGGATCTCTGCCACAACATCATCCAACAGGAAAAACGCAAAGCCAGCGGCCTCAAGCCGCTCTTTCACAAAATTCCCACGCCCCGCGAAATCAAAATGCAACTGGATGCCCATGTCGTCGGACAGGAGCATGCAAAAAAAACGCTGTCAGTCGCGGTGCATAACCACTATCAGCGCCTGACGCACACCGACCGGTCCGAGCCGGACGACATCGAAATCGAAAAGAGCAACATTCTGCTCATCGGACCCACGGGTTGCGGCAAAACGCTCCTCGCCCGCACGCTGGCCAAGGCGCTGGATGTTCCCATCGCCATCGGCGATGCCACCACGCTGACCGAAGCCGGCTACGTCGGCGAAGACGTGGAGAATGTCCTCCTGCGCCTGCTTCAAGTTGCGGATTTCGATCTTGAAACCGCGCAGCGCGGCATTATTTACATCGATGAAATCGACAAGATCGCCCGCAGCGCCGGCAATGTCAGCATCACCCGCGACGTCTCCGGCGAAGGCGTTCAGCAGGCCCTGCTCAAAATGCTCGAGGGCACCGTTTCGAATATTCCGCCACAGGGCGGCCGCAAGCATCGAGCAACAGTACATTTCAGATGGACACCACGCACATTCTGTTCATCTGCGGCGGTACGTTCTCGGGGCTTGAAAGATCATCAAGCGCCGCATCGGCCGCAAGGCGATCGGCTTCTCCAGCGAACTCGGCGATCAGGATTCGGCCGATGAGCGCAGCCAGTTGCTCGCACAGGTTCGCCCGGAGGACCTCGTCGAATTCGGCATGATTCCCGAATTTGTCGGGCGCCTGCCCGCGACCGCCACGCTCGGCCCGCTCGATGAGCGGGCACTGGTCAAAGTGCTGACCGAGCCGAAGAACGCGCTCTGCCGGCAGTATCAGAAGCTCTTCGAGATTTCCGGAAGCGAACTGGAATTCACCGATGAAGGGCTGCATGAAATTGCTCGCCGGGCCATGGAGCGCGACACCGGTGCCCGCGCGCACGCGGCGTTGTCGAGGAAGTCATGCTCGACATCATGTTCGATCTTCCGGAAGAAAGCGCAAAGGCCGTTACGTCATCAATGGCGCTCGGTCCGCGGCGAACAGCCGGTGCAGCCGATACGCGATACGCGCGCAAGGAATCGGCGTAAAGTAGGCCAGGCACCGTTATTTTCCGGCCCAAGCCATCGGCCGATCGAGCATTCCGGAGAGAAAGGTCGAGAAAAGTCAAAGCTGACTTTGTAGACATTTCTTCTCGGCATGGCGAACCGCGCGTCGGCGCTTTTGTGCGGCGACAGCGATGAAAATGCAATACGATATCCCGCTTCGCGCACGATGTTCTCTTCCCGCTCTCCAAAGAAATCGCGCGATCCGAACGGATAGGCAAAAGCAGCCGGCTTGACACCGAGCGTGGCGAACAAGCGCTGCATGTTTTCCCGCACCTCACGGGTCGACTCTTCGTCGCTCATTCTAGAAAGCGCTGCGTGGGTTTCAGTGTGTCCTCCGACGTCGACCCACTCGCCCGAAATTCCTTTGAGTTGCTCCCATGTCATGTGCTTGTAAAAAAGTGAATGCGTCTCTTCTTGCGGGGTCGCTGGTTTATTGAGCCCGTTCAACTCCAGCAGCACTTCCTCGCGATGAGTACGCGTGAGGCGCGAAATCATGTCAAACGCGACTTCATTGGATGATTCCCGCTGCGCCGGCGTCGATATCGGCAGTCCCTTGCCAAACGCGCTGGGCACATTAAGAACCTGTCCGGGAGCCCAGCCGACGATGAACCCGAGGCGCTCGTACCAAAGCAGGCCGCTCGGGTGATCAAGGGGTTCGGTCGGAATAAAGAATACAGGGCGCACGTTGTGCTCGCGCATGGCGGGCAGGGCAAATTCAATGTTATTGAGTAGGCCGTCATCAAAGGTGAGCAACACGGGACGCCGGGGAAGGCGGTGACCGCGTTCGATTGCGCCGAGCACCATGTCCAGCGTGACGAACCGCATATGCGTAGCAATCCAAGTGAGTCGCCGGCGAAAACTATCGAGCAAAATTTGATTAGCCACGATGAGTTCGTCGCTGCGATTATATCGGGGAGATATGCCATGATAACAAAGCGTGGTCAGACGCCGGCCGCGAAGTCGGGCGTAGCCTGCCGTTATGCCGAGACGGCACAGCCAGTGGGCGAGCGAATCAAATTTGTTTTGATGCTGCATCGGCCGCTCAACCCCGCATTTTTTGATAGAGCTTCATCAGGAGCGGACGGCGGACCAGCCGGCTGCGCGTGAAGAACTCGATGTATTGCCCGCCCATTCGTCGCTTGAATTGCCAAACGCCGAAATTCGGATGATCCGCGGCCAACTCGCGTCCGGGCGTGCCTCCGAGGTCGTAACGCACGGCCGATTGAGATCGCAACCACTTCATGATTTCCCAATGCAGCAACTGCCCGGTGGGCGGGGGGCGAACGTCTCCGCGGGCCTCGGCACCGGTTGCTCCATATTTGTATCGCGGCGTTCCTACTGTCGTGACGAGAGCCATGTTTCTAATCGATCCCTGCCACTCGGCGGCAAAAAGAGCCGCAGCGCCGTCATTAAGAAGCCCACCCACAAACGATGTAAACTGTTCCCGTGTGGCGAGGCGAAAGTAGGTTGAGCCAAGTGATTTGATGCGGTCCATCTCCTGACTCATGTCGTAGAACCGGTCAATTCTCTCGCTGCCGACTTGACGAACCGTGACACCCTCCCGCTCTGCTTTTCGGAAGTCGCGACGAAAATTCTTGTGGGTTCGCTCAGCCAGCTCGTCTTCCGTCCCGGAAAGGTCGACCCAGAAGGTGGCTTCGAGTTCGGGCCGGGGAAGCAACTTCCGCTTTTCCATCCACTCGGTAATAAAGCGGTGTTCCGGCACCTCTGTGCTCTCAATGACGCGCGGCAGACGCAAGCTCCATTCAACGAAAATGGGGTGTTCATCTCCAAAAGCATTGCAGACCGCGTCCAGCAATGCGTCGAGCTCGTTTGCATCGATCAAGCGATCGTAGAGCGCGCCGCCCTCGATGCGCAGCACACAACCGGGCACCAGTTTGTTCTTGCGCATGATCACATGCGCGCCGGATGTGATTCGGCCGTTCTCGCGAGCGACGAGCACCCGGCTGCATTGCGACGAAGATGGATGTCCGAGATCGAAGACCAAGTGGTCCTCGGTGGCCATCGGGCAACGTTCCACGAATTCTCGCCACTCGCGAAGCGCCCCGCCGTCCAGAATCTGATAGTGCAAGCAGACCTCGTGTCATTCAACAACCCGGGTCTGCGCGGCCGACAAACGGCACATCCCGGGTTGATTGGCATTCCGGGTATAGTATCCGGGCTGGGCACACATTTGGAAGTGAATGCACTTACGCCATTTGAATTCGTTGGGCGGCCATTTTCTTTGATGCAAAGCGCCCGAATTCAAGGTGGCGTTAAAGAAAACTGGCAAAAATCCGAATACAGATGAACCAAGCTTCACCGAATCGTGCCGTCAGACGGAAACCGCCGGTATTGTCAGCCATCGAATCGGCGCTGTTTGCTGAGTCGTTCCAGTATGGCCAGCGTATAGAAATTCTCAAATTCATACCGGCTCATCTTTTCCAACCGCCGAAACACGGCATCGGCACACATGATGGACCCAAGGGCGTCGGAAGATTTGAGCCGATCCCGAAGATGAGCCAGCACTTCAGCCGGCGGAACGTAAGGCCGCCGCTTTCCCTTTAACAAAAATCGGAGCGACTCGCGCAATGGCAGGGGCAAATCCAATGCAAAGTGCTTGAGTTTCATTTTCAGTGGCCGCAGCCGACTTGAAAGTGGCAGGCCGTAGTTGGCTTCCCTGACCGCCGCCCACTCAGGCGAAAGGCATCGCATGAACTCAACGCAAAGCGCGTCGTTTGCCTTCAAGTGATCCGGAATTCGCATGGACTTTTCGAAAATGGGGAAAAAATAGTGGGGCGTGCTTTGCCAGAGAAAAAACCGTGCCCGTTCTTCACCGCTATAGACCCAGTTTTGGCCGCGCTCGTAGCCTCTGAAGTGAATCGCCTTTTGCATCACGTCGCGTTCCGGATAGGACAGGAGCAGCGAACGCAATTCCTCGACAAGTGTACCAGGCGTCAGGCCCATGATTTCTTCCGCTTCGCCCGGCGGCGTGGCAGCCGGGTTGTAGCCGAAGAAGACCCGGATGACATCGTCGATCGTCTTGACATGCGCGCCCAGCCTTAGATCGGGAAAGATGAAGTCGCCGCCATCCCCCTGAAGTACACTTCACCCCGCGTCCCCATTCTTTCACGATGATCTCGAGGAAGGGGATGACCGCGGCGTTGGCAACCGGGTTGATGCCGTCCGTCGTCTGAACAAGGAATTCGTTTTGCCGGTCGGTCGGCTTCTCCAGGAGAAACAACCGCCAGTCCATGTTCATCGCCTTGGCGAGCGCTTCCGACGCTACGACATCCGGATTCGCGACCCCATAGGCGTCGTTGAAGGTGGCGGCGACAAACGGAATGCCCAGTTTTGTGAGCACGCCGGCCACAACGCGAGAGTCCTTTCCGCCACTAAGACTGACGACATTTTTAGTCGTTCCGGCGCAAGTGCCCCACGTTCGACACTTGTCCATCCACAGGTCCACCAGTTCAGCCGCATAGTTCTTTGTTGATTTTCCCGGGGCGTCTTTTTCGTCCAGATTGGTAGTATACAACGAGGTCAATGACGTCTTGAGATCGCCGCCCTCTCGCCTACAGGTATAGAGCATGCCGGTCGGCGCGCTTTCAATGTTCTCGAACAGCGTTCGCCGACCCAGCAGGTGGTTCAGACAGAGCAATTCCGCCCAGCCGATACGATCGAATGCGGGGCGCTTCTTGAGGGTTTGAATGAACTTGCATTCCCGCGAGATCAGTACCGTGGATTCATCACGATGGTGGTATGTCGTCAGGCGGGCCAGCGGATCTGTGAAGACCGCAAATGACTCCGACTTCTCATCGATGAGGGCATGACATATTCGCCTTCGAAATCGCGAATCCATGATCCTATTCTGCCGGTCGCGCCCTCCAAGTCGGGCAATAGATCTTCCACAAGCGATCGCATTGCCGCTTCAATTCTTACGGCAGGATGGTTGTAGATTCGGCCTTCCAGATAGGCGATGCGGCCATTGTGCCGGATGACGGAAACGGGGTATTCATCGTATTTGACATGCCCGACAAAAAGACGGGGACCATCAAGCAGTCGGGTAGCGCGGTAATCGGCCGTATGAAGCATGGTCTTCTGAGCTGCTTCAAATCGCGCTGCGCCATCCGCTTGAGGCTCGCCAGTAACCCAAAGTGTAAGTCCGGGCATTGATGTTGTTCCCTCGATGGATTCTTGAGGCGAATCTTATTCATGAGCAGTCAGGCATTTTGACGGACCGCCCTGTTAATCAGCTCCAGAAGTTGACCCGCTTGATAACGCCTCGTGAAACGCGATAGATCGACGGGCGCGTTCATGACGAGGCCTTCGCGTGCATGTTGCTGACACAACTCCAGCACCTTTCGGGCAATCTCGTCAGGTCGATCCGGCGAAATGATCCAACCCGCATCAAGGTTTCGCACGATCGACGCAATCGGGCCTTCGGGCACCAGCGCCAGTATCGGACGGCGCGTCGCGATATATTCAAATATCTTCGTGCTCATCGAGTGGGTGTCCATGTCCATCGCGCCGATTTGCAGCAAAACGCCGGTTTGCACCATTTCATTCAGGGCGGCGTTACGCGAAACCATACCCTCCACCGAAATAAGATCGTCCAAGCCCGCACGCGATATTTCAACAGCCGCTTCAGGCGGTGTGTAGCCGAAGAACTTGATTCTCAGCTTCTCGGAATCAATTGCCCCGCTTCTTTTAAGGTTCGAACCGCGTCTATGAGCGGCTGCGGGGTCCTGCTTCCATAGAGCGAGCCGAAGTAGGACATGGTCAGTGGCTCTGGGGGCAATGTCCGCTCCAGGGGGACGGGAAGGCCGGCGATCTCCTCGTGATCGACGCCGTTAAGTATGGTCACGAATTTTTCGGCAGGTTCGCCGGGGTATCGACCCGCCATGATGTCCCGCCGGGGGTCAGTTACGCTGATCGCGAACTTGGCAGCACGGATGGCAGATCGCTCCCAGCGCTCATGCAGCCTGATATTCCTTGGCGACAGTGAACTGTATCCCTCGTTGCCGATCCAAGGGTCACGGAAATCGACAATCAATGGCTTTCGAGTGAGGCGATGCAGCCAAAGGCCGATGACATGGGTTGAAAATGGCGGCGCGCTTGCGTAAATGCAGTCGCATCGAAGGGCGATGGGAAGGCCCCTCAATATGGCCATCGGGATCCACGGAGAGATGTTGTCCGGTAGATGTCGCATGAATCGGTAAAATCCTGAGGATCGAAACCGCCCCAGACGACCATACGGCGATTCTTCCCCAGCGGAATTCCTGTTCCTGGTCGCAGCAGATTCCCGACTTTTCTTTCGAGCAAACACGGCCGGAACAGATGTCGGGATAATCCAGTTGGTGCGATGAACGCGAACGCTCGATGGAATTTCCCTGGCTAGCGATTCATCGATGTTCTCCACACCGATTCTGGGTTTGTAAGCCAGCACATCGACTTTGCAGCCGAATTCCGTCAGGTATTTTGAGAATTTCAGCGATCGCAAAACGCCCACCTGTGACAAGGGTGGGAAAATCCCCGTCACCATGAGGACACGATGGCAACCCGAGGGATTCAGATTAGGCTCTAGAGTCGGACTTGCGTTTGAGAACGGCATGGTTTCGAAAAAGGGCTGCGGGTCGGAATTGAACGCGCGACCGAATGGGTTACAAGGAACGCGGAATGGACGTGCGGCGCAGTTTATTCGGAGAACAACCATTTACGCAACGCGGAAAGCAGGCCGATAACCACTTTTCCTCGTCTTTTAGGCGTTTGCGGTCCGTCGTGACGGTCCGACATCAATCCTGCCGATGGAATGTCCGATGTGTCGATGGACGCGCCGGACTTGAACCCGGTCGTTGGCCATGTAGGGAATTATTATGGATGCTTCGGCGTCAAACGAAATTGTGATGATGCTGTGCCCGAGCCTGAAATGCCGCAAGGTGCTTCGCGTTCCGGCAAATTGCCGTGGGAAGCAGGTACGCTGCAAATTCTGCCAGATGACGTTCGAAGTGCCGATGCCGAAGAAGTTGGACGAGAAACGGGATTGAATTCGTCGATGAGATTCTGCGCTGGCACCAATGATCGGCGTGCGCTGGTTCAATCATTCAATTCAAGTCCTCTTCCCGCTCATCTGGCGCTTGAAGCCGTTTCCACCAGTCTCGTTCGGTATTTCTTGAGCAGTGCCGAAAGCCTGTCATCCAGCCCCGGATGCGTCCCGTCGAACTTGAGGGTGGCCGGCGCCTTTGAAAGCGCGACAAACCACTTCACCAGATTGAGAAAATCGCGCGTGTCGATGGACTCCGGCGCGATCTTTTTCTTGTCCATGTCCATGTTGTGATAATTCACGAGCGGCAGGCAGATGCCGGTGGCGTCGTAGCCGTGGTGGCAATAGGCGGTGGATTCACAGGTGCCTCCATCCATCAGTTTGCGCTGATAGGCGAAGGTCTTGTCGCGCTCCTTCAGTTTGTCGGCCACGACATGACAGTAGGCCGTCGCGGCAGGCGTGAAAACCGTTGCCTTGTCGCCGACGCGCAGGACCGGGCCGTCGCCCACGCCGACGCCGGTGATGGCCTTGCTGTTTTCAACGGCCACCACGACCGTGTTTCTCGGTACAGTCTTGTCCGCGACGGCCGCCAGCGCGCCGGCAAACCCGACCTCCTCGGCGCGGGTGAAGAAGGCGAAAGTGGGAACCGGCGATTTCGTTTTGCAAACCTCGTCAAGCATGCAGAGAATGGCCGCGAGGCCGGCAAGATCGTCACAGGCGCGGGCGTGAAGTCGCGTTCCCTTGATGGTCGCATCGGAAAGCGCCCACATGCCGGGGCTGTTCTTTGCTACGGGCGATTTCACTTTGGCGATGATGCCATCGGGCGGCCCTTCGGCGCCGAAGGATCGGGCGCTCGCAGCCGCCTGCCGCGCTTCGGCCTTGGTGGCCTTGTGAAGTTGCACATCGGTGACGACGGCCGGTATCCAACGCCCGCCGGAGAAGAACTGGATTTTTGCATGATGAAAATATTGAGATTGAACCCAGCCGCGCCACTCTGCGTGGACATGATTCTTGTCGACCATCTTAGTTGCGACGAAACCGGGATGATCCATGTGGGCGGCGAAAAGGACGGGGCGTCCGACAAGTTTCGACTTCCGTTTGGGCTGATAGCGAACGAGCATGTTGCCGAATCGATCCCGGGATAATCGAAGCGCGGGTCGATCGGCGATGAAATCAGTGATGAAGCGAATGACGCTTGTCTCGACAAAAGGAGCAGTGGGCAAATTCACGATATTGCGAAGGAGGCTAAGGTACTTTTTGGACATGGTTCATCCTTATTCTGACAGAGTCCTTCTGGTAATCTTACAACAGTAAAACCCAAAGTGGTCTCCGGGTCGAGCGCGCACTTGCAAATCTTGACCAAAATCGGCGATTTCGAATCGATGACCGACAAGAGCATGTGTAGGCGTGGCATTTGTACTCTTGACGTCAAGAGGCTGATATCGTTTCGCGAATTGCTATGCTTTCAAGTCGATTGCGTCCGCGACCAGCTCCAGAACATGTCGCGCGGAAGCGCCGGTATGGCATTCGATTTGGTGGCGGCAGCTAAAACCCGTCACGGCCATCGTCGATGCGCCCCGATCTCGAACCAGCGGAAACAGTCGCTGCTCACCAATGGCCTTCGCAACATCGAAGTGCTCACTCTCATGCCCGAATGAGCCGGCCATGCCGCAGCAGCCGGTGTTAAGTTCAGAGGCATCATTCGAAATCAGCTTCAAGAGTGCGAGCGTGTCGCCGGTGCCGGTAAGAGCCTTTTGATGACAATGACCATGCAGAAGTATGCGGTTCGCCCGTGGACGGAGCCGACTTCTCTCAGGCTTATCGCAGTCCGCCGTGCCTTGCAGGGCTTCCAAAATCAGCGAATCGGCCGGCCGCGCGAGCCGCGCAATGCGACGGGCCTGTTCCGTGCGAACAAGCTGCGGCCATTCATCGACCATCGCGGAATGGCAGCTTGGCTCCGTGGTAACGACGGTCAAGTCATTGCTTGAAAGGCTCGCGAGAGCAGCGAGGCTCTGCTCCGCCTGCTGCCTCGCAACATCCAGCAAGCCCTTGCTGATGGCCGGTCGGCCGCAGCAGATCGGCGGGGGAATCAGGACTTCATAACCGAGCGATTCAAGTACACGAACGGCCGCGATGCCGACTTCGGGCGTGAAATGGTTGGTCCACGTGTCGACAAAATAAATCACGCGACCCGGATTGTTGAGGTTGCGCTTTGGCAAGCCAAGGTCATGGTTGGCGAACCACTGGCGAAAAGACTGTTTGGCGAAGCGCGGCGGTGCGACGCGCCGGTCAAGGCCGATGAGTCGATCCAAGAGTGTCCGCATCAGACTGTTCTGAGCGAGGGCATTCGCTAATCGGGGCTGGAGGCTGCCGAATCGCGCGAGATTTGAAATGTTTGCGACCAGTCGGCTTCGAAAAGGCGGCCCCTCACGTTGCACTTTCCGCCATAGCCATTCCGCCTTTAATTTCGCCATGTCGACGCCGGTGGGGCATTCGGTCTTGCAGGCCTTGCAGCTCAGGCACAAATCCATCGCATCATCCAGCGCGGGGTCGTCCAGATCGCGAACGATATCGCGGTTGGACAGTGCAAGGCGCAGCGCCGCGGCCCGTGCGCGTGTGGTGTGACGTTCGTCGCCGGTGGCCATATATGAAGGACACATGGTTCCGACGAGTTTCTGCCGGCACTGACCGACGCCGCTGCACATTTCCGCCATGCCCGCCATGCCGCCGAAGGCGCTGAAATCAAGTGTCGTTTCTATGGCACTTGACCTGTATTGGGGTCCATAGCGGAAGTTCTCGAGCATCGGATAGGGATCGACAAGTTTGCCGGGATTGAGAATGTTGTGCGGATCGAAGGCGGTCTTGATCTTTCGAAAGGCCTCCAGAATTCGCGGGCCGTACATCTTCGCGAGCCACTCCGATCGCAGAATGCCGTCACCATGCTCGCCGGTCATCGTGCCGCCGAATTCGAGAGCGAGCGAACTGATCCGATCGGCGATGCGGTGCATTCTGGCAATATCGCCGGCGCTCTTGAGATTTAGAATCGGCTTGACGTGCAGGCAGCCGACGCTGGCATGGGCATAATAGCTCGCATCCGGCACGCCCTCGTCGTCCAGCACCTGCATGAATCGGGTGATGTAGTCGCGCAGCTTCGCCGGATCGACGGCCGTATCCTCGACAAAATCGTACGTCTGCCGATCGCCGGGCCTCGACATTAACAGGCCCAGTCCGCTCTTGCGAATATGCCAGAGATCTTCCTGCTCGCCCAAATTCAACAGCACGGGCCATGCGTATCCCATGCCCCGCGATTTCAAATCGGCGGCGACGGCCGAAAGTCGCGCTTGCAGTGTCGCCATATTGTCATCGTAGAGTTCGATGATGAGCAGACCTTTCGGATCGCCCTCGACCACCCAGCGCCGCCGCTGCATGACCGGATTCTGGCGGGCGGCATCGAGTATCAGTTTATCGAGCAGCTCAACGGCCGCCGGACCGTGCGCGAGCGCGGCCGGCGTTGCCGACAGGGCGTCGAGCAATTCGCGAAAGTGTGCGACGACGATTCCCCTGCACTTGGGCAGAGGCGTCAGATTCAGCGTTGCGCCGACAACCACCGCAAGCGTCCCCTCGCTGCCGCAAATCAGCGATTCGATGTTCGGCCGTCCGTCGTCGAGTATGCGCAGACGATCCAGCGCGTAGCCTCCGTTGCTCCTCATGACTTTCGGAAAGCGGGCCGCAATTTCCGGAGTACAGTCTTGCGCGATGGCTTTTAGGACCGACTCGGCCCCAAGGCGAATGGAGGAAGACGCTGAAATCGCCCTCTCTTGCGCCACCCGATTCTCCATGCTCCATGTGCCCCATGTCGTGTGTTCGCCATCCGCAAGAACAACCTCCACCGCCAACACATGGTCCACCGTCCTCCCATACAGCACCGAATGTGCTCCGCAGGAATTGTTGGCAATCATCCCGCCGATCGTGGCACGGCTGCTGGTGGCGACATCGGGAGCGAAATGCAGGCCTTGGGATTTCAACGCGGCGTTGAGTTCATCGAGTACAACGCCGGGCTCAACACGGGCGGTGCGTGCGACGGGATCGACATCGAGAATCCGATTCATGTGCCGCGAGAGATCGAGAATAATGCCACGATTAACCGCGCCACCGGCAAGGCCGGTACCCGCGCCGCGCGCGGTGATCGGCACGCGATGCCGCGCACAGGCCCTGATCGCTTCCTGCACGTCGGCAATTGTCTTCGGCATCACCACCGCATCCGGAACAATCTCATAGATGCTGGCATCGGAGGAATAAATGGCACGCGAAAGTTGATCGGCCCGAATGTCGCCCGAAATCGCCGCACGAATTTCCTCGATGGCGGCTTTGACAGCCGATGCGGGCTCTTGCGTGACGGGCTGGCCGCGAGACATGTTTGGGCGTCGGCTCCTTCCTGGGCCCGCTTGCCTTGCGGACGGTCTTGGGGAAGATGGTTGCATGATCCGCAATGGTTTGCGAATCAGCTTGTCGCATTGTGAACGCGGGGTTCAATACGGTCCAGTCGGGGCGCCGCCTTCGATGATCAGGGGATGGCCTCGCTGAAATCGGCCACGGCTCGCGTGCCGATTCGCCAAATTGACAGAATCAATGCCAGCACAAATTGCAAAACCCGCTCCGCCATTCGAGTCACAGAACGTTCAAGTTCTAAACGCGGCCGATCGACTCATGCTCGTCGCCCACGAAGGAATGCGACGCCTGGGCCATCCGGGCTTTCAATGCCAGACCCATGTCTGGATGGACGGCCGGCTGGATGTGGCTGCATTTCGCAACGCGCTCTCTGCTGCGCGCGAACTACCCAGTCATCGTGTCGCGGCTGGCGCGCGACGAAAGCGCGTGCCCTTTTGGCAATTTGAGGCCGGTCGCGAAGTGGACTTTGCAGAGCACACGCTCGCGGACGATTCACGGGAAGCGGTTTGGCGGTTTGCCGAGCAAATCTTCGAAAAGCCGCTGAATCTCGATGAGCGCGACCCCATCGGTTTTCACCTGCTGCATCTGCCGGAGGGTCGCGATGTCCTTCTCGTACGCTTCAGTCACGTCTTGATGGATGGCAAGGGACCGGAATTCACGCTGAGCGAAATCAACCGCCTGTTCACAAATTGCGAATCGGGAGGTCCGGATTCCACGCGCGCGTCAAATGACCAAACAATGCCTCAGGCTGTGTCGACATGCGCTGACGAATTGGCAGCTCATCTGAAGCGAATCGGTTTTCGCAAGCGAGTCACCTCTGCCATGCAGGTCGTCCGAAGCCAGATCAAAATGCCGATACGGTCGGCCGTCCTGGCCCGCGGTGATATCACGCAGTGGGCCCATGGCCCGTTTCGCATACAGGTTCGAGAGATGGACGAGGACAGAACCAAGAGGGCCATCGATCGGGTGCGCAGGCTCTGCGGATTCGCCAATTTGTCACCGGCCGTTCTCGCCAGCACGTTTCGAGCGCTGCGCGAGTTCACCGACAAACCAATTGGCCCGCGCACCGGCTTCAAGACCGATGTCCCCCTCAATCTTCGCCCGCCAGGCAAGATTCAGCCTGTTTTCCGCAACTACATGTCATTCATCCAGATGAGCGCCCGTCCCCATGAGTTGGCTGATCGCGATGCGCTGACAAAGAAGCTGAATGCCTACATGCGCGAGCAGATTCGCCGAGGCGTGGATATCGGCACCATGCAGATGATGTCGCTCATGGCCCCGCGCGAAAAACTGCTCGCCCGGCATCTGCTCGATCGCATGCGCAGCGACCCGATTTCACTCGGATTCGGCTTCCTGGGTCCTGTGCTGCCGGGCTTGGAGACCTTTTGCGGCCGGCATGTAGACTGGCTTTATTCGATGAACGCGTCGATTTCGCCGCCGGGCATGGTAATGCAGGTGAACCAGTTTCGCGGGCGAATGAACCTGGTGATGACCTACATCGGCGACAAAGTGCCGGACGAACTGGCGAATCAGTTCGCCGAGTTTATCATGGATGATCTGACAGCATGAGTGGGTGAACTCGTTTAGCCCAGTCCCGAAAGGACCGGGTGACGTAGCGTTGACGCTGAAATCTGAGCTTTCCTACATAAGCGGCGCTTGCTCGCCTTCTCCCTACTCCTTCGGAGTTGGGCTAAACGCGGCCTGCGACTTTCTCGATTGGTGTGACATGAACTTTGAACTCACCGAAACACAAAAGACAATCCGCAAGGATGCGATCGAATTCGCCCAAAAGGAACTCGCCGGCGGCGAAATCAACCCCACCTTCGACCGCGATGGCTGGCGAATGCGCCGCCTTCGGCGCGATGGGCATCACCATTCCCGATGAATATGGCGGCCGCGGCCAGAATCTCAACGAAATGGTCGCCATGTTCGAAGGCGCCTGGTTACGGCTGCAAACGCTATGGCCTCCTCATCGCCATCAACGCCCACATCTTCGGCAGCGTCGAAACCCTCTACAAAGCCGGCAGCGACGAGCAGAAAAAACGTTATCTTCGCAAACTCGCGACCGGCGAATGGGTCGCGGCCCACAGCGTGACCGAGCCCGAAGGCGGCAGCGATCTCGGCAACATGCAAACCATCGCCCGAAAAGTCGGCGACCGTTGGATCATCAACGGCAAGAAAAAGTATGCCACCTGCGGGGCCGGCGCGGACCTGCACGTTGTCTACGCGAAGATGGACGACCCCGAGCGATATCGTCTCAGCTGCTTCCTCGTCGAACCCGGCACGCCGGGCATGACCGTCAAGCCACTGCCGGCCACCGGCCTTCACGGCTCGGGCCTCAGCGAAGTGACATACGAAAACGTGGCCGTGACGGACGAGAACATTCTCGGCAAACCCGGCTCCGGCTCAATGGTGTTTCAAGGCTCCATCGAGCGCGAGCGGGCCTGCATCTTCGGCTTTGTCCTCGGTGCGATGCAGAAGGAACTGGAACTCGCGATCGAATATGCCAACAAGCGCGTCGTCGGCGGCCGCGCGATCGCCGGCTACCAAGCCGTCGCCCACCGAATCGCAGACATGAAGATGCGGCTGGATGCCTCGCGCCTGTTGCTTTACAACGTGACGGCCTTAAAGAGTGCCAACAAACGGGCACCCATCGAGGCGGCCGTCGCGAAGCTGTTTATCAGCGAGAGTTTCGTGCAAAACAGTCTCGACCTGATTCGCACCTTCGGCGGCAACGGTTTCATCACCGAAAACGGCATACACACGTTTCTGAATGATGCGCTCGGCACGATCATCTTCAGCGGCACGAACGACATCCAGCGCAACATCATCGCCGCGCTCGGCGTGCGCGGGTGATAATCGATAATCGAACTGTCAATGAGCCGGAAGCGTGAGCGCCCGGTCGAACGCCAGTTTGCGCCCAACCCGAGCGCTCACGTTTCCGGCTCGTTTATCTTTCCACCAATTGAATGTTTGCACGGCGCGACGACCGCTTCCCTAAGGGCGCAGCTCTGCCTATGCCGATTCCCGCCGCGCAAATCGAATCGCCTGCCGCACCCACTCCAAACACGGTTCCGGCGCCGCCCCATACTCCGAGAAACAGATGCTCGTGTACTTGCCACCCGATGCATCATGCACAGCCGACACCAGCGCCGGCCCATCGGCCGTCTCCGGAGGATGGCACGCAATCTCCAGCGTAAGCATTTTCATTGCAGGCGGCTTTCCCCCGCACGGCTTCGCAAGCACAAACCCATCGCAACAATCCGCCACCGCCTCGCAATCGAAACCGGCCTCCAACGAATCGCCCGAAGCGCGAAGATGCAACGGCCTTTTCGCTCGCCGCCGAATCATTTTCATCAGCGACGTGACCGTCTCGATCCGGCTCCGCCGATAACCCGCGAGATGCGCGTTCTGCTCAACAAAACGCGAGGCCGCCTCCACAGGCTGCAACTCAAAAATCCGCGAGAGGTGTGCCTGAACGGCCGAAACCGTTTCATCTACATCGACATCACGCTCGGCCGCGCGTTGCCGGCACGCCGAACAAAAGCACCAACCCAAGAGCATCGATTCCATCGCGCTCACGTCAAACCCGTGCACAGGATCGCAGCGCGCATACAAACCCGCGCCGAAATCGACATTCGCCAATTCGACCGACTCGCATACAAAATTCGTTGAAACATCCTCTACCAGCGATGCAACATACTCGCGCACATCCGGATTCGAAGGACACAGCCGCGAATCATGCGGACGGCCGAACACGTCGACGCAGGCGGCGGTCGCATTGCGGTCCGTCAGCACGCCGTTCTCCAGCGGATCGATTCGCAGGCGAACCGCCAAGCCCTGCGAAGCCGCCTCGTTGCAAAGCTGCGCCATTGCGTTGCGCGCTTTGATCGCTTTGGCCGCATTGGGGCGCAGGCGGGTTGCGGAATAACACTTCGAATCGGGCTGAAACCAGGCTGCCGCTTCGTGAGAGGCGATTTTGGGAGACTGCGCTATACGCGGCCGCAATGCCAGCCGCGCCGGAGCCACGGCATCGATGACGACGCCATCGACGCCGATTTCGCCTCTCAATCGCGCGAACGCATCGTCGACGCCTTCGTCGAGAAGGTCCGCGGGGTGGCAGGCGAAGTAATAACGAGCCATGCGTCTTATTCGTGGGTTACTCGATCATCGCCATCGCAATGGTCGATCAAACATGTTCGTCCGGGCCGAGCGGCGGAAGCGTCAGTACTTTCGTATAGCAAAATACCGTCAGCGACACAACACACACGATCGAGGTCAACATGATAATCCATCCGAGTGTCGTCATCGCGAGTTCCTTTCCATTTCCGAGGTCGGATATCCGCCGGGCAGCGGTATATTCGTCGGTTCAGGGCCGATCTTGCGCCAGTGTTTTCCCGCCATCAGGATCATGACGTTCAAAATGACAAATGCGATGAGAATCATGATCAGCGACTTCGCCTCCGTCCCGCCATCCAGCAGGGCCGGCACCTTGTCGACCTGCTTGGCCTGTCCGAGAACGGCCTCCCACAAGGGCTTGGTGACGGGAATGAGCTGATAGAGCGGCTCGCCAAACACCCGTACCGGCATGTTCTGAATAAACCACCCCACGAAAATCACAAGCAAATACAGCGGTGAAATATACTTGATCATGAAGTAGAAGAACCGTGGAATCCTGATGTGCGCGCCCTCATGCGCCTCGTTCAGACCTTTTTCCACCCCATAGATCCAGCCAAACATGATCACCTGAATCATGGCCAGCACGAAGATCGCGAGCGTGCCGACCCAGAAATCGATCGCGTCAACAGCCGCAAGATTCTTGCTGTAGTAGATCACAAAAACCCCGCCAGCGCCTGACAGGGCGCTGAGCACGATAATCGACTTGTGACGCGACCACTTAAAGGCCTCTTCCAGAAACGCCGCGACCGGCTGCAACATCGAAAGCGAACTGGTGATGGCCGCAAGAAATAGCATGAAGAACCAAAGAAACCCGAACAGCCGGCCGAGCGGCATGTAGGCGAACACGACCGGAAGGGTATGAAAGCCCAGCGAAAAGCTGGAGTTGATGCTCCCGGCGATACCGGCCGCGCCAAGAAAGACAAATGCCGCGGGAATCGTAATGAGGCCACCAAGGCAGACTTCGAAAAACTCGTTGGTCGATGTCGCGGTAAGACCCGATAGAACGAGGTCGTCTTTCTTGTTCAGGTAGCTCGCATAATTCACGATCACGCCAAACCCGACGGACAGACTGAAGAAAATCTGCCCGGCCGCCGCCAGCCACGTGTTGAAATCCTTGAGCTTCTCCATGTCGGGATTCCACATGAATCCCAGGCCGTTGACGATGTTCTGATCGGGCTTGCTTGCGTCCGGCGTGCCGAGCGTGAGAACGCGAATCAAAACAATAAACGCACAAATCGCCATCGCCGGCATCGCATACTTGCAGAACGACTCAATGCCCTTGGTAAGACCGCGATAAATGAAGAAGAAGTTGACGCAAAGACAATGATCCAGAAGACAACGCTGATATGCAGCCCGCCTTCCATGATGAGGCCGTTGGAGTCCTGGCCCACGAATGACTTGAAGAATCCGCTGAACTTTGCCGGGTCCTGCCCGCATGCCGCGAAGTCCGCCGGCATGGTCAGGTACAAATAACAATAGCCAAGGCACCACCCTTCGACATAGATGTAGTACATGTAAATAACAAGGGGAATCAGCAGACCGAGCGAGCCAAGGTACTTGCTGATCGGGTTCCGCCAGATCACGCTGAACACGCCGGGGCAGGAGTTGAACCCCGCCAGCCCGCCGCGCCGGCCCATGCTCCACTCGATCCAGCAAATCGGAATGCCCAGCACGAGCAGCGCGATGAAATACGGAATCATGAACGCGCCGCCGCCGTTCGCCGCCGCGTTGCCGGGAAACCTTAGAAAATTTCCCAGGCCGACGGCCGACCCCGAGACGGCCAAAATGACGCCCAGACGCGAACCCCATTGCTCTTTTGCCACTGCGGACTCCTTGCGTCGGCGAGACGGGTCTCAGTGAGTTTTGGCTCCGAAAGGGGCTAAACGTAGCGAAGCGGGCGATGAAATGCAAGAATTTGCTTGAGCGGGCAGAATTCGTTGTGAATGGGGCCGGGCTTCGGTAGATTCGAGACCGATGAGCACCAATCGACCGGAATTTGAATGGTTTGAACCGGCAATTCTCGCGCCGGGCTTTTTCAACCCTGTCGTGAATGCAGCGGCCGAGGAAGAGTTGGGCTTTCTGAGTACCCAACTTGATCGCCATTTGTTTGCAAGGCGCGAGCTGCCCGGGGCCGAGATGCACGATCATCACGGCTTTCGCAGAGCAATGGCGATGGCGTTCGGGGTGAAAGAGTCGTCGCTTGGATATGGCCGCAATGTCGTACCGAACCTGTTTGAAATTCTTGCCGCAGCTCCCCCACGACGCACGGCCATTCTCGCGCGAGGAGCCGACCGGCTGATTGAGGCCGATGTGCAGCGATTTCTGACATTCGCCGACGCCGTGTCCGATGCGGCACGGAAACTGGCCGATGCAAGGCCGCAAACACAGTTGCTGATGTTCCTGCTCGGTCCCCCGCCGGCCTTCGCATCGATCGACGCCGGCGCCAAACGACGGGCGGAGTTGCACGCGGGTTTGAAAGTAACGGCGGGCGATATCACCTTGCGCGAATGGAACGCCCCGCGCGATTTTGATCTCGGCCCAAGCCACCAATGGACATTATCCCACGCCGATTGGTATTACTGCTCGCGCGGACACTTGGCGGCCGAAGAAGGCGAAAAATGGCACTGCATCGAACACGATGATCGGATCACCTTCATTCGCGCGGCCGATGGCGTCCCCTGCTTCGAAGGCATCTTCGCACGCCTGCCGCAGGGAATGCAGTTGGTCGGGATTCGCTATGAATCGGATGATGCGATACGACAGCTATCGCTGGTAGGCGAAGACCCATTCACCGCTTTTCGAAAGCTGTGCCAAATAGTTGGCATCGCGTAAAATCCGGGCGCTGGTAAATCTTGGGGAGCATGGGCCTCCGGCCCGTGCGAATAACTGCCTCATTATGACGCCACTTAACTATCCTCACCAATACCGGCATTCGCTGCGTGGGATGGATTGCGCCGAGGTCACCGAACAACCTCAAACTCCACCCGATCCACCTGCCCATCCGCATCGCAGCACAGCAGTTCATTCCGACCCGCCCGCGCGGATACGCTCACCGTTCCATCGCGCCCCGCCGGCTCGCCGTTCAAGAACCAGAACACAGCCGACTCCCGGTTCGCCCGCGCCTGAATCTTCACGATCGAATCCACGGCCACATATTTGGCGCCGCTCGCCGGAGACGTAATGCGCAGCGCCGCCTCCGCCTCCATCGGCGGCGGCAATTCCCGCTCAACCGCCCACGTCTCCGTCGGCCTCGGGGCCTTCATCTGGGCGACACCCGGCAACTGAAACAGCCGAACCAGGAGCGGCTCGGCCGCCTCTTTTCCAACATACGCATAGTGCCCCGCGCCGGAAAATCGACCCACCCACACCCCGACGGCAAACCGTCGATTGTGCCCCACCGCCCACGCATCCCGACGGCCGGAGCTTGTCCCCGTCTTCCACATGAACCACGCCCGTGTCACAAGATCGGCCGGTCGAGACTCCCGACTGTTCACCGAGAGAATCTCGTCGAGCACCGAGCAGACCGATGCATCCATCGCCCGGAACGGGGGGGATGGGTCATCCGCAAACAGTTTCGGCGCGCGCCGTATGCCGCCGCGACCGATCGTCGCATAGCCATTGGTTAGATCGAAAAGTGTCACCTCTGTGCCACCCACCGCAAGCGAAAGACCTGCCCGCTCTGCGGCATCCTGCGGCAGCGCGATTCCCGCACCGCGCATCAGCCCCGCGCAGCGCGAAAGTCCAATCTGCTCGGCAATCAAGATCGCCGGCACGTTGAGCGACCGCCGCAATGCCTCGTCCGCCCGCACACGCCCCGCGAATTTCGGATCGAAGTTGTTCGGCTCCCAACCCTCACGGTCGACCGGCACGTCATACACCATCGACGCCGGCCCGAGCCGGCCCGTCTCAAACGCGGTCGCATAAATGAACGGCTTGAGTGCCGATCCCGGACTCCGTTTGGCAAAAACGCCGTCGACCTGCCCGTTGATGGGATCGGCCGCGCCGGTCGAGCCGACCCACGCGCGAATTTCAGCCGACTCGATGTCGACTGCAAGGACGGCAACCTGCGTTTTTGGCGCGAGGTGTGCAGCATGCTCGCCAACCAGACGTTCAATCTCAAGCTGCAAGGGCCAGTCAATGGTCGTCCGTCCGCCCCCGCCGCGCTGCGACAAGGCCGCCCATGCCACCCCCCGCATGCCGGTTCGCCTGAGTTTCTTGCGCGTCAACACCAACTCGCACTTTGCAAGTGCCTCCTGTGAGGCATCAATCTGGCCCAGCTCAACCATGCGCGACAGCACATGATTGCGCCGACGCCGCGCCGCCTCGATATGCCGATCGGGCCTGTACTTTTCCGGCGATTGTGGCAAACCGGCCAATAGCGCCGCTTCGCCGAGCGACAAATCGGCCGGGCGCTTGCCCCAGTAAAAATCGGCCGCCGCCGCCACACCTCGGATATTCCCCCCGAATGGAGCAACATTCAGGTACGTTTCCAGTATCTGCGGTTTCGACCATGCCAGCTCAAGCTGGACCGCCCGAAATGACTCAATTATTTTCGCGGTCACACTTCGCGAACGTGGCGACGCCATCCGGCAGAGCTGCATCGTCAGCGTACTCGCCCCGGAAACAACGCGCCCAGCCTTCGCGCTGTCCAATGCTGCACGGCAGACCGCGATCGGATCGACGCCGGGGTGCCAAGCAAACCGTTCATCTTCAACCGCGACAATGGCCTGACAGAGCCACGGCGACATGTCCGCCAATGGCACGGGCCTGCGCCAGTGCTCGTCGCTTCCCGTAACGGCAAGAATCGTCTCGCCACTCCGCGCCGTCACCCATCGGGTTTGCGGCCAGTCGGTAAGCCGTTCCAACCGGAATGGAAACAGGGCATTGAGCGCCAAAAATGCCAAAATACAGAGCGGAACCAGGCAGGCCGCGCCAATTCCGGCGCGCCTGGCCCACCGCCTGCGGCGCAATCGATTCCGCCGCTTTCGATGTGTGGATTGTCGATGCGTCACGGCTCGATCTCGACCCCGCCGCCGACCTGAAGCGATGCCAGCGTACCGTCATACATGCAAGATGCCTCAACGGGCGGCACGACAAATGAACCAGCCGTCACAGAGCGAAGGTGATATCGGTACGTCCGCGGCTCGCCCTCGGCCCGTGCAAAGAGAAGCACACGGTCATCCAAGAATTGCACGCGATCCGGCTGCGGCATTGGTTCATCCGAAACGGCCGATGTCGCCAGCCGCGGATTTTCAATCTCGAATCCCGCCGGCAACGCATCGACAATGGCAACATTGTCGACAAACTCGCCGTGACCCAAACCGGTGGCTTCCAGTGTTATTTCCACCGTGACTAGCTCGCCCACCCTGAAAGCATGTCCCTTCGCCGGCTTCCCGTCGGACAGCGTCCACTTCCGCCGCACCCGAAGACCGCGATCGAAATCGCTCAAAGTCGCCGCATCGCGCAGTCCCTTCTGGCGACACATGACGATCATCTCGCCGGTTCCCTTGGTTTGGATTTCCACAGGCTTGTTAACCCGGCGCTCCGAGAATTCCATCGGCTTCGACTGATCAAACGTCAGCGTTTCACCATCCCATTGAATTTCGCCGGTGTAATTCGCCTCCGCCGGTTCTTCCCTTAACACATTTGCCAGCGCCGCGATCGCTCTCGCATTTTCCAGCGTGCTGGCCCATGAACCGCCCTTGCCGGCCTTTCGAATCGTCTCAACCAGCGGCACGATCCACGGCGAATCGGGATCGATCAATTTCAACGTTCGCACCAGCGATGCAACCTGGCTGACTTCAGAGGTCAACCGCCCGCCCGTCGTTCTCTTGACCACCACCGGCGTCAATTCGCGCGGCAAAACGCTTCGCGCCCGCTCGCGCTCGCCCGCCATGAACCATGCCCGTGCCAGCGAAGCCCGGCCTTCAAGATCGAGCCGCTCGGTGCGCTCCGACAGCCGCGCCATCCATCCGGCATTCGGTTTGTCGAAGGCCGCCAGCGATTCGCACATCATCGCCCGAACGTTGTCATCGTGCAGATCGGAATCTCCCAGTGCCTTGTCGATGTATTGAACCAGATCTCGCTTGAACCCCGCATCAATCTTGAACCCCACGATCGACGCCTCCGCCAAAATCGAACACGCATACGCCGTACCCCAGCGGTCGGCCGTCGGCGATCCCGGCCAATAGGACAGTCCGCCGCTGCGCGTTTGCATCGACCACAATCGGGCGATTCCGGCGGAGATCATGTCGTCGATCCGCCCATAGCGCGAGTCATCTTCGACCCGATCCTTGACCAGCTTGCCCGCTTCGATGAGCGCCCACATCCGGCTCGATGTCTGTTCAACGCAGCCATACGGATAGTCGAGGAGTTGTTCGACCGCAGGCTGTAATTCCAAACCCGTGCGCGCGTCGATTTCAATTTCCGTGTCCATCGTGTCCGCGAGAAAGCCCTCAGCGGGAGGCACGACGAGACTGTCGCCCGCGATGAGCCGTCGAATCGTCGTCACGGTGTCCATGGCCGTCGCGGGCCGCACCGGAAAAGCGCCGTTCGCATTCGCAAAGATGACGCCGTCGGCCGACTCCGCCCGTGCCCAAACTTCAATTTCCGTCGGCCCCATTTCGCCCGCATTCACGTCGAGCCAGACCAGCGCCGGCGGCCATATCGACGATCAATTCGCCATGGTCGGGCAATGCGACGATCGCGCGCCTTTCGTCGATGCCGAAAGCGTGACACGCAGTACTTCGTCGGTGTTGTTAAACAACTTCAACGGCACGCGGCATCGATCAACCGGCGCCAAGACCCGAGGCCAGCCTGCCTCCACCATCAGCGGCGATGTAACTGTGACGTCGCTCGACGCACTGCCGTAGCGATCGCCCTCCACCGCCACCGCCATCACGCGCATCCGGCCCGACATTTCGGACATTTGCACTTCGAACGCCGCGCGGCCATTGGCATCGGTCGGTCGCGAAGCCAGCCACACCACGGCCGGTTCTCGCCGCTTGGACGGCACCGGGTTGCGACGCAAGTCCATTCCATCGTCATCGCCATCCGCGCCGATCTTCAACATCGACGCCGGCCGCGCCACATCCGGCATGAGCGACGCAAACATGTCGGTCGATTCCACATCCAGCGCTCGCGGGCCAAAATAATGATGAAGCGGGTCTGGCGACTGGTAACCCGTCGAGAGCAAAATGCCGTCATCGACCGCCCACACATGCACGACCGGCGGCCGCTCAAAATCGCCGATGCCGGTTTGAACGGAGATTTTCGCACACTCGCGCGAACCCAGATTTGCCGGACCAACTAATTCAACCGGCAGCGCCCGCGATGCCTTTTTGATCGGCAATCGCGCAATGCCACGCGCCGAATTCGGCAGCCACTTTTTGCGCTCCGGGTCGACCGGCCGCACCAGCGTGGCCGTTACGAAGGCGTCGCCGCGCAGCGTGGTCGGAACGAAAATTTCGACGGTGGCCGGGCTCGACGAAATTTCCACAACTTTGTATTCCCGAACGCGATCGTCCTCAACCGTCAGCAGCAACTGACCGGCAAATGGCGCCTGCACAAGGCACTCCGCCAAGGTACCCGGCTCACAGGCCTTCCCGCTCAGGGTCAGCCCGATGCGCTCGGGATGGTCTGATATCGCCCAACTGCCGCCCTCGTCTGGATCAAACACATGGAATTTCAACTCTGTTTTTCCGCCGCTGTCGGGCTCCGCGGCGGTAATGACAAACTCTCCCGGATCATCGACGGTGAATGTCGTGCTGCCCGACGACTGAAGTGCATCGAGATTCACGCTTCGCTTCTTGAGCGCGGGCGTGCGGCGTTCAACGGTCTTCCACGTCATCTGCCCATCGACCTCGCGAATCACCCAATCGTGCTCGATCTTTTCCACGGCCAGTTCAAACGGCCGCGTCTCGGCCGGCTCGCTATCGCCATCCAGCTGAACCCACTTCAATTCCAAATCGGAATTCATCGCAACCACCTCGCCGGCGGCCAGCCTCAGCCCCAGATGCCTCAGTGCGGTCTGATGCTCAAACTCCACCGTCTTCGACACGCTGCGGCTTCCCACCTCCGTCAGCGTCACCACGGCACGACCCTGCCAAACGCCCGGTTTCTTGGCGGGCGGCGCGTTCAACTTTACGACGCAATGACCGGAAGAATCGAGCGCGTCCTTTGCTTCTTCCAGTTTCGCTTCGCCCTGAATTTCAAGCGGACCGAAGGTGAACTCCGCGTATTCCTTCGACGTGAATCTCTTTTCGCGAAACGTCCCCGACACTGCAACATCCACGCCGGCCGCCGGCTTGCCGAAAAGGTAAGCCCCATCCACTTTCACCATCGGAGTTTCGCGATCGACATAACGCGCCTTCGTACTTTCGGCGCTCATTTCAATTCGAATCGGCAAAAACGCCTCGACCAGCGCGCTCGTCTCGCCCAGCACCTCCTCCGACCCCGGAAGCGTGGCCCTGAATCGATAAGGCCCCATCTGATCATCCTCGCGCGTATGCACCTCGACATGGAACATGCCCTGATTCTCAGGTCGCGGCATCACCGTTTCCGCGCCAGCCTCTTTCCCGTCCGGCCGCTGTGTGCGAATCCAGATCGGAAATGCCGACGGCGTCGTTCCGTCGCTCTTGCGAATCACGCCGGTCAGGTGAATAACGTCGCCGGGCCGATAGACGCCGCGCTCCGGATAGAGCATCACGTCGTGTGCCGCTGTCGGCGATCGCCCGGAGAGATCGATGCCGTCGGGAACCCAGGTTCGCGAATCGAGCACGCAATAACTGATGTCGCCTTCAAGCTTCGCAACGACGACATAAGGCGCGCCATCGGGCAGGGTCTTCGGCATCGACACACGGGCGCAGCCGTCGGCGCCGGTCGCTCCCATTGCCAGCGTCTGGTTGTTGTAAGTAAGCAGATTCACCGTCGCGCCGGCCAGCGGCTTTGCCGTTCGAACCGAAGTCACCCAGACCAACAGACCGTCACGCTCCCGTTTGCAGGAAAGCCCGATGTCGGTCACCGCGACGATCGATTCCGATTTCGTCCATCGATCCTCGTGCGACCGCGCCGCGATGTGATAGATTCCGGCAGGCCTGCCAAGCAATTCCTTCAAATCAACACTGACTGTCGTCGGAACATTGTGCAGCGCTTTGACCGAAACGGATTTCTCAGCAACTTCCCGGCTCGTCGCCTCCGCGTCCGATCCGCGCAGGTGGGCGACGAGATTATTCTCATGCAACCGCGAAACCGAGAGATCAATATTCGCACAATTCACCACTTCCAAATCGAGCAGAAGATTGCCCGCCGGGGAAAGCACTCCCTTTCGAATGGGAAACCGAATGGCCTCGCTGCGGTCCGGCACGTCAAACGATATAACCTGGTCCTTTTCAAGGGCCTTGCCATGCTCATCCTGAAGGCCGGCCGAGACAACGGCCTTGTACTTGCGGCCGCAGGCGAACTTGCCCCGTACGCGAACATCATCCCATTCGATATCGCAACGCACATCTTCCACCGCCGGCTCAAATCGGACGGACGGCGCCGCCTGATCCTGCTTGAGCGTGCGATTGAAATTGATGCGCACTTCCTGCAGCTTCTGAAAGGTCGAGGCCCAGGCAGACACCCGCTCCACCACGAACGGCGCGTCACTCTCCAGTATTGCGGAGAAGGCTCCCTCGAGCCCGCGCGCCGCGCCGGAACCCACCAACGAATCATCTAATTTCAGTCGAACCCGCCCCGACCGGGGCCGCTCGACGCGAAGGATCAGTTCTTCCGCAGCGGTTCGACTCAGGCATGCGAGGGGCAAAGCGGTCGATCGCTCGACATCGACTGTTGACGCAGCGCGATCCAGCGCCGATGGTTCGACTGGTTGATTGAAGCGCACGCGAATATTCAGATGCGTTTCGTCCGAACTGTCCAGATCGCACGACTCAACCGCCAGCGCGTGTCGCAAAAGCGAAGGAAGTCTCGCCAACCGGCATCAGGCCCGTTTCACGGTCGAAGCCGTCGGTAAGATGAATGCGATAGGTCATTCCGGCATGCAGCGGTTCGGCCAGTTGATACTCCAGCCGGTCGGCTGACGCCCAGATCCACTCGCCCGGGTGCGAAGGTTCGATCGCGGCGATGTTTAGGGCTGCCGGCTTACCAACCATCTCCGGCCGCGCCACCGGAAGATCGAATACGACCCCCAGACGATCAGTGCCGTCGATCTCGGTCTTGGGAAAAGTCGTCATCACCCGAACGTGATTGGCACGCCCGGCGCCTGATTTCCAGTAAATAAATCCCAATGCGCAGGCGTTAATGACGACCAGCGCGACGATACCGACAATGCGACGAGAATTTTTTGACATGGTTCGAATCCTTGAACGTCATACCATCCATGAAGATGTGATCGACTCGGCCCTGCTGCCGTCACCCGCGCGGTCCGAGCCGCACCGCCCGCGGGCAATGTTAATCATACTCTCCAATTCCAAAAAAGTTCTTCTGTAAAATCGCCCGAGTCCGCCGGCCAAAGAATGGGTGGCACAAGCCTCCAACTTATGCCAGACAAGAATGAAAAACACGGCCTACAATCCCGCCTGCGCAATTCGCATAAGAAAAATGCCCGGCTACGTTTTCACGCAACCGGGCGTTGAGTTTCAATTCCAAGTTCGACGAATTCGCCACCAAAACGGCAAATTCCGATCAGCTCTGCTTTTTCATAGTACCTTTCATCTTCATCCGACCCATCGCGCCGTTTTCATTCCAAGTCCATTCGACGGTGTTGTCGTCGACAATGGTCATCGTGCCTTCGCCCTTTGCCGGCTTGCCGCCCATGCCGAGGCCGCTTGTTTTCACCGTAAACTTTTTGCCGTCGGCGCTCGCCGTCATCCATCCATCGCCGCGCTCGCCGTAGTCGCTGACATACCACGAATGGTACATTTTCTTGACAGGGTCCCATCCAATAAACTCGTGGTAATGGGCCTTTTCTCCCTCACCCATGTCGTGCCACCCCTCAGCGTGGATATACAAGTCGTTAATATCCCACTTATAGGTTCCGCCGCCCGCATATGTCATTTGAGGTTCCGGCGATCCCGGCGGCATGTGCTTCTTCATTTCTTCGGCGCTCGGCTCAATCATTTCGGCCGTGCCCGTCCATGTCCCAATCAGCGGCGCAAAGACCTGCATCTCTGGCGGCTGGCTCGGCTTCTTCGGCGGCCCCATCATTTCTGCCTCGGGCTTCATGCAACCAGAGGCCAAAAGACAAAAGACCGGCACGATCCACATCTTGCGGTGCATACGTTCTCCTTTCGATAACTGGCAGTTTTCCGATCGCCCCCAACACACGCCGAACACAATAACAACTCGAAATACCCCTCGCCAGTCATCTTGAGACCGGAATTCCAGTTCCCTGTCGCATGCCGACGAAAACAGCTTCCCAATCACTCAACACTGCCACATGTAACATCATGCAATAACATAGCTTACACCCATGCATATCCTTCAACGGATCGAACCGGCCGCCGATTCCGAGATTCGGCGAAAATTGCCGATGCGTTCGAATCCCTTTGGACGATATCAACTGCAAGATGGCAATTGCGATCACCGCACCCATAAAGACCGGGCTGATATCCGACGGGCTTCTCCCTTGCGTGGGCTGCCAAACCACCCGGCCAATCCAGCGTCCCGTGCTTCGCGCCAATGGACGTACGTTGCCGTTTGATCTGCATCGCTGCACCGAGTGCGGATTGGTTCAGCAATTTCCACGCGCCACTGCCGCGCGCCTTTCGGCTCATTACGATTCCGACTACTACGTCTTCAAGGAAGAAGAGCGCCTGAGGTGGTCTCGCGCCGTTCAGCAATACTGTGTTCACCTGCGGCCGATGGAAACCAGGGCGCCAAAACGCCTGCTCGATGTCGGCTGCGCGCTCGGGCACATGTGCGCGATTGCCAAGCGCCGCGGCTGGCGCGTCTCGGGGCTCGACCTCTCCGCCGAGGCCGTGAGTCAGGCCGTCGTGCGGTTCGGCATTGATGCCCGCGCCGGTCGAATCTCACAATATCGATCAACCATGCCCCGTTTTGACGCCATCATGCTGGGTGATGTAATCGAGCATGTGGATGATCCGGCGGCTTTCCTCAAGGATGTGCGAAACTGCCTGGCGCCGGGCGGCGTCGTCTGCATCGACACGCCGAATTGGGGCGGCTGGTGGCGGCGGCTGGGCCGATCCGATTGGCTCGGCATCAATCCGTTTCATGTCAATCTCTTCGATGCCCGCTCGATCGGCACATTGCTCGCCAAAAACGGCATGCGTGTCGAATCCATGACATCCTACACCCACTACCGATACGGCTCGCTTGCCCGGCGACCGGAAATCCAACGGCTGACGCGCGCCCTGCCCAGCGCCGTCGTCTGGCGCATGAACGCCGTCTTCAGCCGCTTCGCGTCTCTCGGCCGATGGGCCGGCCTGAGAACGTCACAGCCGGCCACCCTGGATGAAGCGATGACCGCGCTGGATCGCTTATCAAAGAAAGGCGCAGTTCCCGTCGGCGGCAAGAGCGGCGACAATCTCGCCGTGCTGGCCAGACTGGTCTAAAATTCGCTTCCGCATATTCCGCATTCTGCAATTCAAGAGAATTCACTTTGCATTTCGCAAATCAACCTTGAACCATCCGCGTCTCGCATTTAGCTTGCATTCCCCCGACAATCCCGAAACAGCAATGGGAGAAGAGCCATGGCCGACGACAAAACAACCATCTCAGACATGAAGCGTCTCGTGCAGGAATTCGTCGACGAGCGCGACTGGTCGCAGTTTCACACGCCCAAGAACCTCTCCATGTCCATTGCGATCGAGGCGGCCGAATTAATGGAGCATTTCCAATGGCTCGACACGCCGGATTTTCCGCGAATCAAGGAAGATGCCGCCGCCATGGAGCAGATTCGCGAGGAACTGGCCGATGTGCTTTGCTATGCCATTTCGTTCGCAAACGCGATGGGCATCGACATCGATGCAGCGCTGCGCGACAAGATGACCAAGAATGCAAAGAAATACCCGGCCGAAAAATTCCGCGGAAAATTCAGATGAGCCCGCGCGCCCTTAACTGCCGGTCATGTATGCGTCCGAGCGAAAGTTGGGCGATCATCGCACCGCACAGTGCCAGAAACATGTCCCACTGCGTATCCCACTGATCTCCCTGTGTCGCAAGATAGGCATCCGCATCGCCGCCTGCGGCCACCGCCACCCACCATTCGTTGAACTCAAAGGCGGCGCTGAATGCGAGACACACACCCGACACCGTGAAGAACAGCCACCCCTTCGATTTGAGCGGCGTCTTGCGAAGGTAGATCTCCCGCGTCAATATCGCGGGCACGAATCCCTGCGCGAAATGACCCAGTCGATCATAGTGATTTCGCGAAAGGCCCCATGCGTCGCGCAGCCAGTTGCCGATCGGCACTTCGGAATAGGTCCAGTGCCCGCCAATACACAGAATGACGCAATGGACAAAAACAGCCGCGTAGGCAAGCTGGGTGAATCGAAACCGCCGATAGGTCGAGGCCAGAAGCGCGATCGCAACAACGACCGGAAGCACCTCCAGTGCCCAGGTCAGACGATCGTGCGGTCCGATGCCGGACCAGACAAGCACGCCCACGGTGACAAACAACAACGCGGCATTCACCCTGTTTGCCCCGGCTATTCCGGTGGTCGATGTCATGGGACAATCCCGCCGCGACAACCCAATTGCAAATGCCCGTCGTCGATCACGGCGCCGGAATCACCCGATCAAATATCTTCTGGTCATTCTGGTTGCCGAGTGGAAAAATGGAGGGGCTCAGCGGAGCCGTCTTGAAATCCTGGTCGGCCAGAAGCGTGCTGGCCGAACCGGTGTTGTCCATCAGGGCCGAGATGTCGGCGACGTGATGCAGCCCCAATAAGTGCCCCGCCTCGTGGGCCGCCACATTGCCAATTGCAACACCGATTCCGGTGATCGATGGCTGCTCCGCAAACGGATCGTCGAAGCGCTCCGTGAATATGATCGCGTCGTCGCACCGATCCAGATTGCCGATGTCCACGTCGTCCGCGATGCCGAACTTCGTGCCGCTAAACGCGCCGAAATGAATCGTGCTGAACGTTCCCTCAACCAGCTTTGGATTGTCATCACTGACCACAATCACGATTCCGGTGTTCGCGAAATTCTCTTCGACAGTCTCAACAATCGTTCGCTTGATTGCGGCCGTCTCGCCCGCGTACGCCGCGTCAATATCGCCCGCATCGAATGGCGAAAGATCGAACGAACCTTCGCCATTGATCGTGAGCGGCCCTCCCGCAAAGTTCAACAGCAGCGTCTGCACCGGCGGGGCAGTAATGCCCGCGCCGCGGCTAATTTCAATCGTGGCCACATAGCTGCCGCCGACGGCCGCCTGCGAGAACCGCGCGATGCCAAGGTAATAATGATCGGCCGCTTGCTTAACGATATTGTCGACCTTGGAATTAAAATTGCCGCCCTCGAAATCGATGTCATCATTGACCGAGAAAACATCCTCGTCGTCGTCAAACACCGCAATATTGGGGTCGAGCTGGCTGCCGGCCGAGGCATTGACGGTGACCATAATGCGATCACCGGCGGCCATCGGTCCAAGATCGAACATGTCCGGATCGGAACTTTGGATATTGCCGTTAAACACCGCCATGTCATTGGTGTCGTAGGCAATTCTACCCGCGTCCGTAAAGGACTTGCCGGCATTCACGGTCGTTCCGATTGGCGGCAGCATCGGAAACAGGTCGCAGCCGGAGTGTGCAACAACAACAAACATAAGCATGGCGACAACACGGGTGGGAAATTTGATCGAGCTTACCAAGGAAGGTCTCCCGCGCGGTCATGTGCGAGCAAAGATGACAGCGTCTTGCTGGACAAGGGGTTAACACTCACAACGCGCGGCAACGGCATGCACGGCACGCATCTCAGTTTTGGGACACTTGGGTGGCGAACCGGCGGTAACGATTCGCAAGTCCGAATGATACATCGACCAACACGCCAATCGAGTTCTAAGGGTATATCTTAGTGGTTGCTCCTAGCTTCAACATCGGAGCAGTCCTAAAAAAGTTCGTTTTGATAGCTGCATCGGAGTTGAGAATATGGTACACTCCGAAAACCCCAGAGTCGCAATAAGTCATCGAAAGAAGTCTTGGAATGAATGCACACGGCCATTAAGCCGATGTGGGGCTGCCAAGGGACGAGTGCTTCGAAACGCCCAGTGCGGAGCGAATGCAGTCGAGTGAGAAATGCGACTCGGGATCGGTGCTTTCCGGAACGGGAATAGAGAAGTAGAAGAAAGTAGCGCGAGCGGGATCGACCGTCGAAAGACGACAATCAATCCCGCTCGCGTTGCTTTATTGTAATTGAATATTTGCTGCACGAATTCGCCGGCTTCACCGAAAAGCGCATGCGTCTATTTCACGATTGTGTGTGTCCGGCGCTGTGGCTCAGGCGTCTCGCCTGAGAATGCACCGCCGGGACGGCGGTGCCACAATCATTCGTGAAACGCTCTAACGCGCTGAATTCCCCCAACGCACAAACACAACCGCATCCGCGACTCACCGGCGATTTCGCCAGCGTACCGAATGCCTGCGCTCGCGGCAGGTACACCGCACGCCGTTCGGCTGACCGACGGGACGAATCATGCGGCGGGAGGGTGAGGCCCGAAACACATCCATCCACCACTTGCTGATCACGCCGCGCCATTTGCGATGCGGACCGGGGCGGCGCTCATCGTCAAAATAGACCCATCCGCCGTTCTTGTCGCGATAGTTCGGGTCGGTCGGCAGAATGTCGAAACCAAATCCCGCCCCATCGCACCCCTGCACCGGACAAACCCAGAAGCCGCGCACCCCGCGATCGGTCTCGCGCTCTTCCCAGCGAATAAGATAACTCTCGTACGTTTCGCCGCAGTGAATGCAGCGCACCTCGATCGCTTTGGCCGGCGGGCCGAACGGATCGTTATCGGGAGAATTGTCAGCAGCCATGACGGCATCCCTCCCAAGTGAGCTCAAGTTGGCAGGACGCGAATCAATGGTATCGCAAACGAGGAGCGGAGTATTGTCAAGTCGTGAGGCAAGGAAACATATGGCGGGACAAGATTCGGAAATCAAGAGTTCTTACTTGTACCACTCATGCGGGTACTTCTTGAATTGCTCGGCGGCGACAGGTGTCGGGTTGTCCATCTTTAGACTGAACAAGTAGTTCTTCATGTCTTTAAACGCGGTCGGCATTTCGTTTTCTCGCCAATACGCCACGGTCTTCATGCCGCTAGAAGTTCGCACCGTTAGCCCTGTGCTTTCGCCACACGGAACAACATGGTTTTCAAACGTCAGAACTCCACTTCGATCAACCTCATTGCGAAGCTCTGAAACCTGTTCTGCCGTCAACCGACCTTTCAAATACGATTGGCCGGAAAGTTCCTCGCTTTCGGCTCGTACAATCGTTCCGTCCGGCCACACAGCGACGAGAGTGCCGATTCGCTTCCATTGTGGCGAGTCGCTCATGACATTGCCCGACATGTATCGCATGAATACAAATGGCTTTGCCGGTTCACTTTCAGCGGCTTTGACCGCTGCATCTGTAGCAACCCACGGCTTCGGCCCAGCCGCTTTCGCGGTAACCATTTTAGGTTCCGATTGGCAGCCAATTGCCGTAGCAAACATCGCTACAAGAATCGTCAGCCGTTTGGCTCGCATCAGCATCCTCCTGAACAAGTTCGCCCCACCGCATATGATATCCTATAATTGCGCAATCGAGTCCGAAACGCCGTCGCCGGACCTACGACAAACGCCACTTGCGAAGCAACAGATCATGCTCAACATCCCCATCCTCCGCCAAGGCAAACCCTACATCGCCGTCGATGCTGTCGACATCGTCCACCACGCCACCGGCCAACCTGTTGCCCGCGTCGCTCAGGCCAACAGCGGCATGCTTTCGCGCGATATCGCCCGCATGCCGCACGACATTCTCGATCAATTCACCGTGGCCGAGCTGATGGACATGACCCGCCGCGCCGGCGATCTTTTCATGACCGCATCGCTGCCGCTTGGCGACGACAAACAGTCTTTCGACGACTACATCACGCAGCTTTCCGCGACGACCGGCATGCCGGTGAGTTATTGCCGCTCCAACGCCGGAAAAATTCATCGCATGTTCGCGGAGATCGAAACCGTCATCAAAGGCCTCACCCGCGGATTTCCGCTCGACATTCTCGACAAAGGCCACGGCCAAATCGCCGGCCACACGCTCAGCTTCTTCCGCGTCGCCAACTGCCTCGGCGCGGTGCTGCCCAGCAATTCGCCCGGCGTGCATTCGCTCTGGCTTCCGGCGATTGCATTGAAAACGCCTGTCGTCCTCAAGCCCGGCCGCGAGGAGCCGTGGTCGCCGTTTCGCATTATTCAAGCGTTCATTGCCGCCGGTGTCCCTGCCGAGGCATTTGGGTTTTATCCGACCGATCACGCGGGGGCGGCGGAGCTCTTGCGATGCTGTGATCGGTCGATGCTTTTTGGCGGGAGCGAGACGACGAAGCCGTATGAGAATGACTCGCGTGTCGAGCTGCATGGGCCGGGCTATAGCAAGATCATTCTGGGGCCCGATGCGGCGGATGAGTGGGAGAAGTACATCGACGTGATGGTCGGCTCCATCGTCGCGAACGGCGGACGGTCGTGCATTAACGCGTCGGCCATCTGGACGCCGAAGAACGGACGTGCCATCGCCGAGGCACTGTCCGACCGCCTCACGAAAGTACAAGCCCTCCCCGCCGAGGATCCCAAGGCCGAAATCGCCGCGTTCGCGAACCCGAAAATGGCGGAGATGATTTCGCTTTCGATTGATGGGCAATTGAAGAATGGGGCGATTGACATCACGGCCGTAAAACGCGGCAGCGGCCGATTGGTTCAACAGGGCCGGCTGGCGTGGTTGTTGCCGACGATTATCTGGATCGAGCCTCATACTCCCTCTTCCTCGACGGGAGAGTGTCGGGGCGAGGGTGATTCCTCCGCCCGATCGCCCGATCGCCAGATCACCAAATCGCCAAATTCCACCGCTGATCTCGGCGATGGCCCGTCGTGGAAGCACCCGCTGGCCAACAAGGAATTCCTCTTTCCCTTCGCAGCCGTCGTCGAGTGCCCGGCCGACGTCATCCCCGATGCCATCGGCGACACGCTCGTCGGCACGGTCATTACCAGCGACAAGCAATTCCTCCGCGCAATGCGGGCCACGCCGCACATCGACCGGCTGAATCTAGGGCCGATTCCGACGTATCAGCTGAGTTGGGACCAGCCGCATGAGGGGAATTTGTTTGAGCATTTGTATCGGCAGAGGGCGTTTCAGATGGTGACGGCGTAGTCAAAATCAAGCCTTTGAATCCAAGTATCGTCGCCAAAATAACTTAAGCAGCCCCGAAATACCGCCCTTACACCCGCCGAACGCCGGGCCGAATAATTCCTAACATTTTCCTAAAAATCCTGGATTTTCCACTTGCCTCCGGCCGATGCTCGTGGCATGATGTTTTGAAAAGGTACCCCAAGCCGGGGACCGGTTTCATACGCCGCGGCATTCCTTCGCGGAATGCAAGACAAGCGCAAGGAGCAACGTCACCATGGCCAAACCCGCAAGCAACGCCTCATCCGCCGCAATGGACAATATCCATGTCGACGATAAACGCCATCAGGCTCTCGACCGCGCCCTCCAGCAGATCGAGCGGGCCTATGGCAAGGGCTCCATCATGGCCATGGATGGCAATGCCGCCCCGCACAAGGACGCCGTCAGCACCGGCGCTCTTTCCCTCGATATCGCCCTTGGCGGGTATGGCATTCCGCGCGGCCGCATTGTCGAGTGCTTCGGCCCGGAATCCAGCGGCAAAACAACGCTGGCACTCAATGTCATTGCCTCGGCCCAGCGCGGCGGCGGCGTCTGCGCCTTCATCGATGCCGAACACGCGCTGGACCCCGCCTGGATGAAACGCAACGGTGTCAATCCGGAGACACTCCTAGTCTCACAGCCCGATGGCGGCGAGCAGGCCCTCGAAATCTGCGACATGCTGGTGCGATCCAATGCCGTCGATGTCATCGTGATCGATTCCGTCGCCGCCCTGATCCCCAAGAGCGAACTCGAAGGCGAAATGGGCCAGGCCCATGTCGGCGGCCAGGCCCGTCTCATGAGTCAGGCCATGCGAAAGCTGACCGCCGCCATTGCCAAGAGCCGCTGCATCGTTATCTTCATCAACCAGATTCGCGAAAAAATCGGCGTCATGTTCGGCAGCCCGGAAACGACTCCCGGCGGCGCGCCCTGAAGTTCTACAGCTCCATCCGCATTGATGTCCGCCGCATCGCCTCCATCAAGGAAGGCGAGGCCGTCACCGGCAATCAGGTGCGGGCCAAGGTCGTCAAGAACAAGGTCGCCCCGCCCTTCCGCGATGCCCAGTTCGACATCATGTTCGACAGCGGGATCAGCCGCAGCGGCGATCTGCTCGATCTCGGCGTGAAATACAACGTCATCGAAAAGCAGGGCGCCTGGTTCCGCGCCGGCAATGTCCAGATCGGCCAGGGCCGAGAGAACTCCAAGCGCTTCCTCGAAGACAACATGGATCTCTTCAACGAGCTGCGCCTCAAGATTCTCGACATGGCCGGCTTCGGCCCCGCGAAGGATGCCGACGGCAACCCCATCGCCAAAGATGACAAGGCCGCCAAGGGCTCCGATGCGAGAACCTCAAAGGAGGCTGCCGTCAAAGGCGCGGGCAAAAGCCTCGACGATGCGGGCGAGGAAGAAGTAGTTCGCGAAGACGATGCCAAAGCCCCCGCCAAGAGCAACGGCCACCCCGTCAGCAAGTCCGCCCCCATCGATCGGCCCAAAGCCAAGCCGCCCCTTGCGGCAGCCGGCAGAAAGCCGGCGATGCGAGGAAGATAAGCGACTAACAAGTGGGGCATTGACGATCAAGCGACGCCGATCGCCCATTGCATTCCAAACGCATCGCACATCTCCCCCATTTACGCGATCACCACACGAATCAACAACGGAAAAACCCCGCGAGATTCTTTGAACCTCGCGGGGTTTCGTGTTTCTAAAAATCGCGGCCCGCAACGCGACGCTCCGATCTCCCGAACTCTCAACCCACTACGGTGCGCAACGGCAGGTTACAATCGATCCGGGCGGCACATTCGATGCATTGATGCCCGATTGTCCGATCGGACTGCCATCGACGTGAATGTAGCAATTCCAGCCCGATTGCGGCGCACAAGGCCCGTTGCAGGTCAGGAAGTAGTTGCCCGGCGTCAGCTCCTGAATGTCAACAGCGCCGCACGTCCCGGAATCGAAGCAACTGCATTCGAGCACGCTGGGCGGCGTTCCCGGCGGATTGATCTGAACGACGCGCGGCTGACACTCGCTGGTCGTCGGAACCGGCGCGACGCACTGCTGCGGCTGAAGCGCCTGGCAAAGCTGCCCGCCCAGATTCGTGGCCAGCGGGCAGAAAGTCGCCGAAGAGGGCTCGCACACACAGCAGAAGCTCTCGGTGCCGTCAGGATTAATGGTGACAATCGTATTGCACGTTTCGCCCGGCGGGCAGGCCCCGACGCAGTGCGGATTGGACATGGTGGCGTCCCACTCCACGTGACAGGTGTCCGGAGAACTGCAATCGCACTCCTGCACCCCGACCACAACGCCGCCACTCACCTGCACGCACTTGGGCTGGCACACCTCGTCCGGTGACTGGCAGGGCGTCGGGCTGCAGCCGATCACAAGCGGATCCGGCACGCACTGCGGAGGCGGCTCCGACTCGCACACACAGCACAGGCTCTCGGTGCCGTCAGGATTAATGGTGACAATCGTATTGCACGTTTCACCCGGAGGGCAGGCCCCGACGCAGTGCGGATTGGACATGGTGGCGTCCCACTCCACGTGACAGGTGTCCGGAGAACTGCAATCGCACTCCTGCACCCCGACCACAACGCCGCCGCTCACCTGCACGCACTTGGGCTGGCACACCTCGTCCGGTGACTGGCAGGGCGTCGGGCTGCAGCCGATCACAAGCGGATCCGGCACGCACTGCGGCAAATCGGGCACGCATTCGCAGCAGACCTTCTGCAATCCGCCGCCGAGGTCGGTGACAACCTGCTGGCACGTCGTTCCCGGCGGGCAGTTCTGTCCGTTGCAGACCGGCGTCATCGGTGCGGGAGTGAACTCCATGTGGCAGTCCGTCACATCCCGGCAATCGCAGTTAAGCACCTGAATAAACTGGCCGGTCGCAGCCTCGATGAGGGCGCAAACGGGCAGGCACTCCTCGCCGGGGACGGGGCAGAGCGTCGCGCTGCAATAGCCGGTGGCCGGATTCACATGGCATTCGGGTGACTCTTCGCAGGCATCGTCGACGCCGTTGCCGTCGTTGTCGCCCTGGCAGGAGGTGCCCGGTCCCTGCGGCGTTCCGCCGTAGAGGGCCGAGCAGCAGGCCGGGTCAATGGTGAGGCACTGGGCCCCGCCGGCCACCCCGCCGGGGATGCAGCATGCTTGGGCCTGACCGCCGCATGCAGTGCCCACGGGCAAAGCAGTTCCGCCGAATTGCACGCAGCAATGAGGCTCAAGGACCTGGCACATGCCGTCTGGCATGCAACAGCCACGAGGCGTCTCGCATGGACCTTCAAAAGGCATGCCGAAGCCCGGGCACGAAGTTTGACCGGGCGGCAGATCGATGCAATTGCCGTCCAACCCGCAGCATGAGAGTGCCGGTGCTTCGTCGTCGCAGCAGAGGCCGTCTTCGGCCGTGATGGTGCCAGCCACGTCGAAGCCGGTGACCACTCCGCCGCCGTTGAGCACCTTGATCTCAATGCAGTTCTCGCAAGCCCGGAACAATGTCGGATTCGTAACGAAGATATTGAACGGCTGCGGCGTATTGAAGGCCCAGCCCATCGAGGTCTGGCCGACCAGGACGCCGTTGAGATACACCTCCGCATAGTCGTCCGCTCTGAGATCGAGATTCAGTACGGGGTTCTTGAATCTCGGATCGAGACAGAAGCAATACTCGTAGCAATACCATCCATTGGGCCCGTATTGCGAAGCGCTGAGCCATTGCGTGCCCGGAATCGTCAGCCACGCCGGGTGCGGTGTGATGACAGTAGCGGGTCGTGGCAGCGTCCCGCCGGGTGCCGGTTCGCACGTGACGGTCCATGTGTCGTCATTCATGGTGACTGGAATCAGACCGCCACCATTGTCATACACGCCGGAATCGATGCTCTTGCTCAGGTCATTCGGCGGGCAGCAGCACTTGCCGTCGATCGCGGTGACGCTGCCGGTCATGTTGATGCCGGTGACGACGCCGCCGAGGTTTTGTGCGATGACCTGAATGCAATTCTCGCCCGCCTGGAAGAACGCGGGGTTGCTGGTGGAGATCGTCGCGGGATTGGGCGAATTGTATGGACTGGCGTTTCCAATCAAGTTTCCATTGAGGAACACCTGCGCCGAGTCGTCGGCTTTTACTTGCAATGTGACGTTTGCGTTTCTGAATCGATCGTCGAGACAGAAGCAGAAGTCATAGCAATACGTGCCGTTCGGGCCTGTGCCGTTGGCGCTGATCCATTGTGAACCAGGCGTGACCGTCCACGCGCCGTTGGTTGGGATGACAATGGCTGGCCGCGGGAGGGTTCCGACGGGCGGCGGTTCGCAGGTGACGACCCATTGGTCGTCGTTGTTGCCGACTGGAATGAGGTTGTTGTTGTTATCGACGCCGGTGGTGAGATCGAGAATGAGATCCTGCTTCGGGCAGCAGGGCGTCGGATTGCATTGGGACTTGGACAGAATCAGCTGCACAAAGGCAACAATGTCCGCATTGTCATAAATCCCGTTTCCGTCGATATCGACACACGCGCAGTTATCCTGCGGCAGAGGATTGCCGAGGAAGCACCGCACGAATCCGTTAATGTCGGCGCCGTTTAGAACGCCGTCGCCGTTCACGTCGCCGGGGCACTCGCAATGTTGTTGGACGCAATCGCAGCAAACGTCGACGGTCCCATCCAGGTTGAAGATGATGTTTTCAACGCATGTCTTCCCTGGAGGACAATTGCCCTGACAATAAGGCGTCAATCCCGGCTCGAAGACGACATGGCATTCATCGATGCCGCGGCAGTCGCAGTTGATCACGGTGAATCCGCCGTGATCGTCCATGCGAACGCATTTCGGCTTGCATGCCTCCGCGGCGGGATCATCGCACACATATGGAACGCACCCCTGACCGGTGCTATTCGGGACGCACTCGGGCGGATCGTCGACGCACTCGCAGCAATACTCAGTGCCGTCGGCAGTCGCATTCACGCGCTGAATGCAAACCTTGCCCTGCGGGCAAATGCCTTCGCAGATGGGTGTCGGCACGCCAGGAATGAAGACGGCGTGGCACTCATTAACCGGGTCACAGTCGCACTCGCTGATGCGCGTCGTGCCGTCGTTGCCGACGAGGATGCACTTCGGCTGGCACTCTTCCAGAACGGGGCTGTCGCATTGGATTTGTCGACAGGCCGTGCCGTCGGCCAGCGGCTCGCAGATGGGAGGATTCAGGTCGGGGCAGGTGATCTGAACGCTGCCCTGCTGGAACTTGTCATGGTTGGCCGTGAATTGATTGGAATCGATCATCAGGCCGCTTGAGTAGGAGCTTCCGCCCGAAATCGGCATGCCGCCGATGCCGTAGATCCATGGATCAATTCCCGGAGGCGTGGGCGGCACCTTCATCGCATCACTGGTGGCCCAGACGTTCACATTGACGCCGGCACCGGTGTGGAAGTCGTAATCGCAGCCGCCTGCGGCGGAATTGGGAATCGGGTAGACAGGATCGCCGGGATTGAAGATGTTGGCCGATGGCGTCCATGTGGCACCGCTCCGGCAGTATTCAAGCAGTCGGCTTTGGTGTGCATAGGACGTGGTGTCATCCGACATCGTGCGTTCGGCCAGGAGGATGCAGCACGTGTTGGGTCTAAAGCTGATGTCCGCGACCGGGTTTGAATAATTTCCGGAATAGGCCGGCATTGTGATCTCGAGCTGTTCGGTGCCCGGGATGAATCCGCCATTGGGGAACAGGCTGATCGACCAGATCTCGTTGCTGCGCGTGGCATCCTGTCGTCCTCCATCTTCGCGCCATACGCTGTAGTACAGCCGATCCGCGTTTGTTCGAACCGCCCAGACCCGCTGACCGCGCTGAGTGGTCGCGTGCGGGCCAAGCGGCGAGAAGCCATTCCCATCGAAGGGATCAAGGCCGCCGCCATTCATGATTGTGCCGGTGGCGTGTTTCCAAGTCTGCTGTACCGTGCCGCTCGCGTCGAGTCGGTAGATACGGCCATCTTCATGATTGGAAACATAGAAGCTGTCGTGTGTGCAGGAGTAACAAATGTTGCCGAGGCCCGGCCAGCAATCGGTGCCGGAGCAGCCGATGATTTGAGCATTGGGCAAGACCGCGAAAACAGACGGAACGCCGGTGCTGGAATTGATCTTGTAGATCGCACCGGCCGCCCCGCCTGCGATGGTTCCGATTGAATCGCCGGGGCCGTTGATGAAATCGCCATAAACGGAAGTATGGGCCACGAACACATCGCCCAGATTGTTGATCGTAACGCCGAAGACCGTGCCAAGATTGGTCCTCGACCAGTCCTGAACGGCCGTGGGCGAATAAAATGGTGCGTTCCAGTTAACCTGCGAACCGGTCGCCGGCTGGGGCGCACCGATGTTGATGAAGTCGATCACGCGGTTGTTGATGCCCTCTTGCTGCGTCATCGCGGCGACACCGCCGGCGAAGCCGGCATTGCTAATAAAGTTCGGCCGCTTGCCGCAGCAGGCATCGCACTGATTCGTGCAAGGCGTTCCCTGGCAATTCAACGTGAAGGTTCCGCTATCGGGAGGGGTGCCCGGCTCCTTGCCGATTCGAAACAGGTATTGCTGTCCACAGACCACTTCACAGGTGAAGAGCGGCGGTCCGCTGCAGGCAGAGCCCATGTCCGCGTTGCAGCAAAGCGGCGGCTGGCTCGGAGGCGGCGTGGGACAAGCGCAACCATTGGTGTACATCGCAACTTTCGTACCAATCGTCTGCCCGCATGTGGATACGAAGACCAGTCCGGTGCAGTCAGCCGTCCAGCAGAACCAGACATCGTTGTCGAATGCATGAGTGGCCGGCGGCACGACACAGTGATCCTGCCCCTCGGCGCTCGTTGTTGCCGCAGTCAAGTTGAAGGGAAATGGCCCGTTGCCGCTGATGGGCGTCGGCGTTGGGCAATTGTCATTCGCGATGACCAGGGTGGAATTGCCCGCGAGTACGACGCAGGCACAGACGAGCGACATTCCAAGACAAGTGAAACGTGACATGCGGTTCTCCAATTCATGCGATAAAAAGAATGATTCCCATTGGCATCGCGACGGCCGACTTTCGTCGCGGCGAATGGCAGATGTCACCCTTCGAATCGCCCCCTATCCCAAGCTATTCTGGTGCTGGAGGGCGCAAACGACAGACGCCCCACCATGCCACCGTAAGAAGTGCCCAAATCTCCAAGTTCCCGACATAGAATTCTTCAGGATTCTCCGGAACATGCCGGTTATTGGCTCAAAATAAACGGCCGTTTGGAGTTCATAACCAATGTGATATAATGACGTTACGATATTGGAGCGGAATAGGTGCAACCCGTCGGACCCATCACAACCACTGACCTACTCAATGGTCTTCACGACCCGGACAAACGGTCGGCATGGGATGAATTTGACCGCCGATACCGGCCGATTCTCTTTGCATTTCTCCGCCGCATGGGCCTGAACGAAACCGATGCCGCCGATGTGGCCCAGGAAACACTGACCTGCTTTGTGACCGACTATCGCTTGCATAAATATGACCGTGAGCAGGGTCGGCTCAGGTCGTGGCTGATCGGCATCGCCAAGTGTCGACTCGCGGATTTACGACGCACCGAAGGCCGTCGCCGGGAGATTCGCGGCCAGTCGGCGATCGACGGCCTCCCCGAAGTCCACGACGTGGATGCGATTTGGGAGGCCGAGGAGCGACGCACCATCTTTGAGCAGGCCATTATCGAGCTTCGCCAAACGACGCGTTTCAACGAACGAACGATTGGCGCATTCGAGCGCGTCGTGCTGCGACGCGAGCCGATCGAAACGGTCTCTGAAGAATTGCAACTGACGCCCCAGGAGATATACAACGCAAAAAATCGCGTCGTTCAGCGTCTTCGCGAAATCGTCAAGCGATATGAAATAAGTTATGTCGGCGGATGACCCATGGCCGATTCCACATCGCTGTGCCCGACCCCTGAAGTGCTCGAAGGAATTGCGATCGGCAAATGCGGTTTGCCCGACATGGATCATCATGTCGCCAACTGCAAATCCTGCCGCGAAATGCTGCAACGCATTCGGGAAGACAATGCGTTTTTGGGCGATTTCGCCGTCGGCGGCGCATTGCCGATCATCACCAGGCCCCAATCCACCCACGAAATCGAGATTCCCGGATATGAAATCGTTCGCGAGATTCATCGCGGCGGGCAGGGCGTTGTCTATCAGGCTCTGCAGAAATCCACGAAGCGCGCCGTTGCCATCAAGGTCATGAAGCAGGGACCGTTTGCAACACTGGCCGACCGGGCACGGTTCGATCGCGAAATCGAAACGCTCGGCCGAATGAACCATCCGAATATCGTCGCGGTGCATGACGCGGGCGTCGTCACCGGCTTCCACTATTTTGTGATGAACTTTGTCGACGGGAAAACCCTTGACGAAACAATCACGCCGCCCAATCAACTGAATCGCGGCCGGATTCCCGAATCGATCGGCCTGTTCATCAAGGCCTGTGATGCCGTTCATGCGGCACACCTTCGCGGCGTGATTCATCGCGACTTGAAACCAAGCAACATCCGCGTTGATGCATCCGGCGAACCGCACATCCTCGACTTCGGTCTCGCCAAATCGGTCGATGCCGAGCGCGATTCCGCCATGACCCAAAGCGGCCAGTTCGTGGGTTCGCTTCCGTGGGCCTCGCCGGAACAGGTGGAGGGTATGTCGTCGCGAATCGATCTGCGAACCGATGTCTACTCCCTCGGCGCCATTCTCTTTCAAATGCTGACAAGCGCACTGCCATTCGATGTCGGCAGCAATCTACGCGATGCGTTTGAAAGCGTGCTGCTCGAAGAACCGCCGCGGCCCAGCGCGGTCATGGCGGAAGCCGGCGGGCCGCGCCTCGACGATGAACTGGACACGATTGTTCTCAAGTGCCTTTCAAAGGACCGCGATCGCCGTTATCAGAGCGCGGCGGAATTGTCGCGCGATTTGAGGCGCTACTTGGTGGGCGAGCCGATCGAAGCCAAACGCGATTCCGCATTGTACGTCCTGCGGAAAACCATGCGGCGATACAAACTGCGCGTGGCCGTGGCCGGCGCGCTGGTCGTGATTTTCGGCGCGTTCGGCGTAGTGATGGCACTGATGTATCGGCACTCGTCGCGCATGGAACGGGACGCCGTGCGATCAGCGGCCTCATTCTCCAATTTGCTGACGATCAGCAATATCGAGCAGGGCCAAATGGCCGCCGTCATGGGCAATGTCCATCAGGCAGAGCAATTGCTCTGGACGGAATTCCTGTCGCATCGCGATGCAAATGATTCCACGCGCCTGCAATTGAACGATCCGCCGGGTTCCCCCAGAGCATATTGGGCCCTCTTGGACCTCTATCGCCGCAATCCTTGCCGCATGACCGTCGCACTCGCGCCCGGCCAATTATCCATCGCCACCCTGGCGGATGACGACCAAAGCTTGTGGGTGGCGCGCGGTGACGGACTGATTCAGCGCATCGACGCCGCCGGCCGAATCCTCGATTCTTTTCGAATCAACTATCCCTCCGAACCGGGCACGCCCGGCGTCGATCCCACGGGATTGTTCGTGACCCACCAATCCAGCTTGGGCGTGACGGTTTGGAAACGCAATAACGGCGATCAACCCATCTTGAATCTAAGGGCGGGACCGAATGATGTGATCGGAGATTTTTGTGTGTCGCGGTCCGGGTCGCGGCTGGCCGCAATTGTAAACGGTGCGGCGACCGTCTGGACCCTTGATTCACCTGCCGTGCTCCTCAAAATTCAGGGAACCGCGCCTGATTTCACTGCGATTGCCATTTCAGTTGATGGCCGCCTAATGGCCGCACGCGATCGCGACGGCGGAATCCGCGTTTGGGACGTTGACAAACAAGACTGCGTCGTAAAGCACATGGCGCCGCCCGCACGTTCAGGCGCGATTACACTCGGAGAACTGTGCTTTTCACCCGACGGCAGCCTTCTCGCCGATGGCTGGGCCGAGTCCGAAGGGCGAATATGGAACCTAAGTGCAAATCCTCCGACACTCACTCAATTGAACGAGCAGCCCGGCACCTATCGCGTTCATGGTTTCAGTCCCGATGGAAGGCTGCTTGCCATCGGCGATCCCGGCGGAACACTTCGCATCTTTGATGCACAATCCGGCGAGCGCATTGCACTCCGCATGGCTCATCAATCGCGGCTTTATTGCATCGCCTTCACCCGGGATGGCCGCGGCATCTGGACCGGCAGCGAAAATGAACTCAGGCTCTGGGATGTCAATCGGGACGAAGGCGTGTCGGTGGTGCGCCGCGACGACGACTTGTTTCACAGTGCCGATATCAGCCTCGACAATCGCACAATGATAGCAGGCGGCCGCAACGGTCGGTTCCATCGAATCGACTGCGAAACGCTCGTCGCAACGAGTGAACCGCTCGGAAACCAGGCCACCATTTCGAGTGTTTCCTTTTCGCCCGATGGCCGGCGAATGGCGGCCGCGACCTACGGCAATGACGCATTCGTTTGGGACCGGCAATCGCCGGACGCGCCGCCGCTTCGTATTGTGCACCCCAGAGTTATTCGCTTTGCCTGTTTTAGCCCAAACAGCAATCGAATCGCCACCTCATGCGAAGATGCAGTTGTGCGAGTCTGGCGTTGCAACGACGGCGGGCTCGAAATGGAGTGCAAGGACCTCGGTGAACCGGCCCCGCATATTGCATTTGATCCGTCTGGCCGGAACCTCGCAATGGCTGTTCGCAGCGGCGCGCTGATCATCTGGAACCTTGAAAGCAGGGAATGCGAAACGTGGTCTCCAGCCAATCGACGACCGCTTCGCGTTGTGCGGTATTCGGGCGACGGCCGTTGGCTCTACTCGGCTGGCGCCGGCCGAGTCATCCAGAAGTGGGACACGAAACATCGCAGCGTAAATACTGAGCTGTCCGGTCACACCCAGGAAATCTACTGCATGGACATCAGCCCGGACGGGCAGTTGATTGCAAGTGGCGATAGCGCTGGCGCAATCCTCCTTTGGAATCCTGAGCTTCCGCGCCCACTCGCATCACTGGATGGCCATACCGGATCGGTCATGTCGCTTCGATTTTCGTCGGATGGTCGAAAGCTCATTTCGGCTGCACTCGATGGTACGATTCGTGTGTGGAATCTCGATTACTACGCTCGGTACGTTCGAAGCAATCTCGAAGCGCAGTTACAACGCCTCGGCGCGGAATCACTCGATATCGAGCAGGCCAATGCATGGCGAAAATGGGCGTCGCCTTGATGCCCCTTCGTCAATGTCACAAGGAAGATTTCCGGCGACATTTGCGCCGACCGCAGTCAAGAGCTTGTCGCAACGGAATCGGGTACATTGTTTCGAACCGGTTTCTCGCGAATCATTGGAACCGCGCTCCCGGTATCCCGCGATCTACCCCCGCCATTGTCGCCCGTTAAGTCAACGGCGTCTGAGCCACACGGAGTTTCCGCCGAATCAGAACTGGAATCTCTAACAACATTCCCGTCTGAAATTTCGTCATTCTTAATGCGAATGGATTGCGGGGATGCCGTCGCTTGCCTTAAAACGCCGACGGTGTCCGTCGCAAGACAGCGAAGCCCCGCGCCGCGAACTGCTGCGGAAAAGGCCATTTCGCTCGCGAAAGCCCCGGGTTCAAGTCGCCGCGCCGCGGACGTCCGCAGGAGCGTCGTGCCCAGAGTCGCCTCAGTCGATTCCGCAAAAATGAGCCGGTCCTGAGCGCCATCCGCCGGCTTGCAAACGGCGTCCCCGCCGAAGTAGGCAAACGCGGGCACCAGATCCGCCAAAATGTCCGCCGCCGAGGGATAGTGCGGCGACCAGACAAATACATACTCAGCGGACAATTCACCCAGCGCCATGGCATAACCGGACGAAACATCCGCCCCGACGTGACGAATCACGCGTCCCGGCACATCCGTCGAAGTGAATCCGTGCGGCTCTAACCAGACAGGCGTCACGCCAAGCGCCGCCGCCGTGTCGCGCAGGAATTGAAGTGCCTCAACCTTGTCACTTTCGTGTTCAATCGGCAGAACGCAGGCCACCTGGGTCTGCTCGATGCGATTGCCCATACCCAGCATCGCTAGCACTTCCGCGAATCGATGGGCGCAGGTGTGTTCGGCCATGACCTTGCGAATTGCCCGCACGCTCGTCCGGTTTCTCACCGACTCGCTGCCCAGCAATTCCTGCAAATGCCGCTGCGTCTCCTCGATGGATCGCGTCAGATATACGCATTCCGAACCCAGCAGATTCTCAATCGACGGCGCATACGCGCTCACCACATTCGTCCCGCACGCGAGAATCTCAAAAACCCGCCGTGAACACATTGTCGGACTTGTCCGCACCGAATTCACGTTCAGGAAAATATGGTACCGCTTGTAGGCGTCGAGCATGTCCTCATAGGGCAACCCGCCGCGAATGGCATACTGATATTCCGGCGGATAAAGATAATTCTGCCAGCCCGGCCCGCTGTAGCCGAACATCCGATCGTAAATGTGCAATCCGAAAGGCAGAGCCGGTTCTAATACCAGTCGCGCGTCTTCCGCGCGGCCGTCGTGTTTGGCGGCATACCATGTCCCCGCGAAGCAGACATTGCCCAAATCTCCCCCGCGGCGTCCGATCGGATTATGAATACGCGGCTGCGCCGCAAACGGCAGCACCCCGACCCGATTATGCCCCGCCGCCTTCGAATATCGCTCGATGCAATCCGAATCGGTCGTGAGAATCCGGTCGAACCAAACCGCTGAACCAATGAAGTGCTCGTAGTTCGCGGGGTCCTCTTTGTTCCAGAAGACGGTCGGAATGTTGCGCGACCGGCAATAGTCGACAAGCGCCTTCACCGGCCCATCGCCGTCTCGCCGGTCGGTCGAAACAAGATGCCGCCATTTTTCGTCATTGCCCTTCCAAGCAGACTCGACGAAAAGCAGCTCGGGCTTCATCTCGTCCATCTGGCGCTCCCACGTATCCGGCAGGAGCTGACGCCAGTCGCCTTCGGACTCAAAACACTCGAAGGAAAACTCATCCAATATGCACGCGACGCGCACCTCGCGACGCGGCGCGGGAGCGATGGCTCTCGCGTTCTTAACGATATCGCTCGGTTCGCGCTGGACCTTGGCGACATCGCGCGCGACGACCGTTCCGGCTGTTGCGGCCGGCGCCGCCAGTCCGTCCGCCTTTCGCTGCGCCCGGCGCTTAATGCCATAAAAGAGAATCTTGATCAAACGAAATGGAAGCTTCAGCGTGTCAAGCGAGGGCCGAAGTGCCGTGACAAAGGCATCGCCCACCCGCCATCGAACCGAATTCATCGTATCCCACAATTGCGCCTGGGAATGCAGATAGCGGTCGCGCTCGACTTTTTGCTTTTCCCCCGCCCGCGTCAGCTTCTGGCGCAAATCGATCTGCATTTTCTGCAATTTGCGCACACTGCTTCGCAATTTGGTGAATTCCAGTTGCTTGTCCTTCGTGCCTTCACGGAGCGAAAGCAGCGCCTGCTGATTTCGCTCGGACTTCTCTCGAAGCTGGCGTTTCATCTTTTCCGACTTCGCAATGTGCCGGCTCAGCTGGCGCACCTGCGTATCGAGCGTTTCGTTGGCCCGCTCCAATTGCTCGACTCGGCGCATCGAAGCGCCGTTCAGTTTGTTTTGAATGGCGCGCAATCCGCTCTTTCGCTGGTGAATCTGCGAATGAAGCGATTCCAGCGTCTGGCGTTGTCCCGCCTCCACCTGCTCCACCTGCGACGCGATCGCGCCCAGCCGCTAAACCAGCCGCAAATCGCCGTTGGCTTCCCTCTTGTGAATCTTGCCTGTCTCTCCCGAAACGTTCGAGATCGGCGACCGGGCCAGCGAGCGGCGCGAGCGATATTCGAACGGAGTCGGCCAGACGCTCGACTCGATCGCGGACTCGCGAAATCGAATGCGCGAACGAACCGGACCGGTCTCGAACGTAAAATCATGCGACTGGCCGCCGACCGACAAGGCGCACTGCAGCGTGGAACCGTCCCATTCCGACCGGCCGACCGGAATGCGCTCCGCCTCGCCCGGTCCCTGAAATACGAACGCAGTCACAAAAGCAACTGATTGACCGGCGGCATCCGAATGAACGGCCGATGCCGATTCGAACGATCCATGTTGCCGCGAAACCCATCCGACCAGCGGATCGCGCTGCCCGCTAATCACGCGCGACGCTGCGGTTCCCGGCATCAGTTGCGACATGAACACTGTCGGCGAATCGGCGGAGTGTTCCGCCAGCGTTGCCCGCAGAAGTCCGGCATGGGCATCGTCCGGCGCTACACGCCAATCCGGGGCAAAAAGAAACTGCTGCGTCGCGGAAATCTCGCGATCGCAAACCAGCCGGTCAAACACCACAAATACATGCGGCGGAAAAAAAACAAGAAGACGCCGGCTCTCGACGCCCGGATACAAATAATGAACCGCGTCGACCCCGGTCACACCCTTGCCTGTAAATGCAGAGGTAATGCCCGACTTCCCGATGTTCAACCGCCGTGTATCCGTGTCCGCGCGATCGACAATAACGACATTGTGCCCGTAAACCGATTCGCAATATCGACGATGCGGATCGGTATAGTTGTACGAGTGTCTGCCGGCATCCGTAAGTATTTCCCGCCCAAATCCGAATATGGTAAACGACATGTCGTCATGATGCTTGTGCGTGCGCGTGTTGAATGCGGCGGTGAAGTAACAATGCAGCGAATCGCGCAGACCGTCGCGATCCCAGCGTTCCCGAATCACCGCGCATCCGTCCGTCGGAAGAATAAGATGATTTGCGGCCGGAACCGTCCCCTCCGCGCCCCCTGTCAGTGCATACAGTGCGTGTTCGCCGTCGCGCGGGTTGCGTCGAAGTTGATCCAGCAGTTCTTCGCTGCGATGCGCGACCGAATCACCGATTGGCGGCCATGTGCCGTCCGGCCGGAGCGAAAATGCGATCTTTCGCCAAGGCTCTCAATCGCGTGGTTAATCTCTTCGTGCGGCCGACCGTGCTGCGCGAGGAAATCCCGCGTCTGACCCAGCATCACGCACACAATGCCTTCGTAATTCGGCGAGTGCTCGAAATAAGCGCCCTCAAACGAAACGGCCGCCCGAACCTGCTCCAACAAGCGCGACCATGCAAGCTGCCGCCACGCCTCCGATTCCGGCCATTGCGGAACGAGTATGGCAAGTTCGAGCAGCGCACGGTCCTGCTCGATGCCGTGATTGTGACGCAGTCGATAAATATGCGGCTCGGTGAGCAGCGATCCGTGGTGATGAAGGGCCGCCAGCAATCGCCGCGCAAAGGGCACGTCTTCCCGTTTGTATTGCCGCCAGGCCTCGGCAAACTCAAGAAGCACCAGAGTCCGTTGTGCGATGGCATGATCGTGCCATGCCATCGGATGCTCGCGTCCGCCGTGAATGAACGCTCCGATCCACGATTCGACAATGGCGGCGGCGCGTTCTATTTGCGCGGCACATCGTGTCACTTCGTAAGCCTGAGCCAGATAACTGACATGCAGCAGCGAATGATGCCACATCTGCCAGTTGCGATCGCCAAGAGGATCCTCGTCCCAGGCCAATTCCTCTGGAAGCTGAACGCCGGGATGATGGTGAAGTCGATAAAGATGCCGGTTCAAAATGTCATCAGCCAGCTCGACGAGCGGCACCGACGGCCGGAACGGGTGGATCACGGCCCGCACAGGGGATTCAAGCCACTCAGCGATCTGCAAATCGTTGAGTAACCGGCTCCATGCTCCACCCATAAATGCCATGCCGATTGTCTCCGTCCTGTCCACCCTGCGATTATCAAAGCCCGATCAGTGTGCGAGAGGCCGCGAGAGCGAGGAATGGGCCGCTTTGCCGGTCAACCGTCTCCAAAACCATCAAGACGCGGCAATTGCGATTCTATAAGCAGCCAGAGGGTCCGGCAAGAAAAGTGAAATGATCGGACCCTGATTCCACGGAGCGGTGCAATCCGTGGGTCGCCCCATGGCAGGTCACAGCGCGGTCCAATCCAGCACCCTCCTGCGGCCTTTTCCTCGCCACACTGGAAGCACACTCTCGCTTCATCTATGCTCATGCAAGGTCCTTATGCAACAAAGTCACACCATTCCATCCAACGAGCCGGCCGATGCCGTATCCCCCGGCGATGGTGCAAATGACCAGTTGATCGCAACAATTGAATCCTACCTGGCAGGACCCGCGCCAATAAAAAATGGACCGTCCGCCGAAACCATGGCCCAGTGGCTCGATGAAATCGCAGGCGGAGAAAACTGGCCGCAGAAATCCGCGGAAACCGGCCACGATTCCCTGACCTGGGCTGCGGCGCGAACTTTGTTGCGCGACCTCGTCACGCAACAAAGGGCGGCGAATTCAATTAACTCAGGAATCAGTGCAACACAAAATGCGGCGGTTCGATCATGCATACGCCGCCTCGCCGCCTTTTCCGCCATCGCGGCGTTGAACAGCCCTGCTTCTTCGGAGTCCGATGCGACGTCAGGTCCGCGATACTCAATCGACGACGGTGACAAGCATTCGGCACTCACTCGGTTTCTCAATGGCTGGCAACCCGCGGATGCCGGGGCTGCGACCCCCTCATTCGAAGACCTCATGCTGGGCGAAAACGACTGCCCCACCGGATCGCTCGGCGGCCGGTCCTTTTATTACGAGATCCTCGATTGCATTCTCGAAAATGCGTCGGATCCCAATCGAATACCTCCCGTCCTGCGACCTTATCTGACTGAACCCGTTATCGTCGCTCGCGACGCCTGGGTTCGGTTTTTCATTCGATTTCATCGCCGTGAGGCGACCGTGCGCGAGGGATTTGCACGCTTGTTCGGCGCTGCACGAAAGTCAAATGCTTCCGGCGCGCAGCGGGAATTCTGGGCCCTTCGCGGCATCGACTTCGCCGCCTATCCCGGCGATGCGGTCGGCGTCATCGGCCGAAATGGCTCCGGCAAAACAACACTGCTCAAGTCACTCGCCGGAATACTCTCACCCGATCGCGGCACCATTGTCGTCACCGGAAAAGTCGGCTGCCTGCTGAGTTTCGGCGTCGGCTTCAATGCTCATCTCAGCGGACGCGAAAATGTTTTCCTCAACGGCTCAATCCTCGGCCTCTCCGAACGCGAAATCAATCGCCGGCTCAACGACATCATCGCATTCAGCGAACTCGGCGAATTCATCGATGCCCCGGTGCGTACCTATTCCGCCGGCATGCGCGGCCGCCTCGGCTTTTCCATTGCCGTCAACATCGACCCTGATGTTCTCATTCTCGACGAAGTGCTGACCGTCGGCGACGACTATTTCCAGAAGAAAGCCGGCTCGATCCTCGATCGATTCCACCGCGCCAACAAAACCGTCGTCATCGCCAGCCACAGCATGGACCTTATTCGCCGTGTTTCCACCCGCGCCATTTGGATCGATCAAGGCAGGATTCGATTGAGCGGCGACCCGACCGAAGTCACCCGCGCATACGTCGCGGACTGCCGAAAACAGCGAGAAGCAGCCGGAATCAAGGAATCCGACACCGATGCTTCCGCTGCCCCGTCGTCACGCGACGCAGAAATTTCGGCATAGGGTTTGGCATCAAAATGGCCTGTCGCGGCCAAGCCCACTGTTGGATTTCGGCGACGCTCCGACCCGCTGCCGATTCCCGTTGCCTCAATACCGCCCGCCAGAGTACCTCAATGGCCCATGTGCCCGCCGCATACATCAATCCCATGACCAACGTGGACGCCGCTTTCGAGTCTAACTACGATATCAACATCCATAGCGGGCGTCGACAAAGTTCGGAGTGGCACAACCGCTCTCGCTGCACGCGTTGCAACTTGATTCCGGACTTGCACAATTCAACCAACCACGGGACCACGCCATGATGCTCACAAAACACCGAATACACCCACACCTACGCCTTGCCATCAGCCTCTCGATTGTCGCAACGTGCATTCCACACATGGCAAAGGCCGGTGAGCGACAGCGCATCGGCATCTCCTACATGCTCGCGCCTGCTCGACCCCTCCCCGAAAGCGTCAAAGCAGTCGCAGTCATCGATGCCGGCGTTCAAAGCGATGAAGAGCGCCGCGATGCCCGCGAACGCAAGTGGCAGCAAATCGCCGCCGACATGATCGAATCGATGGTGCAAAGCGGCTCCAACGCGACCAACGGCGATTTGACTTACGGAGCCCTCAAAGTCGTCGATCGCCGCGCGACGCGCCAGATTCTTGCCGAGAAGGACATGCAGCTCGTCGGTATCGTCGAGGGCGAGCCGGCCGCCGCCGCCGGCAAGCTGCTCGCCGTCGACGGCCTCATCATGAGTCGCATCAAGATCAGCATCGACTACAAACGCTCGCGAAAATCGAACGTCGACTGGGGCGGCCTGCTCGGAGGCCAACGGTCCGGCCCGCCGCCGGGTTATCGAAGCGGCTATCATCGCGGACCGAATAATCCATACGCGCGTCGGCCGGCGCAGCCTCGCAGCAACCCGGGAATACCCAGGAAAACAATCGAGGAAATCAGCCGCGATCTCACCGTGCAATGCTCCTTCACGCTCATCGACGCCAATACAGGCGAAGCCATCGTGCGTCACACGCCCCCCGTCTATCAGAAGCGCGACAAAGCCGAACCGCAATTCATGTTCGGCGGCGCCGTTCAGGCTTCCGATCTCGATCCGGTCGATCACTTCACCGGTGAACTCGTCGAGCGCGCCTCGCGCGAATTCGTCAGCATGATCTCGCCTGTCCGCGTGACCTACAGCTACCCACTCGAACTTCGCGGTAAAGAGGTGGAACAAGCCGTTCGCATGTTACGCGGAGACGATTTCTACGGAGCCATCCAAGTCCTGGAACGTGCATACCAGAAGAAACCAAAGGAAAGCGACTACCTCTTCGCCATCGGCCTCGTCTCGGAAATGATGTGCGAACCCGGCCGCGCCCTCGATACCTACCGACGAACCGTCTCGCTCGAAAAGGTGGACAAAGACCAAATCGACATATATATGTCCGCGAAGGAACGCCTCAGCGCCCACATCGACCGCATCATTCCCAATCAATCCAAACAGCCCTGCGGCGGCCTCATTGCTCAGGGCGACAAGAAAGGAGACAAGAATCGCGACCGTGACGGCAAGCGAAGTCGCAAAGGTGACGACGACGATAACGATGATGATGACGATGACGACGATGACGACAAAGACGACGACGACGATGATGACGACGACTGATCCGATGATGAGCGCTACATACGATTGAGTCCACCTGTTTAGCCCAACCCCAAAGGGGTAGGGAGAACGCGGAGCAACCCCGATCAATCGGTTAACGCTCTAATTCATTGAAATGGGTATGACCGAAATCAGACGAAGAGCCCCAAACAACCTCGCATAAATGCCGCTTCAATCCCGCGCCGTTTCGGCACGGTCCCCTTCTACCTTGTGCCCCGTGTGCGGGTCCCATTTGCACTTCGGGCAAATCGCTGTCTCACCCCGTTTGGTTCTGGCCAGAAAAATCTCGCCGCAGTCCTCGCAGGTCCGCGCCGCCTCCCCCGTCCACTTCTCGCAGAAGGGACACTTCACGATATTCACCGTCGTCACATCGCCCCGGCCGCGGGCCTTCGGTCCGTCGGACGGCCCCTTCTGTTCGGCGATCTCGCGCTCCTGCAACCGCATGGAATTCGCCAGCTCCGCGCCATTCAAAACGAACGATTTTTCGCACCCCGTGCAATACCACTCTGTCTTCGTTTCATCCCCCGCGTCATGCGTCGAATCGGAGGCGTTCGCCCAGATGAAGTAGCCGGCCCCGATCAGGGCAACCACGGCAACGGAAAGTTTGATGATGTCTTTGCTGGTCATGCGATCCAAATCGACTTTACCGAAATGCCGGTTGCCATGCTCCGGCCGAATACCGCGCCCAATAGACCAAATTCACGCCATCAGAGGGGGCACATGCCAAATTCTGATCACCGCTAGTGTTGCCCGTGACCCTGGCTTCGGTGAATGCGCCATCCGGCCCCGCCGCTGAACCGCGTATCGAATCGCCGGTGCTCGGCGTGGCCGTCCAAGAAGAGAAAGGTGTGGTTCGAGAACTTGCGATGCCATCCTTCGCCCAGATGTCCACCGCCGGTGGGTTCCGCGCCGACGAACAACTGATCCACCTGGTTCTCCCACATCAGCACAAACTCCGAGGCCGATCCGCCCACCGCCTTATTGCAAATCTCCTTGCCATACTTGAAGAGATTCTCAACCGTAAACGGCGCCGACTCATGGTCCATGAAAAACCAATTAATACTATAGCTGTTGCCGAACGCCTCCCAGCTCTTGCGCGATTGCACGATTTGAGGCGCGTCCGGATTTTGCCCCACCGTCGGCGACACCGCCGATCGATCGCCCGGACACTGCATGATGGCCACATTCTGTTTCGCCTGAACGTCCGGCGCCAGAATTTTATTCAGCGGTCGAAGCTCGGCGGGCACCACCGCCCAATCGCCGGACTCCTCGCCCTCCCACGGCCGCGGCGCTCGCATGCCGCCCCAGCTGTAACTACTGAAAATCTGAACGCCGGGATAAAACACCATGGCGCCCGTCGTCGGATTCGTGGAATGAACATAGGTCCACGGCATGTTGTCGCTGGTTTGCAAGTAAATGAAGTTGGCCGTGCCGATTTCTTTCATGTTATTCATGCACACAATCCGCTTGCCTTCCTCGCGGGCTTTGGAAATCGCTGGCAGCAGGATCGAAATCAACAGGGCGATGATCGAAATGACAACGAGCAACTCAATGAGCGTAAATGCACGACGCACGGTTCGCGACATGGTGAAGCTCCACCCAGATGGTTGACTGTAACCCAAACGGCCGGTTGCAATTCTCGTGCGTACAATCGGCCTTTGACAACTCGCCCACCCATTATATCCACCTCGAACTGCCAAAAGCGAGGCCGTTATTCAATGTTCCCCGGCGATCAGGCCGAACCGGAAGCCTTCAATTTGTCGGCCTCCCCGGCTTCCATCTGATAGCAGTGCTCGACCGCCGGATATTGACCGTTCGTGATGTCCAGAACATACGCCTCGACCGCACGGCGAAATTGCTCTCGCGCGTCGCCATACCGCTTCACAAACTTGGGTAACGCAGTCTGCGTAAGGCCTGCCATATCATGAAACACGACCACATGACCGTCACAATGGGGCCCTGCCCCGCACCCAATGACCGGCAATCGCGTCGATTCAGCAATGATCTTCGCCGGCTCAGGCGGAACGGCCTCCAACAGCAGCGCGCAGGCGCCGGCCTCTTCCATGATCTTGGCATCATCGATGAGCCGTTGCGCCGAGCGGGCATCTCGCCCCTGGGCGCGATACCCGCCGAATTGATGCACCGCCTGAGGACGCAAACCCATGTGAACCATCACCGGAATCGTCGCCGCTGACATCAGCCGAACCGTATCGGCAATCCGCGCATGCCCTTCCATTTTCACACAGTCGCAACCCGCCTCGGCCATGAATCGGTGGGCGTTGCGAATCGACTCCTCCGCATTCACGTTGAACGAAAGATAAGGCATGTCACCCACGAGCAGTGCGCTCGGCGCTCCACGCCGCACCGCGGCCGCGATGGTGATCATGAAATCGAGCTTGATCGGAAGCGTCGAATCAAAACCGAGCACAACTTGCGCCGCGGAATCGCCCACCAGAATGCAGTCCACGCCGGCCAGCTCCTGAATCTGGGCGGTCGGATAGTCATAGGCCGTCAGCATGGTGATCTTGCGGCCTTGGCGCGTACGGGCCATCAACGTGGAAAGCGTGATTTTTTCTCGCGGGTTCATAGTAAAAGCGTAGGTGAAGCCGATACTCGATTCAACAAAGGCAAGCAATGTTCAGAAATCAAACAAAAAAACGCCCGGGAAGAACCCTTCCGTGGGCGTTTCAACTCCTGCATTCACAACCTTCTTCGCAAGCAAGACCCAATCCCGGTCATCCACCAACCGAGTCGAATAACATCGATCCTCGTCGGTCAAAATCCTTCAATCCTGACCGGAATCAACCCTCGGTCTTTGAATTTTCAGAATCATAGTCCGATCCATCCACGAAGGCCGCGCCTGATTCGTTCAAAATTCGGTTCAGCAGCCGTCCCTCAAGTGCCTCATCACGCCCCAGATGGACCCAGTGATCCCCAACCGATTGGTTCGAACCGGCTTCCGATGTCGGCAACAGCCCGGAAAACCCATGTAGCACCGACGACGCCGTCGTAATCTGAGTCGATGGACGGCTGAGCCGGTACACATCAATCTGGACTTCCATGGACCAGGATTCGTTCTTCACGAATCGAATGGTCGCCTTTCTTTGTATTGTATGTATCGAGGCTTCAAGCAGGGCATAACCCGTGGCCACATCCTGCCGCCAGGGCTCGAACCACTGCATGCTCGTCGTCGGATAGGTCGAAATAACGCCTAGTGCCCGATCTTGCTGATCCGGTCGGAAATCGACCTTTCGAAGCACCCGCAGTGCGGTCGTCCAGAGTAAATCGAGATCTTCGTCGTCGGCCAATGCCGAAGCAGTCGGCCCTTCCGGCTGTACAGGCTGCTGACAGGCCAAGGGTCCGAAGAAAGCGGCCGCGAAAAGTCCGATCCCAAGAGCGCGAACGACGAAGTGTTCCATGCCGATAAGTTGTTTGGCTCGGTTTCGCATAGAATCCCGCTGGACGCGGCCATGATAACCGGCCCTGAAACGCGGTCAAACGCGGGTAGCAGAGAAACATCGAAAGCTCGCCGCCGGCCCGCTACGGCGGTGCTGACGCCCGGACGCAGACATTGAAGTTGAAAATACACCGACGTCTCGGTGACAACCTGAATGAGGCAATGGATGAATTCAAAGTTCAAACACGCAGTGATTAACACACTATTGTTCGCCGCAACGCTGCTCGCAACGGCATGGCCCGCCCGCGCCGATTCGCCCGACCAGCGAAAATCGCCCGGAACAATCCCCCCCGATTTCGAGGAGCGATGGTATGTCGTCATGATGGAAAACCCGGGAACCAACAACTACACCCAATGCGGCTACATGCACGCAACCATGCGCACGATCGACGACATCGTCAAAACCCACATGAAAACAAAAATCGAGATTCGCCGCGGACCCGCCTCGGTTCAGATCCTGCAGGATCAGTCTTATCGCGAATCCGCCGGCGGCAAGCCGCTCGGTTTCAAATTCACCACCTCCATGGGAAAGGACCCCGAAACCCTGACCGGCGAAGTGAAGGGCGAAAAGGTCAGCATCGTCGCCGAGCAGTACGGCCAGGTGAAGGAACGCGGCGACCACCCCTTCGACTCCGAAATTCGTTTCCCCTGGGGACAGGCGCTGCTTCAACGCAAAAAGGGCCTCGAAGAGGGAACGACCTATGTGCTCAAGTCCTATGAGCCCGCCTTTAGCAAGGATGCCCCGCTCGAAGTCCATTGCAAGGTCATGGGCCGCTCCATGCAGGAGGTGCTCGGAAAAAAGCAGGAGCTTTCGCAGATCAAATCGTCGATGAAGCTCTCCGGCATCAGCGTCCCCGGAGCGCCCGAAGGCGCCATTCCGGGCGCCATGGACATCGAAAGCGACACTTGGGTGGACGACGAATTCACCCCGGTCATCACGACGATGAACATTGGCTTCATGAAAATGAAAATGTATGAAACTACGAAGGACGACGCCATGAAGCGCGGCGCGCCGCCGGAAATGTTCTTCGAAACCTTCGTGAAGACGGACGCGGAAGTCGGCATTGGTGCCAAAGAAGTGACGCTGCGGCTCCGCCTGAAAAAGGACGCGCCGGGCGCGCTGCCCGATCTGCCGGTCACGCCCATGCAAAGCGTGAAACGCATCAGCGACCGCGAAATGATCGTCACCATCCGCCGCAACGACTGGAAAAAGGCCCATAAGGCCGGCGAAATCGAAAAGGAATCGGCCGCCCTCGAGCCGTACCTGGCCGCCTCACACGTCTGCGACGCGCGCGATTCGAAGATTCGCCGGATCGCCCGCCGGGCTGTTCGCGGCAAGAAATCCCCCGCCGACAAGGCCGACGCGCTGCGCCGCCTCGTCACCGAATACATCACCGACAAGAACATGGATGTCGGCTTTGCGACGGCCTCCGATGTCGTCCGTAACCGCTGCGGAGACTGCACCGAGCACGGCGTGCTGCTCGCCGCCGTGTGCCGCGCTTCAGGCATTCCGGCCCGCGGCGTCAGCGGCATCATCGAGGTGCCGTCGGGATACATCCATGAAAAGGACGGCAACGCCTTCGGCTACCACATGTGGACACAGGCCTACATCGGCGGAGAGTGGATCGACATCGACGCCGCCATGCGCCAAACCGACTGCGAACCCAACCGCGTGGCGCTCACCATCATGCCGCTCGGCGACGAGGGACTCGTCAACACCGTCGCCGCCATGATCCCCATCATCGGTCGGCTGGAAATTGAAGTAGTGGACGTCAAACGGTAACATCATCAAGCCTCCTCAAACACGAGGCAGAAGTAGTCGCTAAACCGAATGCAACTTGCCCGAATTTCGCCGATAAGCGAATGGCAGGGCATTTGTCAGGTCATTAACGAATACAAGGGTATCTCGATCATGAAATCGAAAAAATGGCTGACGTTTTTACTTGGTGGACTACTCGCAATGTCGTTGCCCATCTCCGGCGGCTGCGGAACGCTGTGCGAGGACGATGACGACGATTTCGAAGAATGCATCGAGGATTTTCTCGACGAACTTGATGATCTTGAAATCAGAATCAATGTCCGCGATGACGACAACGATGACTTCGAGGATTTCTTTGACGATTTCTTCGATGACGATGACGACGATTGCCGCGTGTTTTGCCGGGATGACGATGACGACGGCTTCTTCGATTTCGACGACTGACCTTCGCAAACGATGCGCAACGCCGCCGCCCGAACCGGCTACCGATAGCTCTCCAATATCCCGTTATACACGCTCTCGATAATCACCCCTTCATCGCGAAGGATATCGAGCGACATCTTCATGCTCTGCATGCCATACCGTTGACCCGTGGTGATGGCGTTGCGGAGGTGAAACGTCTTTCGGTTGCGCAGCACATTGCGCACCGCGTCCGTCGCCACCAGCGTCTCCGCCGCGATCCGCTTGCCGCCGTCGAGGGTCGGCAGCAATTCCTGGTGAATAATGCAAAGCAGTGCCTCCGCCAGCAGCGTGCGGATGTGGCCGTCACCGCCGTCCGGCGCATACGAAAGCAGCCGCTCGATGATCTTGTCGATCGAAATGACGTGCAGCGTCGAAATCACCAATACGCCGGTCTCGGCGGCCGTCAGGGCGATCTTGATGGTGTCATAGTCGCGCATCTCGCCGATGGCGATGACGTTCGGGTCCTGCCGGAGTGCCGCGCGAAGGGCACGTATGAAGGACTGCGTGTCCCGCCCGATCTCCCGTTGCCGCACAATCGAATTCTTGTTGGCGTGGACATACTCAATCGGGTCTTCGATGGTGACGACGTGTTTGCGCATGTTCCGATTGATGTAATCGATCATGGCGTTCATCGTCGTCGTCTTGCCCTGGCTGGTCGCGCCGGTGATCAGGATCAGCCCTTTTCGCGCCTTCGTGATTCGCGTGACAATCTCCGGCAGCTTGAGATTCTCCAGCGGCACCGGGTCGCACGGCAGCATGCGAATGACAGCGCCGACGCAACCGTCGTTAAAGCTGATATTGATGCGATGCCGGTTTCGATCGGCGTCAGTCAGCATGAAATCCAGATCGCGCTCCGCCTCAAATTCGGCGATTTGCTCGGCCGTCAGCAGAGCATAGCTGATGTCGCGGGCCAGCTTGGCCGTCAGCGTTTCCTTGGTGGCCGGCTGAAGATCGCCCTCGACGCGAAAAAGTACCGGCGAGCCCGCGACAATGTGAATGTCCGTGGCCCGTCGCTGTCGGGCGGCGTTGAGAATGTCGTGGGTTTCCTTCATAGTCGGCCGATGGCTGGGCGGGTTGCGGGTCTCCAGTGCTCAAGTATATGCTGTTGCATGACATAAATAAACCAACCCCCATGCAGGTTTCGCTTGAGGCACCGGACAGACACTGGAATCACAAGCCCCCAAAATCCAGTCAAGGTCCATTGCGCAAATTTCCACCTACCTCGCAACCGGCTCCAACGGGATCGCACAAGAAAAACACAAAAGTCGAAAATTCCTTCCCAGTATTCACCAAACCGCCACAACTTTTCCTTGACGGAAACAGTTGCACTGCATAGATTTCCGGCCGTTCGAGCTTTGATCGGAATTCAAAGACCCTTGAACCGTTCGGTCGAATCGCATCTTGAAATAGCGCGCGGCAGACAGGCACTCGCGCACGTCACTTCGATAGGTCATTATCAAAAGGTATGAAACCAATACCAGAATGAGGGTGTCATCATGACGAATGTCTCAAAACTCATGGCAGAAGCGATCGGCACGTTCGCGCTTTGCTTTGTCGGCGCGGGTGCCATCTGTATCGCAACTCTGAAAGGCGCGGGGTACGAAGGCCTCATCGGTGTTGCCGCCGCACACGGGCTCATCCTTTCGATCGGCGTGTCGGCCGCCATGAACATTTGCGGCGGGCATCCGAATCCCGCAGTCACATTCGCAATGTTGATCGCCAAGCGAATCAACATCGTCGACGCGGTTCAATACATCATTGCCCAATGCGCCGGCGGCGTGGTTGCGGGCTTTCTCATCTGGTTCATCTTCAATGGAATGGTGCTGGCCAACGGGGAATCGGTCCTTCACGCCTGCCAACTGGGCACACCCAATTTCAATCCCGAAACTTTGAACGCTCCGCATGCTGCCGTGGTCGAAATCTTGATGACCTTCCTGCTGGTCTTCGCCGTTTTCGGAACCGCCGTCGACCCGCGGGCTCCGAAGATCGGCGGCTGGGGAATCGGACTGACGCTCGCCGCTTGCATTTTCCTCGGCGGCCCGCTGACCGGCGCCGCCCTGAACCCGGCCCGTTGCTTCGGCACCGGCATCGTCGCCGCCATGACCAACAACTTGGAATTGTTCTGGTCCCAGCAATGGGTCTATTGGGTCGGGCCCATCGCCGGCGGCGCCATTGCAGCGATGATCTACCAGAACCTGATTCTCGACAAAAAGTCGGCCTGATCGCAGTCACCCACACAAGCCTGGGAATTGCCAGACCAGGCGTAAGGCACCAGCCCTGCCGCCGGTGCCTTACGCTTTCTTGAACCGCGAAATGTATTTGGCGCCGATCACGATGGAGTGTCGCACGTCCGCCCAGACGGTCTAAGCGAAAGCTGATAGTGTGTGGCACAGCCGCCCCCGGCCGTGATCCGCGCAACACGTAGGATGGGCTCAGCCCACCTTTCTCCAATACTCGCCACTCGAAACTCGAAACCCGAACGTAGGGTGGGCTCAGCCCACCTTTCTCCAAAACCCGCCACTCGCAACCCGCAACATAAAACTTAAGACTTCACAATCCGAACTCCCGCGCCAACCCATCCCGGCCCGGCAGGGCCAACGACCGTTGCCAGAGGTTTCAACCTCTGGACAGCACCACCAAAAAACTTCCTCGTCCGGAGGACGAACGAGCCGTCCGACTTACAACTCCTTTGCGAGCAGAAGGGTCTCAACCCACCCCATTCCGAATCTCGAAACCCGCAACTCGCCACTCGGAACTCATGTGTGTGGCACAGCCGCCCCCAGCCGTGAACCGCCGCACAGCGAAAATCAGCACGGGTGCCATGCCGACGGCCATTCGCGTCGGCATGCAAGCATGCGGCGCCTTCGTCTGCCCGGTAAAAGTGCATGTAAGACGGTAGCACCGGCATCCCGCTGATAAGTGTGGCACTGACATCCCGTTAGTGTGGCACTGGCATCCCGTCAGTGTGGCACCGGCTAATAGCCGGTGCCGAACGCCCCTGGTTGCGTCCCGCCCCCGCGCCGGACGACGCAAACCCAAACTCGTAACTCAAAATTCGCCACTCACAACTCCGAAAACATATCCTCATCTACGATGCCGAAAACCGCCTCTTAGCCATTTCCCCGATCGACCCCATGCTCGGCGACCTCCGCACCGAAATGACCTATGATTACATGGGTCGCCGCGTGCGAAAGTTGGTTCTGGAGTTGGTCGATGGCGAGGGCCCGCCGACCGGCTCAAACCCATGGGGCGGTAACGACGGGTTGGTCGTGGACGACATGCGCTACATCTACGACGGCTGGAACGTGGTCATCGAGCGCCGGGTGGTGGACAGAACCACCGTCGGCGAATACCCGGAAACCGCTGTCCGCAAGTATGCCTGGGGTCTCGATCTGTCCGGCCTCAACGGAGCGGCGGCAAGCGGCAACGTCCAGTCCGCCGTCCATGGCGCCGGCGGCATCGGCGGCCTCCTCGCCATCGAAGACTTCACCACCCAGATCGGCTACGAAAACTCGCGCGCCTGCATCTACTTCTACGACGGCAACGGCAACGTCGGCCAGCTCGTCACCTGGAAAACCGGCGACCCGGAACTTGTCGAAGAGCCGGGCCAGCTTCCCTGGACACCCGTCAACTTCCCCGGCACGATTGTCGAACGATACGAGTATGACCCCTACGGCGGCACGCTGCTGGCCGACGACAACTACGCCGTGGACAACCCATTCCGCTTCTCGACAAAGTTCTACGACGCGCAGCCCAGCACGGCGGCGGCGGGCGAGCCGCGGGCTGTATTACTATGGGTATCGATACTATGGGTCTAGATGGGGTAGGTGGACTAATCACGATCCGATTGGGGAGGGTGGTGGTCTGCATTCTTATGCAATGACAATGAATGATGTGATTAATGGCATTGATTACCTTGGACTTCAATCTGCCACGCCGATAACCCCTACCACGACAACACCGTATTCCGCCCCCCCCGTGTCCTTATGTGGCGGCTCTTTTACAGTATGCCCACGCAATGACATTGTAGTTCCTCACTACTATACAGATCGCAATGGGGTTAGACACGATAACACCCAGACGCGAACCACGCTTGACTTAAACGGTATGAACCCAGACGCTGCAATTGGATTTGAAGTGCAATTTACTAAATCGCCTGATTGCTGTTGTGATAACATAAGATTAGTTCAGGCCATTAAGCGAGCTAGCACTGCAGGGATAGGAGGGCAGGATCCACACATCGATGGCCAAGCGAAAGGCTTTACGGGCCGCAAAGGCGACTACCCAGCAGGAATGGGATTACGGGGTCGCACAGGAAACTCGGAGTCATTTGTTGACGCTCCTCTTGCGCCAGCAAACGGCAAACCTAGCTTTGAAGTATGTGCAATATGCGTTGATTCAAAAGGCAAGGAGACTAATCTTGGGTGTGTAACGTTTGCATACATCGAGGGAAGTAATCAGAACCAATGGGCCGACCGAGGGATTGATTTTCCGATTGAACCCGCTAAAACAAATGGAGGGATTAAGCTAGTTCAGACAATCAATGGGACCAAAGCCGATTGCTTTCGCAAGACCGCAATGGAGCCTGGCGACTTATGGAAGAGGGGTATGGACGATTGGAAAGTGAAGAAATAAGTTGTTTCGCAATCGCTCGCTTTACATGAGATGTCCAGACTGTAACTATCGCATTTCAGGTATAGTTGCGTTGTGTCCTGAGTGCGGGGCGCGCTTTCCATCCTGCAATTTCAATTATCGCAGGTGGGCTACGCTACGAATTTTCCCAGACAGGGTGGATCATCATAGTATCTTCTTTTCTTACTGCGTGTCATTGTTTTTGTTAATTGTACGGCCGTTTTCAACCTCGCGTAGGATAGCAATCGCTGATCGTTACGGGAGGGCGGCTTCCTGGGCTCTTGTTCACACCCTGCTTGTTCCCAGCATAATTGTATGTTCAATAGTCCTAAACAACATTGACCTACTGTCCCCATTACATTCATCGAGGTACTCAAATAGTGCTGACGGCACATTAAGTCTAACACAGACAGTAGACTGGGTTCCTTCTGCATTTGTGGCGACCTGGATTCTTGTAACGCTGCCAGTAATAGTTGGATTGTTGATTAGCCTTAATTGCGGACGCATTCACAGTTTGTTTCAAAGAACGGCTGTAAAATGGAGCTTATACTGCACTTGCATATTACCGGTCGCAACGCTCTTGTGGATGTTCTTTAATTACCTCGCACCACCATTATATTACCAGCCTGGCCCAATCAGTATGTCAGGCATCGGTCCGCCGAGGCCGTTACCGATAGGCTACTTGAGTATCTTTTACGGCATTTGGTGGGCGCTTGGTGTTTGTGTAAACCCATACTTGAGTAGTCATAAGAGTGCGTGCTGTTTGCGTCGCATAGTGGGCCATTGGCCAAAGCTTGTACGTTTAGCTTTTACTATTATTTTGCCGTTTGTGGCCTTTCTTGCCGTGTTCTGCGTTACTTACTACTCGATTATGTTCCTGCCTGGAGGACCGAATTGGCTGGTGGCATTACAGTGAATTTGTATCAGCGAAGCTCTCAATACTCTTGTAGCAAGAGCATCCTTTTGCTTATTGGTTCTCTTGCGCTTGTCATTGCTTTGCGTCTAACGATGGGCGGTATACCTGCGCGGGAGTATTGCGACTATGAAGCTAGAAAGGCAATGGGAAATGCAAAGCGACTCGGAATCATTTGCTATTCATTAAACGAACGCGGCCTACTACAAGAATTGCCTCGGTATTATGTTGATCCTGCCAATTCACCTTATCTACACAATATGCGCACCTGGGGCGAAGGTGAGTCGGCTTCCGTGGCATGGCACGAGTACTTGCCACAAAGCAACATGGTCCATGTTCATTTTGCTGATCGCGAGTACAGACACCGTGGAGAATTGATGTTGGCATTTCCAGACTATGGGCCTCCAGGAGATTTTGACAGAGACGGGAGTTGGGAGTCAATAATTGGCTATCCGATTATTAATTGCCATACGGGTGAGCACTTACGATATGAGTATGCAGTTGTAAAGATGCGAGAGGATGGCAATGTGATTTTGTGCATGATCGGCGTGGCGAAAAATGCAATTGGTAACAGCTATTACGATGCTGAGCGGCCGCGATGGACCGATCTAAATGGCGATGGAATTTGGGAACTCAGCGTTCTCGTCAATACAAAAGGCGCAGCCGAAAGCACACAGGTCAGCCTATCAAATTGGAATGGGCGAGGAATGGCAACGACAGCGGGGGGGAGTAAGTACATGAAGTGCGCGAGCCGATTACCAGTAATGGTTAACCCACTTGCGGTGCTGACAGATATACTGTCTAGACTGGAATGTGATTGTCGAACCGATTCAACGAATTAGGCAGCGAGTTAGGAAAGAAAGGGGACATTCTGAGTATGACAGCAGCGTGGCACTACTGATACTGTCGGTTTTCCCTGCGGCATCTAAAAGGCTCGGATTGAAGGGCGTGAACCTGCGCGCCCAAGACATCGCCCCAACGATCAGTTCGGATCGGCCGTCGGCGTAACCGAAGATTCTGGCGACCTTCACGGCATCGTGAGCGCGCCCAATTGGGACGCATCCTCCAATTACACCCTGGCCGACGGCTGCGTCCCGGACTTTAATCGGTGTGCAAGAAGCTGCACGTCAAGTGCAAGCTCCATCCTCGAAACGACCGACATTTCCCTTGGTGGACGCCTTCTGGTCAAGGACGAACAACTTTGTTGGCAAGTAACAAGGGATAACCCCGGACGAAAGCATGCTTATGGCACCCAAACTACACCCCCACCGGGGGTTCCTGTCTGCCGCCCAGATTCTGACTTAAGGACTCCCTTATTTTGAGAAAGTCAAGAGTGTCAGGATGAATATGACGCTATCATGACACTTGATTACATGGGCCGCCGCGTGCGGAAGTTGGTTCTGGAGTTGGTCGATGGCGAGGGCCCGCCGACCGGCTCGAACCCATGGGGCGGAAACGACGGAGAAGTCGTGGACGATATGCGCTACATCTACGACGGCTGGAACGTGGTCATCGAGCGCCGGGTGACGGACCGAACCACCGTCGGCGAATACCCGGAAACCGCCGTCCGCAAGTATGCCTGGGGTCTCGATCTGTCCGGCCTCAACGGTGCGGCCGCCAGCGGCAACGTCCAGTCCGCCGTCCATGCCGGCGGCATCGGCGGCCTCCTCGCCATCGAAGACTTCACCACCCAGATCGGCTACGAAAACTCACGCGCCTGCATCTACTTCTACGACGGCAACGGCAACGTCGGCCAGCTCGTCACCTGGAAAACCGGCGACCCGGAACTTGTCGAAGAACCGGGCCAGCTTCCCTGGACGCCGTTCAATTTACCCGGCAGGGTGGCCGAGCGGTATGAATATGACCCCTACGGCGGCACGCTGCTGGCCGACGACGACTATGCCGTGGACAACCCGTTCCGCTTTTCGACGAAGTACTACGACGCGCAGCCGAGCACGGCGGCGGCGGGCGAGCGCGGGCTGCTCTACTATGGGGAGCGGTATTACAGCCCGAGGTTGGGGAGGTGGGTGAATCGGGACCCGATTGGGGAAGCAGTTGGAATTAACAATTATCTTGCAATGCTAAACAATTTAGTTGATTTGATCGATGCGCTGGGACTTTCGCCAGAGAATCCCTATGAGGGACCCGGGATTAGTCCTCCTCCCTGTGATCGAATGAGTTCTCGTTGTCCGACTTCCGTGCAATCGCATTCGTCTCAAAATGACTACACCGATGCGTGTATTGGTTTTGGCAGGCTCGCAGCGGCGTTCCACAATCATATGTGCACTCCCAATGACGGCTCGAACGATTGGGATGTTTCGGAGTGGGCACCCGACGTCAAACAGACATCGGCCTACCGAAACTCAAAATCCAACATTCGGACAACTGCAGGGTCTATGGCTTGCAAAGCCAGTGCCGGCCTCGCGAACGGACAATCGTCCGGCGAATTCAGTTTTTCAAATAGCGAACTAGCGTACTCACGAGATAAGCTCACTCTAGCCCCGTTGGGCAGATTTACTATTCTTGCTCGAACAACTTGTCGCTTCCGTAAAAATGTTCTCTGTTCATGCTTGGTGAATTATGACTGCAAAACTGAATTTTCCGTGGACGACGTATTCGATTTTTCGAGTTACGATAGACAATCGCTTATAGCCGTTAACAAGTGTATTATGTTGGTTCCTCGGTGCATTACCTACATGGCATATCCCGACGAAGAACATAATATGGATCACCCAAATGAATTCAAGATACATATAGCCTGGTCCGAAACGACATCGGGGGCAAAGAACTGCTGTTCAAAACACGATTGGGAATGCGAAAATGGTACGGGCTGTGATCTGCGTCCGCATTCGAAATAAGATCGGAATGCTATTGGCAATTCTGGCTGGCGCCTGCATTTGTCCCGGTGCGCTCGAACGTGCTCCTGGCCGAAATTCACTGCTTTCTGGACTTGCTGGAGACTGGAGTTTTGAAATTGACAATTCAGGGTACGAAATTGGTAATGATTCTGAAAAGTCAGGAAAGTACTGCATAATTCGTTGGAAGGAAATCCTATTTGAAGGAGAGCGCATTCTTGATCCTGAATTGATTGCCAATGGCGTGAATAGGTACTATGTAGACGACACACGAATTATCGTCGAAACCGACAATGAAATAGTGACTTTGGATATGCAGAATCACTCTGCAGCGCGAAGGCCTAAGAATCGACTTTCTGCCGAGGAAGACCATCGTTTTCGGGTTCCGAGGCCTTCATACCGTCTCACATTGTATTTCGTCGGGGGGGGACTGTTGCTCGCAGCTTTGATCAGATTTGCATTGATCAGAAAAAGTGTCAGGATGAATATGACGCAATAGTGGCACTCCGCTTCATCAAGGGTCCTTCATTGGCGCGCGTTTCGGTTCTCGTCAGCATGGCTCTTGTGCCTCGCGGGCACGCACCAGTCACCCATCAGGATCAGGGCTTCGGAAGATCCCACGATTCATATCCAAGCCCCTGGCGCAGTCGCGCCCCAGAAAACCATCGGTGCCCGGCCATGTCCAATCCAAGCGCCGCCCAGCCCTCTAGCTCGCTACAGCGACCCATAGCGGGCCTACACCCTCGCTTGCGACCACGATTCTTGACCCTAGATCGCCGCAATTTGCAAGAAAACCGACTTGACTTTCCAGAAATCTGTTCTATCCTTGTTAGGTCTCGCCCGGCCCACCCCGGAGGCACTCCCATGCCCCCCATCCTCCACTCGACCCCTTGCCCCCCCGCCCTTTTCCCGTCTCGGCGTTTTGCCGTTCGCCCCAACTCTACGTTCTCCATTCTCAATTCTACATTTCCCGCCAACAGGCTGAATTTAAGTGGAAGTTTGCACGCGGCAAAACGAGGCTCGTCGCCATTGGCTACAATACCTAACAAATTACGAATAAATAACTTATGAAAACCGCGCAGAGTGAATTTTACCCGAAAACGTAGGCTGATTCAGCTTTTGAACCGCGCCCCATTTTCACTACAGCCCACCGCAGTAGATGTGATCGACTTGCCGCTCGCCCCCCGAACACATCCCCTTTATTCCATATTACATTTTGCATTTTGCATGTTCATATTTCTCCAGCCGCATCAACCCCGCCCCATCCGTCGCAGCCACCGAAAATGCGACCCGACCGCCCCGAAAAACGTCTCGTTCGCCGCATACCGCAGGCCGTATTTCTCGCATGTGTTCTCGACGATGCGGGCCAGCTTCGGATAGTGAACATGGCAGATTTGCGGAAAGAGATGATGCTCCACCTGAAAATTGAGCCCCCCACCAGCCACGACAAAACGCGGTTGTCCCGTGCGAAATCCACCGTCGTTTCGATCTGATGCTCGGCCCAGGCGCTTTCCATCCGGCCGGTCGCCTCGCTGGGCATCGGAAAATCGGCCTCTTCGACGCAGTGGGCCAGTTGAAACACAACGCTCAGCACCACCCCCGCCACAAAAGAGGCCGCGGCATAATAGACAACAACGGCCCATGCCGGATGAAAAATCATCGGGACGACAAACGCCAGCGAAAAGAAAATCGTCTTGCCGCCGATGAACGTGACAAGTTGCTTGCCGCGCGGGCGGGCGATCTTGTGCTCGCCGATTTTTCCGCTGATCACATTGATGAAATCGTCCAACAGTTGCCACTTCATCGACAGAAAGCCATAGAGAAACCACGTGTAAAAGTGCTGCACGCGATGGAAACCGTATCGCTTCTGGTGCGGGGTGAGCCGGCCGAGAAAGCCGAGGTTGATGTCGTCGTCATGGCCGGTCACATTGGTGTAACTGTGGTGAATGGCGTTGTGCTTTCGGGCCCAGATGTAGGAACTGGCGCCGAGCAGATCGAGGGTCATGGCCATCATGCGATTGAGCCAGGGGCGCTCTGAATAGGCGTTGTGGCCGCCATCGTGCTGCACGCTGAAGCCGACGGCCGCGATGGTCAGCCCGACGATAATGGCCAGGATGAGCGCGACCCACCATGGCGCGGGAAGAAAAACGAGCAGCGCATAAGATGTCGCGAGCCACGTCAGCAGAATCGCCGTTTTCACGTACATCTGCGGACAGTCGCGCTTCTTCAATCCGGTGAAGTTGAAATAGCGATCGACGCGGCGGCGCAGCGCGGCCTGAAAGCCATCGCTGTGTGCAAACTTCAGCTTGCCGGGTTCGGGCTTCATCGGAGTGGGTTGAGGCGTGGATGGTGCTTGAGCGCTTGCGATCACGGTCGTCGGCATGAGAATTCCTGTTGTAGCGGGCTTGTGTCCATGACGACCGGCATGTTAACCGATGATGGGGAAATTCCGCGAGGGGTCGCGGAAAGGCGAATTCGGCATCCAAATGCACCGGGGCTGTGGATGAGGAATTCCGCGCAGCTCGACGTCAGGGCTTATTGTAGTCGCGCGGATCCATCCCCTGACGAATCATCTCCATGCGCTCGCGGTGCTTGTGGTTCATGCTGATGACTTGACGAATCAGGCCGCCGAGAATGGCGATGACGGCAATCCAGGCCCACCAGGGGAACGCTGCCAGAATGTTCGCAAGATTGGCCATACCCACTTCTCCTCTTCTGCGAGAACCGCATCAATCGGAACATCCTAATCGATGTGAGGGGTATTGGGCGGGTGAACGCGAATATTTACGGCCCAAGCAGCACTTGAATCCGATGTGGCAACGCCCGACCCGCAGCGCTTCCGCCAATCCGCCATCCACCTTGCGAAATCGGCGAGCCACTCGGTTTTCCGCCCTGATACACTTGCCAAAAGCTCCGGAATCGTATCGAACCAGGCATTTTTCCCGACCAAGCCGAAAATTCGACGCCGCCCGGGCTGCTCGGCAAAAGATTGCCGCAGGCTTCGGAATCGATAGGATTTTGGGAACCACGCGCCGAAATCGCAGCCAGAAGTCTTTCGGCCGTGGTTTGAAGCCGATACCGATGTATGCGATTTCAAATGGGCCCGGCGCCCATTTCTTAACCGCCGATGGATAACCGGCGCACTGGAAAGCCCAATGGCGGAACCCTTGAAGGAAATAGACGACTCTGCAGTCGAATCGGCGCGGATGTCTTTTGGCGAGCATCTTGAAGAACTTCGCACGCGCATTATCCGCGCGCTGTGGGGCCTGATCATCGCTTCAGTGATTTGCTATTACTTCGGCGATGTCATCATCGGGACACTCACCGCGCCGTATTATGTGGCGATGCGCGATCTGGGTTTCGACCCGCGCATGGTCCAGATCAATCCGACTGAAGCATTCCTTGAATACTTTAAGATTTCCCTGGAGTTCGGCTTCGTTCTCGCGGCGCCGTGGGTGCTCTATCAGATATGGCAGTTTGTCGGCACGGGACTGTATCCGCACGAAAAGAAATGGGTCAGCCGGTTCGGGCCCGCATCGATGGCGCTGTTTGTAATTGGCGCGTCATTCATGGTGCTCATCGTGCTGACGGGCCTCATGCAATTCCTCATAGGCTTTTCAAAGAGCTTTCCGCTCCCCAGCGACAGTAATCCGCTGGTGCAGGTGCTGGAAAAATGGAAGGGCATGGAAGCCCCCACGTCGATGCCGTCAAATCCGCCGATGATGATTCCCGTGGTAACAAGTTCGCCGGCCGAACCGAAAGCAGGCGAAATCTGGTTCAACGAGTCGACGCGCAAACTCTACATTCGCGGCGCCGAGGAAACCTATGAGCAGGCGCTGGTGAAATCGAGCGCCTCGCAATTCGTGCAACCCTTCTTCAGCGTATCGGATTACCTGGGCTTCGTGGTCGATTTGGCGCTGGCGTTCGGACTCGGCTTCCAAATCCCCATCGTCGTGGTGTTCCTGATTTTGCTGGACATTGTCTCGCCCGACAGGATGTCGGCCGCGCGGAAATACGTCATCTTTGGCATATCCATCGCGGCGGCCGTGGTAACGCCGTCGCCGGACATCGGCACCATGATGATGCTGATGATTCCGATGGTGATCTTGTTTGAGATGGGCTTGGTCGTGGGACGGCTGCTGGAAACGGCGTTCGACGGCGACCTAAAATACGCGACGCTGGTCGCCGGCTGCTCGACAATTGCCCAAAATCGGCCATAATAAGGAGCTTCCGATTTTCGCCGCGATGCGACAAGGATCGGACCGGCCGGGCAATGGCCCGGCGACAATTTGGAGAGGTGTCCGAGTGGCTGAAGGAGCCGCATTCGAAATGCGGTCTACGGGTAACTGTAGCGGGGGTTCGAATCCCTCCCTCTCCGTTTCAAAAATATCTTGGCCGGCTTTTTCAACGGCAGTCTACCTGAGAATCGACCTACAACAGAAGACCAAGCGAGACAACGCGGAGAGCATGGCGCTCTTGCGCGATACCGTGAAGCGAAATGACCCGATGACTCGGGCATGGATACGTCGCTCGACAAAGAAAGGAACCACATGGACCTCTTCTCGCTCTGGCTGCCCATTCTTCTCTCCGCTGCGGCCGTCTGGATCGTGGCCGCCATCGTCTGGATGGCCCTTCCGCATCACAAAAATGATTTCATTCGCCTCCCCGACGAGGACGGCTTCATGGATGATCTCCGCAAGCGCGGCATCAAGCCCGGCAACTATGTTTTTCCCGATTTCCGCGGCCGCGACGCAATGAAGTCGGAGAAGGTGTGCAAGGCACTCGAGGAAGGCCCGGTCGGCCACCTCAGCCTCTGGCAGCCGCCGCTCGGCATGGCCGGCAAGATGGTCGGCACCTTCCTCGTCTATCTCGTCGTCAGAACCCTTATTGCTTACCTCGCCTCCATCACGCTCCCCAAGCCCGCCGATTTCTCGAAGGTATTCCAAGTCGTCGGCACCGCCGGCATCCTCGCCTACTCGTTCGCCTTCATCCCCAACGGCATCTGGTTCGGCGCCTACAAGCGAACCATCGTCGCCGGCATCATCGACGGCATCGTCTTCGGCCTCATCACCGGAGCCATCTTCGCCTGGGGCTGGCCACATTGAGTGACCGGCGCCGCGGAATGTTGCCGCGGGGCGATATTCGTGCGCTGCTTGCATCAAGCCGGTCGGAGGCGGCTCAATCTTCGCCCGGTAGGGCGGAAAAAGTTGAGGCAGGGCATCCGCCACCAGTGACTGAAGTCACTGGCAACCATCGTGCGCCCTTCGGGCGAAAATGCATTGCTCGCCGCGGACGAAGGTGTCAGCTTTGCTGCGGGAGAAGATGCAGGGCCCCGGGCACTCTTACTCCGATGCGGGCGACTGCGCGTGCGAATTGGTAACGAGACATATTGGCGCGCAGCGCGGGAGCTTCTACGATTCTCCCATGCCTCAGATCAACACATTCCTGACATTCAACAACCAGGCCGAGGAAGCGGCCCGGTTCTACACATCGATTTTCCCCAACTCGAAAGTCTCGCGCGTTACGCACTACCCCGACCTTGGCCCCCAATCGCCCTTCAAAACCGGCAGCGTCATGACCGTCGAATTCACCCTCGACGGCCGCGCGTTCACCGCCCTCAACGGCGGGCCGCAATTCACGTTCACCCAGGGCTTCTCCATCGCCGTGCTCTGCGACACGCAAGAGCAGGTGGATGAATACTGGGACAAGTTCGTCGCGGCCGGCGGCACGCCCGTCGCCTGCGGCTGGATCACCGACCACTTCGGCGTCTCGTGGCAGATCGATCCAAAAATACTGATCGAGATGGTCTCCGATCCCGACCCGATGAAGGCCGGCAAAGCCATGCAGGCGATGATGACGATGGTCAAGATCGACAGCGAACAGCTCAAGCGCATTGGCAATATGAAGGCATGCCCCAAGGCCCGCGAACGACGATCAAACCCAAACTACAAACGAACACGCGAGGCTCGAAATAGGGCCGCGCCAATTTATTGAAGTAATGCGACAGCTGACCGTGGCCCAGAATTCGGCTTGGTTGGCAATTGCACTTTCTTGCGACGTACCTGACTTGAGAAACCATCGTTGGCGGCGCACCACCGCTCAAGCCATTTCATCCTGCAAATCCGCGGTCTCGATGACGCGCATCGTTGCTTCCACGCGCCTGAGCTCCGCCATTTCCTTCCCCGCCGCCGCCGCATCCAAGTCCTTCAACTTACGCGCGCTCGGCAGCGTCCGCGATTCCCAATTGCCCACGGCCTGGTCATACGCCTTGGCCGCCTGTTCGATGCCGCCGCGAATCTTGTCCAGGTATTCCGCGAATTTGCAGAGCCGCTCGTGCAGCTCGCGCCCCGCCTCGGCGATCTTCTCCGAATTCTCCGCCACCTGCTGCTGCTGCCAGCCATAGCGAATCGCCATCAGCAGTGCGGCCAATGTCGTCGGCGAGGCCAATAGCACGCGCTGCCCCATGCCATCCTGCAATAGTTCCGGATCTTCGCCGACGGCCGCCGCGAAGAACACCTCGCCGGGCATGAACATCACCACGAATTCCGGCGACTGCGAAAGGCGACTCCAGTATTCCTTCGCCGCCAACGATCGCAGTGTCACCCGCACGTCCTTCGCGAATTTAGACAGGTGGCTTTTTCGGGTCGCGTCGTCCGTCGCCTGCACGGCATCGAGATAGGCCGACGCATTGACCTTCGAGTCGATCACAATCGAACGGCCGCCCGGCAGTCTCACCACCATGTCGGGTTTTTGACGGCCGCTTTCTCCATCGGACACCGACTGCTCGGTAAAATCGCAGTAGCCCGACATGCCGGTCAGCTCGACCACATTGCGAAGCGTCACTTCGCCCCATTTGCCCTTGGCGCCGGGCTGCCGCAATGCCGCCACCAGGCTCTGCGTCTCGCGACTGAGCAGCTCCCGCCCCTGTTCGATCCGCTGCATCTGTTTCGTCAGCCCGCCATAGGCCTCGGCGCGAACTTTCTCGAGTTCCTTGATCTGCGCCTCGTATCGCGCGAGCTGCTCGCGCAGCGGCTTCATTTTCTCATCCGCGAGCGTCATGAATTGTTCGTTGTTGTTTTTCAGCGCCGCGGCCGATAGCGCCCCGAAGGCGTCCTTCACCTTCTTCTCCATCTCCTCGATCTGTCGCCGCTGCTCCGCGAAATGTTCCCGCGCCGACTCCAATCGGGCCCGCGATTCGCTTTCCGACCGTTCCTGCCGCGAGAGCGTTTCGCGAAGCGCAACCATCTCAGCATCGCGCGACGCAAGCTGTCCACGCAGTTCCACAGCCGTCGCATTCAAACCGGCCGCCTCACCCGCGAGCGACGACCGACCCCGCTGGAGACCGATCCAAACGCCGGCCGCACCACCGAGTACGAGCCCTCCCAACAATACAAATACGTCCGTCATGCAAACACTCAATTCAGATGATTCATCCGACCGTTACAAATTCACCGGCACTCCATTCGGCCCCATCATAAACCAAATCTGCGTCCGGGCTCGGCGCGCCGCAAAGGTCAAACGGACTTGGAGGCCCAAAAATGGGCTGGAATATTGTTTTTCAGTTTTCGTCTTGTCAGAATGCCGTCGAAGCGCTCTACTTACCACGATTTGGTTGATTCGGACGATAATCGAATAGGAGACAAATGGACTGTCTCAGCATTCGCAATCAATTTGAAGGAGCAGCCTGCAACATTATGCGATAAAATGACTTACAGACGCATTTCCGCGAATTTCCACACGCTGGATTCGCATTCCTCACAGCTGTTTGAACGAAAAAACGTTCATTTTCCTTGTATTTGTCCTCTTGGCGCGCTAAATTCTGACCAGTTGTCATTTGCCTGAATCGAAATCAATCCGTTCGGCGAATCACAATTGCACGAAAGACTGGCGCACAGAGGTCACGGACCGCATCGGCCACCCGGATATTCGGGAGGCCACTTTTGACAGGATTAACCCGTGCCTTCAATCGCCCGCCCGTTTCGTCGCATCATTGAATTGTTGGATTCACATCGGTTTCAGCAAAACCCGGCTGATCCGAATTGGACCCGGAGCGACCCTGTTCGATGGATTCCATACATTATTCTGCATGCCGGTTGCCTCGGCCTCATCTGGGTGGGGTTCAGCTGGACGGCGCTTCTCGTGGCAGCCTTCCTCTATGTCGTGCGCATGTTTGCGATTACCGGTTTCTATCACCGCTTTTTTTCGCATCGAACATTCAGAACTTCGCGATTCGGCCAGTTTATTTTTGCCGTCTGGGGAAACACGGCCGCACAGCGCGGGCCGCTCTGGTGGGCCGCACAACATCGCAAACACCACTCCCATTCCGACGAACCGGAGGATGCCCACTCCCCGCTTCAACATGGACTATATTGGAGCCACTTCGGCTGGCTGACCGCCCGCTCGAACATGCCGACCGACCTTCACCTTGTTCCCGATCTTGCAAAGTACCCGGAACTGGTCTTCCTCGATCGATTCGATTGGATCGTGCCGATTCTTCTCGGCGGCTTCCTCTATGGCCTGGGCGAACTTCTGGCACTCACGGCGCCGGGCCTGGCCACCAACGGCTGGCAAATGCTGGTCTACGGCTTTTTTGTCTCAACCGTCGTTCTCTTTCACGCGACCTGTCTCGTCAATTCGCTGGCCCACACGATGGGCACCCGCCGATTCGAAACCAAGGACGACAGCCGCAACAACCTGTTCATCGCCATCGTGACGATGGGCGAGGGCTGGCACAACAACCACCATCGCTATCCCGCATCGGCCCGCCAGGGCTTTTATTGGTGGGAGATCGATGTCACGTATTATCTTCTGAAAGCCATGCAACGAGTCGGACTCGTCTGGGACATCAAGCCGGTGCCGCTGAAGGTGCTGGAGGATGCAAAGGAGCGGCATCGCGACAAGGCCGTCGCACGCGCCGCATAGGGCGCTCATGAAAATAGCCATCGTCGGTTCCGGCATATCGGGACTCGTTACAGCCTGGCTTCTACAGGGCGAACACGAGATCACGGTGTTCGAAGCCGACGATCGCATTGGCGGTCACACCCACACCATCCCGGTTGTCGAAGGTGACCGAAAACACCAGGTCGATACGGGCTTTATTGTCTTTAACGAAGCCGCTTATCCCAATTTCTGCAAGTTGCTGAGGCGTCTGGGTGTCGAAAGCCAGCCAAGCGACATGAGCTTCGGTGTCTCCTGCGAGCGCACCGGCCTTGAATACGCAGGTACCAATCTCAACACGCTGTTCGCACAGCGGCGCAATCTCCTTCGTCCATCGTTTCATCGCATGCTCCGGGATGTTGTGCGGTTCAACAAAACCGCGCTGGCCCACGCCCGCAACGGACACGCCGACAATACGCTCTCCGAATATCTCGCGTCCGAGAGCTACTCCCGCGAATTCATCGAAAACTACATCCTACCCATGGGCGCCGCAGTCTGGTCCACCGAACCGGTCGAGTTCGGCCGGGTGCCGCTGAAATTCTTCGTGGAGTTTTTCGAGAACCACGGCATGCTGGCCGGTTTCGACCGGCCGACATGGCGCGTCATTCGCGGCGGCTCCTATCGCTACACCGAAAAACTCATCGCCGGCTTTCGCGACCGTATCTATACAGGCACGCCGGTTCTTTCGATTCGAAGGCATGCGGACTATGTGAATGTCCAAACACACGAGGGCGTCGCGCGGTTCGATCAGGTTGTCATCGCAGCCCACAGCGATCAGGCCCTGCGCATGCTGGCAGATGCAACCTCGAAAGAGCGAGAAATACTCGGCACCATTCGCTTTCAGAAAAACGATACGGTGCTGCACACCGACACACGCGTTATGCCCAGGCTCCGGCGAGCCTGGGCAAGCTGGAACTATCGCATCCACAAGCGCGGTGAAGCCGTCCACGTGTCGTATCACATGAACCGCCTGCAATCGCTGAAAGCATGCTGTGACTACTTCGTGACACTCAATGACAAGGAAAACATCGATCCCATTCGTGCAATCAAGCGTCTGCAGTATCACCATCCTCAATTCGACATGGCCGCCGCCGATGCACAAAAACGCCACCACGAGATCAGCGGACGGAATCGCACCCACTACTGTGGCGCTTATTGGGGCCACGGCTTTCACGAAGACGGCGTGAACAGCGGCCTCGCCGTGGCCAAGTGCTTTGGCCGGGAGTTGGTGGCATGAAGAGTTGCATCTACGAGGGAGTGGTTCGACATCGTCGCGCATCACCGATCGACCACGCCTTTCGCTATCGCTTGTTCATGATGTATCTCGATCTTGCGGAATTACCGGCGCTGTTCAGCGGCCGTTGGTTCTGGTCGAACGAGGGTCGAAAATTGGCGAGGTTCCGTCGAGCGGATCACCTGAAAGAATTGAGCAAGTGCGGAGCGTCGCCACTTGACGAAGCTGTGCGCATTCTGGTCGAGCGCAGAATTGGTCGTCGGCCGACAGGTCCGATTCGCCTGCTCACACACCTCGAATATTTCCGCTATCGCATCAACCCCGTCAGCTTTTACTACTGCTATGACAAGCGTGACCAGCGCGTCGAAGCCATTATTGCGGAGATCAACAATACGCCATGGGGCGAGCAGCATTGCTACGTGCTTGATGCAACGAAATGCGCGCCCAACGAGTCGATGCGATTTCTATTCGCAAAAGCGTTTCACATTTCTCCGTTCATGGATATGGAATTGACTACGACTGGCGATTTACAAATCCCGGCGATCAACTCGTCGTGTCCATGGCCAACTACGAGCAAGGCAATTGCATTTTCGATGTCTCCATGGTCATGCAGCGGGCGGGGTTTCCACGCGTTCACTCGCATCGGCGCTGGCCCGACATCCGTTCATGACATTGAAAGTTGCCGGCACAATTTACTATCAGGCGCTTCGACTGTGGCTCAAGCGCTGCCCCTTCTTCCCTCATCCCGCACTGCGAAAAGCAACCGGAGGAAATAGCGCGTGTTAGATGAATCCCTTGTACACAACGGCGTCATCAAATTGACGCGGCCAATCGACTCACTGGGAGAACGCTTGCTGCGGAAAATCGTTCTTGCGGCTCTGTCGCGCGTCAAGCAGGGTCGTTTGCACGTCCAATGGTCCGGCGGATCGGCGGCGTACGGCTGCCGCGATTCATGTTGCGACTTTGATGTGACACTCTACATACGCGACTCACGCGCATGGCGCGCCATTGCACTAGGCGGCACCGTGGGCGCGGGCGAGTCCTACACCAAAGGCTGGTGGAACACATCCGATCTCCCGGCGCTCGTCAGACTGCTGCTGGTGAACGAAGACAGCATGAACACCATGGACTTTGGCTGGGGCCGCGTCTTTTCCCCGCTGAATAAACTGTTTCATCTGATGCGGCGCAATTCCCGCACCGGAAGCCGTCGAAATATCGCCGCCCACTACGATCTCGGTAACGACTTTTATCGCCTTTGGCTGGATGACACGATGTGTTATTCGAGCGGGATCTTTGAGCATGCCGAAGCCACACTGGGCGATGCCTCGACCGCCAAGATGGACCGCATCTGCCGAAAGCTGAATCTGGCCAGGGGTGACCGCCTCGTCGAAATCGGCACCGGCTGGGGCGGATTCGCGATTCACGCCGCCACCCAATATGGCTGCCGCGTTACAACCACAACCATTTCCAGACAGCAGTTTGAATTCGTCAGGGACCGCGTTCGCGCCGCCGGGCTTGAGAGCCTAATCACGGTTCTGAACGAGGACTATCGCGATCTGCACGGCACATTTGAGAAACTCACTTCCATCGAAATGATCGAGGCGATTGGGTGGCGGCAATTCGATGTCTTTTTCCGAAAGTGTGCAAGCCTTATGACGCCGAACGGCCGGGCCTGCATTCAGGCGATCACCATCGCCGATCGATACTATGAGGCGGCCAAGCGACGTCGATTTTATCAAGCGTCACATATTTCCCGGGTGCTGCATTCCTTCAATCGCCGCGATGACTGCCGCCATCGCCCGCGCTTCCGATCTGACGCCCGTCCATCTCGAACAGTTCGGGGGCCATTACGAACGGACACTTCGAATGTGGCGCGAAAGCCTGTTTGGTCGAATTGAAGAAGTTCGGGCGCTTGGCCTCGACGATGATTTCATACGCATGTGGGAGTTCTACCTCGCCTATTGCGAGGGCGCCTTTGCCGAGCGCCGAACGGATGTCGTTCAGTTGACACTCAATAAACCCCAATGCGTCGACAGGGCGATTTTGCCGCAGCGCAGCGGCCTTACGACTGGATAAAGCCATGCCTGCCGGAATTCTGATCAACTTCGCGTTGTTCCAAGCAACTTGGCTCGCTTCGGTTCTCGGAGCGGCGAACGGAAGCCCCCTGCTCGGTCCCATCGTCGCCGCATTTGCGCTTTCAATTCACGTCGCGATGTCCAGTCATAGGTTTCCGGAAGCAAGGCTGATCCTGTCTTGCGCCCTCCTCGGATTCTCATGTGACACGACTCTGGCATTCTTAGGTCTTGTGCGATTCGAATCCCATTGGCCGACATCTTGGCCCTGTCCGCTGTGGATGCTCGCGCCCTGGGTCGGCTTTAGCCTCACATTCAATGGTTGCTTTTCCTGGCTCAAGGGCCGCCCCGGACTCGCAGCGGCATTCGGAGCGCTGGGTGGACCTGCGGCATATTGGGCTGCCGCGCGGATGGGCGCGATCCATGCGCACGATACTCCCATCGTTACTTATGTCGCCGTCGCGTTCGAATATGCGCTGCTTGTTCCTCTCATGATGCGTTTGGCAAGTCTTTGCGTCACCCGGCGTCACGCTGGCGATGCATGTTCGCGGACTGCCGCTCCGAAAGGAGCCGCCTGATATGTCATGGCCATGGCTGCTCATCACCGGCGCTCTCTTAACCAGTCTCACCATGTTTGTCATGTGGCGGATCCAGCAACGAACGCGTAATGCCGGGACTGTCGATGTCGCCTGGTCGGCCGGCATTGGCATCCTGGTCCTGTACTTCGCCATATTCTCCTCGAACGGATTCCTTGCTCGGCGCGCCATGGTGGCCGCCATGACCGGCTCTTGGTCCATTCGCCTTGCCCTTCACCTTTGGAAGCGCATTGGTCGTGAACCCGAAGACGGCCGATATGAGAAAATTCGCACCGAAAAAGGAATTGAGGCCTCTCGCTGGTTCTTCTGGTTTTATCAGTTTCAGGCCGCGCTGGTCGTGCTCTTCGCAATCCCGCCGCTCATTGCCATGCGAGTGCCGTTTGAGTCTCTAAACGCATTTGATGCCGTGGCGCTCGCCATCTGGCTCATTTCCGTGATCGGTGAAGCCATCGCCGATCGCCAACTTGCCGCGTTTCGCGCAAATCCCGACCACCGTGGAAAAACCTGCCGCGAAGGACTGTGGCGTTACTCGCGTCATCCCAACTATTTTTTCGAATGGCTGCATTGGTTTGTCTACGTGGCCATCGCCATTGCAGCCCCGTTGGGCTGGCTGACGTTGGCCGGCCCCCTGCTCATGTTGTTTTTCCTTTTCCAGATGACGGGCATCCCGCCGACCGAGGCCCGCGCGCTGGTCAGTCGCGGCGATGATTATCGCGACTATCAGAAAACGACCAGCGTCTTTTTCCCCTGGTTTCCCAAGGAGGCAAGCAAATGATCGCAAGCCCGAGCACTCTAAGCCACATGCAGTCCCGACCGATTGAAACCAGACCCGCCGCCGGCGACAAAGGGATGGCGTCGGTTCTATTGGAGGCCGTCGAACGCGGATGGCTGCCCGATATTCTTGTTCGGATCGGAATACGATCGCTGTTGCGCCAAGGCTTGAAGGACCGCGACAAAGGCGGCGTCGACGCCCAACTGGAACGCTTCACCGAATTGATGCAGGCGCTCCGCGCCGGTCCCATAGCCGTCGAAACCAATGCCGCCAACGAACAGCATTACGAACTCCCGCCCGAGTTTTTTACGCTCTGTCTCGGTCGCCATCGCAAATACAGCGGCTGCTACTGGCCCGCCGGAATCTCAACACTCGATGATGCCGAGGAAGCCTCGCTCCGGGTCACCTGTGAACACGCCGGCCTTCAGAACCGCCAGCGCATCCTCGAACTCGGTTGTGGCTGGGGCTCCCTGTCGCTCTGGATGGCCGAGCAGTATCCCGACTCGATGATAACCGCCGTTTCGAATTCCGCTCTGCAACGAGTTCATATCGAATCGCAGTGTCGAGAGCGCGGCATCGCTAATGTGGAAGTTGTTACGGCCGACATCAATGTCTTCGAACCTGCTGACCGATTCGATCGGGTTGTTTCGGTTGAGATGTTTGAGCACGTGCGCAATCACGAATTGCTCATTTCGCGAATCGCGCGGTGGCTGAACCCCGGCGGAAAACTATTTGTCCACATCTTCGCCCACCGGCGCACGGCCTATTTATTTGAAGACCGCGGTGCTTCTGACTGGATGTCGCGCCACTTCTTCAGCGGCGGCATCATGCCGTCGGACGACTTGTTGTTGCATTGTCAACGCGATTTGCAGATTGAAGACCGGTGGCGACAGGACGGCACACACTACGCCCGCACGGCGGAGGCATGGCTGGCCAATACGGACCGCCACCATGCAGCCATCAGGGAGATATTCTCAACAACATACGGCCCGCAACATGCCGATCGATGGCTTCGCCGGTGGCGGATTTTTTTCATGGCCTGTGCGGAACTCTTCAAGTACCGCGACGGCGGTGAATGGTGGGTTTCCCACTATCGATTCATCAGGCGGTAAGTGTCAATATCGCGGCACATTCGAATCGACCGTGCGACCACGCATCGATCCCGCCGGCCATGCTGTGAACCCGGCCGATTCCCGCTTCCCGCAGGAACACCGCCGCCTGAACGCTGCGATGGCCGTGATGGCAAAACGTGATGATCGCGCGGCCCTCCGCCAGCGCCGCAATTTCGCCGATGCTCGACTTTAAATTGGGCAACGGAAACAAATGGGCCGCCTCGATGCCGCAGATTTCCAACTCCTCCGGCTGGCGAACATCGATCAAAACCAGCGCTTCGCCGGCATCGATCCGCGCCTTTACATCCTGTGCCGTTACTTCCCAATTGGGATCCATGTGTCGCATCATGGTGAAGAGAATACACGATCGCCGGCAACTGTCACACGCCCCGGCGGCGCGCAAAACGCCTTGTTGATCCCGCGAAACATGGAACCATGGCAAAGTTGCGTTTAAGCAACGGCCGGTGGGTCGTTCCGAAAAAAACCTCTACCCCTGTGGATTTTTCCATAGGTTTTCGGCAATGCCCGATGGCACGCCTCTTGCTCGTAGTTCGGCATGCCCGACCGAATCCGAGGCCGGCAAAACGAGAGGGGAATGGAGATGCGGCGAATCACACGAAACCGAAACATGCGACGCGGCACGACGGCTGTTGAACTTGCAATGGTTGCACCGGTCTTGTTGCTGATGATGCTGGGCGCCATCGAAGGCGGATATGGCTTCATGGTCAAGCAGACCGTCTCGCTTGCCGCGAATCGTGCGGCCCGACAGGCCACGCTGCCCGGCTCGACCTCCGAAGACGTAAACAACATGGTCGACGAAGTCATGTCCCATGCGGGCCTCACCGGCTATGAAGTCAACACCAATATCGACGAGCTGGACGCCAACGACAAACAAGTGACCGTGGAAGTGTCGATTCCGCTTCACCGCGCTTTGTTCACCGGCAGCCTGATTGGCGGCGAGAGTTACACAATTTCTTCCAAGAAAGTGTCGAACCGCGAAATGGACCCCAATCTGCCGCCGGACTAAAATAGCCCAATTCCCCCGCCACGCCCCTCTGCAGCACGGGCAACATTCAAATACAAGCGAAGAAGCCGATGGATTTGTCGTCCATCGGCTTCTTCTGTTTTACTGAATTCGACTAACTTTCGTCCGCCATGATCGCGGTCAGACACAATCAGTGCAAAATCATGGCTCGTAGGTGCCGGCGTTGGCGCCGGTCATCGGGGACGCTGAGCCCGTCGTATCCGACGGAATCGTCTCGTTCGAGCTCACCAGGAAAATCTCGACGCGGCGGTTTGCTTCGCTGCCGCCTCGCGCCGGATTCGGAACGCGCGGCCGGAACTCGCCATAGCCCATCACGCCGAGGCGCGTTGGGGTAACGCCATTCTGTCCCAGCACGTTCATCACCGAGATCGACCGGTGAACCGACAGGTGCCAGTTCGTCGGGTGTTCCCGGAGCGTGGCCGGGTTGACGATTCGCAGATTGTCCGTGTGGCCGACGACGACAACTTCGAAATTGCTCGCGGCCGGCGAATTTACGATTTGCGCAAATGATCGCAGCGAGTCAACGACATTGGCCCGCACGCGGTCGCTGCCCTTGTCGAATGTGAGGTCGCTCTTCCAGCGAACGGCTCCGCGCTGCGGGTCATACTCGACCGCATCGGGATACTTCGCCGCGAATTCCTGCAACGCCCGATCGAGTTCGGGCGGCAGCTTCACCTCGACCACCTTGATCTCGCCGAGGCCCTGGCCGCCGAGACGATCCAGATCGGCCTGCAGCTTCGAGACATATTCTTCGAGACGATCGCGCTCCGACTTGTAGTTGTCGGCCAGTTCGCTCTTGGCGTTCAACTGGTTGCGAAGGCTTTCGCGCTCCGTTTCCAGCGCCATCACACGATTGCGCTCGTCCTGCAAATCGCGCTCGAGCGTTTCGCATCGCTCGACGGCCTTGCGCCGCGCGAATTTCTCGCGAAGATATTCATCCTGCGAAACGCAGCCCGTTGTTAAAAACCACGTTACCCCCAGCCCCGCAACCAGCGTCATCATCCTGACGGTGCTCATCCTCAGCCTCCAGCATCCTTCAAAAGTTAAGACTCCATTACGCGCCCCGCGCGCTTACAACGCAGCATTATGCGGAACGAAGCACGCCATATCAACCTTTGATCGCATCAATCTTGTGCTTCGCTTCGAAATCGGATGCGCCCCGATAGTGAAGACGAGCGAAGTGGGCTGTGAGTTCTGTGTTTAGAAAAAGAAATTCACAAGGCGGTTGATTGATGTGTGAGTGAGCCAATGGCGGCGTGGACAAGGGTTTGGAGGAGTTCATTCGGCGAACTGGCCATTGGGTGGCTGGGTGTTTTGAGGTAGCGCGATTTCAACGGCTACTCAAGACGTAGCTGGGATGACGGCGTCAGGGCGTCGAAGTTCCGTCGGAAATTCCTGGGTTTGCATTGATTGTGCCAGCGAATGCATCGCCGATTGCCCGGAAGCGGTGTGGGGCTCGGTTTTTGAAGGCTGCCTTAAAGGCGCAGGGGTACTTGCGGGGCTGGGAAACACGGATTCCTATTATCAGTTATTACTGACGTCCATCGCGATAGCCGGCTCCAGCGCCGCATCCATCTCGTCGATCGGCTCCGGCAGAACGCGGCCTCGCGGATCGACATCCACCACTTCCCGTCCGGCCGCGACGGAAATGTGATGCACCGCCCGCTCGCTGCGAGCCATCTCCACGAAACAAGCCAGTCGATACATGTTGTCGACCGCCATTTCCCGCGCGAGGTAATGATCAAAGAAATGAAGGGTGTGCCGGACATACTGCTCCGGCTGAACATCAACCGACTGATTGTGCTTGGCCCGCGCGACAATCCAGAGATAGCGCGGCTGGGGCGACTGGGCATAGAGCAGCCGCGACTGCTCCACCGGAATGTAACTGTCGCGCTCGCCGTGGATAAACAGAATCGGCCGCGGCTTCATGCGCCCCAACGTTTTTCGCACGGACGGAAACTTGCATTTGAACTTAAAGCGGCATGTAAGAATGACGCACCACCGCAGAAATTTCCAAAACTCCGGCGGGTGGTTCTCGTAGACGAACCGTACCTTCGCGAAAACGCTCGCCAGCTTTTTCATCAGGTACTCAAGCGTGCAGTCCGATGAAAACGCGCCGTCGCAGATAATCGTCTTTACCGATGGACATGTTTCGGCCGCGAGAATGGCGGCACAGGCGCCGCGCGAAATGCCGAATACGCCCATCTCGATCGGACGACCCTGTTCATCCAGCCATTGCTCGGCCAGGCTGATGGCCGCAACCATGTCGGCCACCTCACGATCGCTGGGCCATTGCCTCGGCGTGTAGCCTTCTTCGCGCGATGAATCGCCATGGCCGCGAAAATCGAAGGTGAAAATATCGTAGCCGGCGGCGACCAGCGTCTTGCAATATCGTGCCGCGCTATGGCGCGTGCTCTTGAATTCAGGTGCGAACAATACCAGCCCCCGCGCGGGACGAGTGCGCGAATAGATAAACGTGCCACGCAGGCGAATGCCGTCGGCCGCGAAGAAATCCCGATCCTCGCCATGCAGCGGCGTATAGCCGGATTGCACCATCGACAACGGCGGCTCGGTGTCGCGAAGAATATTCAAACAAATGCGAACATACTTGCCAAGAATGAGCGCGGGAATAATCACCAGCAGCGTAATGGTGAAAAGGATGGACGTGAGCGCCCAATTATGGGAGACCGTATCCCACAACCCGGTTAATCCAGACACTGACAGAATCAAGTTTCCGCTCAAGTGCGAGCCTCCGAACGGTGCCGCGAGATCATAACACGGCAGCCAAGACTCGCACCAGCGGAAAATTGTCTGTCGACCCGTGTGATTTCGTGGGCCGTGCCCCATAAAATGTTGATTGGAAACGGGATACTCCCGCAATCGGCCAAGTGATCTTTCACGTCTGCGAGGCCGTTCTTATCGTGATGTACGATCGAGGCCATATGCACCGAAATTGGCTGCTGGAAAAATTGGGTTTCTATCCGGCGCGCGATGCGGACGATGCCGCGAATCGCGATCGGATTGGTGCCTTCGTGGAAGAGCATCCCCGGTGCTTCGAGCGCGCTTTGCTCATTGGACACATCACCGGCTCGGGTTGGCTGATGGATCATACCGGGCAACGCGTGCTTCTCACCCATCACGCGAAACTAAACAAATGGCTCCAATTGGGAGGCCATGCCGACGGCGATTCGAACGTGCTCAGGGTGGCCCTGCGCGAGGCGGCCGAGGAATCCGGCTTGAATGACATCATCGCCGTTTCCGACGAAATATTCGATCTGGATGTTCATCCGATCCCGGCACGGGGCGGTGAGCCGGAACATTTCCACTATGATGTACGCTTTCTCCTGCAGGCGACGGGAGATGATCGCCATGTGCGAACCGACGAATCGCATGAACTGCGATGGTTCACCGCCGCGGAACTCGCGGACTTCACCGTCGGCCGCTCGGTTCATCGCATGCGCGAAAAATGGCTGGCCCACTTGAATGGAACACCATGACCGCCGCGAATGATCTGCCTCTGGAGACGATCACCGCACTGATGGAGTCGCTCAATTGCGGTGCGCTGCTGGTCGACCGCGCGGGGGTCATCTTTCACGCCAACACCCGCGCCTGCGAACTGCTTGCAAGGACGCGAACGGCGGTCGAAGGGCTGTCGATCGAATCGTTCTACGGCGAACCGGCCGACATCGAGTTTGTCAGGCAGCGCGTCGAGCAATTCGATTCGATCTTCGAGGACGATTTTTTCCTGCCCCGACCGGACGGCACGCGCCTGCCGGTCATCGTTTCCAGCCGACCACTCGGTGACATTAATGTGTCAGTCGGCTTGTACAAAGTCATCACATTCATCGACATCGGCCGGCAGAAGCGACTGGAGCACCGGCTCACCGAGGACTACCGCCAGATCGCCAAACTCAGCGACACCGTGATCGAACAGGCCATCGAACTCAAACACCATTCCGATCGGCTCGAGCAGGCGGTGCGCGAGCGAACCACGGATCTCCGCGAAGCGAACATGGAGGCCATCTACATGCTCGCCGTCGCAAGCGAGGCGAAGGATGCCGACACCGGCGCGCATGTGCTTCGCATTCGCGAATACACCGAGCTTCTCGCCGGCGAAATGGGGCTGCCGCAGTTGACGGCGGAGCGGTGCGGCTAGTCCGCGGTGTTGCATGAGGTCGGAAAAATGGTGGTGCCCGATGCGGTGCTGAAGAAGCCCGGCGCGCTCACATCCGAGGAGCGGCGGGTGATCGAAAGCCACACGATCGCAGGCGAGCGCATCCTGTCGGAAAAACCGTTCTTCGAAGTGGCCCGGCATATCGCCAGAAGTCATCACGAAAACTGGGACGGCAGCGGCTACCCCGACGGCCTCAAGGCGGGTGCCATTCCGCTGGCAGCCCGACTGGTGCGACTGGTGGATGTATATGATGCCCTTCTCAGCCCCCGCGTCTATAAACCGGCGTGGTCGCGGGACGATGCGATGGCCACCATTCGCAAAAGCGGCGGATCGCTCTTCGATCCTGAAATTGTTAAGGCCTTTCTCCGCATCGAGAATTCGGCCGCCTTTCAAACCATCAGAGGGTGACACAACAGGGTCACAGCCGCTCGACGGACAGTGTGCCCTTGGCCCGCGCGCCGCGAACGTGCAGCCGAATGGCCTCGGCCACCTCCACGGGCGAGGAAATCGATTTCAAATTGATATTTTCGTCCGATTCGTCGGTACTGAAAATCTCGACGTCGCCGGTGTTCATCAGCCGGTCGGTGATGCTCTGCATCAGTCGTACATCGTCGATGCGCATCAGTTCAAGCTGATCCGAAACGCGCGTCAGGATCCCGCGATGCAGAAATAAACGCTGGGTGGTCAGGTGATAGCTCATGCCGTACACGACGAGCGCCTCGCGAACAAGAATCATCACCGCCGAGCCGACCACGAATATCCACGTCACCTGAACCAGCGAAGAATCGCCGGCCGTGTAACGCGAAGCGCCATAGAGGCCGCACCCGCTCAACAGAAACCAGAGCGTCCACAATCCCATGTTCGCGCGCCATGTCGGACGGCCCTGCCAGATGGGCTGCTCAAATTGGGGATCCCGATAGACATCGCCGGCCGGCGCAGGCGCTTCCGCTGCCGGAGACGGCTCTCGATCACGAGAATCCCGCATCCGAATGCTCTCGCGAGCTTCCAAAACACTTGAAGAAGCACTTGATGTGCGATCGCCATTGCGCGCAACTTGAGCATTGCTCGCCACCGATGCCGCAACCCCCGCCGCCATGACGCGAACGACCTTGGTGCCGCAATGGCGGCAAAAACGGCTGTCAGTTTCAATGGACCGTATGCACTTTCGGCATTTCATCGGCGCGGACCTCTCGCGCGAACAAGAAAGACATCACCTTCTTATCGGGAACCACGGGGCCTCAGGATGAGAATTGCAGGCGCGCGCAGGCCGAATGCTCGTTTTGTCGGCTCATCGCGGTTAGAATGAGTTCATCATGATGGAATTGCCCCAATGTTTGTCTGCGCTGTCGCCGCGCTCGATGGATGCCATTGCCGCCGCCGCCCTCGCGTCGCAGGCCAATGTTGTAACGCTTCGTGTCGCCTTGGAGCGAAAGCAAACGATCGCAGCGGAATTGACCGACATTCGAACCCCCGCGCCGGGCGCGGTGACGCATTCGCGCGAGATGCTGCTCGACCGCGAGGTTGTAAAGGGGTACTCGCCCGAGGAAGCCATGATGCGGCTGCGTCAGGTATGGGGCGAGTTTTGCGCGCTGTGCTGGCTGTTTCCCTTTTGCGATCCGCAGAAACCGATCGACTTTCACGAACTGTCGCCGGCACAAACTACGCGATGCTGTGCCGATGTGATGACAAAACTCGAGCAGGTGCAGCGGATTCTCTGGCGCATTCGACTGGAAATGCGCATCCGATTCGACAAAGACGCCCGCCGCGATCCGGCATTTCAACGCGAATTCGAGGATGCCCAGATGGAGCGCGCCGTCGTCTACGGACACGATGTCCGGATGTGCGACGATCAGTCGCTCTTCGCTGGCGCCTGCGAACATGCTGGCATGCTGGCGGCACTGCGATGGGCCAGCGACGACCGCTGGGCCTGGGAGGGACCGGGCATCATGGATGTGGTGCTCACCCGGTGACGCGCTCGACTATTTCACCAGCGAAATATTGCCGTTGAAAGATTCCACTTCCAGTCGCCCCGCGCCTTCGCCAAGCGTTCCCACAACTTCATACTTGCTCATCTCTTTCACCCGCCACGGCAGATCGGACTTGATGCGCCCGTTGTGCGTACGGCAGGCCAGTTCCGTCGAAACAGTATCGTCCAGTCGGGCGATGATGGCGCCGTTGTGTGTGGCAATTCTGCCGCTGAGGCGGCTGGAACCCGATGAGTCGATGTGGATGCTTCCATTGTGGGTATCGAGATTCATTTCGCTGGCCGCGCTCTTGGCGTGAATGTCCCCATTGTGCGTCAACACACGCAGCGCCGGCGAATGTGCCGCAACGCTGACATCTCCATTGTGTGTCACCACCTTGCACTCCCCTGCGACGTCCTTGACAACGATGTCCCCGTTGTGCGACGTCAGCGATGATGCCAGGCGGACCGGAACGAACACCTTGTAACTGACAATCGCCTGCCAGTCCGACGCCTTCGCGCGCCGCCAGCGCGGCACGAGGCGATGGCGCCCGTCCGCGACGGTCTCGGAGACCAGCTCTACCGCGTCCTTGCAGTTTTGCGCGGATTCCAGATTCCATCCGCCGTATCTGGCCGTGATCACGGCCTCGATCTGCGACGCGTTCGCACTGCCGATCAATTGGATATCGCCGTTGTGGGTTTCAATATCGATGGTATTCAGATCGGCGGCCGCAATGGTGATGGTCTCCGAGCTGTCTATCCAGACGCGCGGCCCGCCGCAGCCTGCTGCTGACAATAGGACAACCGTCAGGCACATACCCGTCGTTTTCATGCAATGCTCCTTGAATGCCGGTGCGATCGCCCAACCCGAAGGCCTTTCAGTAAAGCCGGGGCACGCGTCGACTAGCTGTAAACTCTTCAGATTCCCGATGGGTACATTGTGCCAAGAACTCCAATTATTTGGAATCTGAAAGTCCCGTGGACTTGAGCAGTTTAGAAATGTAAATGCCCATTCATAAGTGGCATGCGCAAGCGGTTTACTGCTTGCCTGTGCGAAGAGTGACAAACGCCAGTCAATTGTGAACCGCTCAAAGGCGCAGCCGTTCATAAACGCCAACGCTGGGCTGGAAATGGGTTTATCGCACTTGTGGGCTTGTATCTCGAATCAAGAAATGTAAAAATAAAAAATCGGCACAACGAGCGACAAGACGGCAACCCTACCGTTATTAACTGCTTGAGCCCGCAGATGCACGCAAGGGTGCTCGAGTCGGGTTGCGGAAGCAGCCGAGGCTGTCGTCCCGCTTAGCGCTTCGTCGCTCACTGTGCCACTTAAATAAATACAATGAATTTGCCGGAAAGCAAATTGCTTTTCCGGATTTTATGAATCGACCCATGAAAGCCGACCGCCTGCCGAATTGGCCGCACGCAGGAATTGCCGGCTTTTTTGAGGCTGTGGGTTTCACCGGTCGGAATCGATATCAAGGGCTGCTCGACAGGGTGCGTAGTGATGCGATGGCGGCCGTACGCTCGGCTTCCGGCGCTCCGACCGCGTAGCCCGGCCAATCGCGCGCGATCTTTTTGGCGACCTCAATCAGCCGTGTCTCCTCTTCCGGGCTGGGTCGTTTCGCCGCTTCCGCGACAATCGAGCTGCGATTTCAACCAGGACGACTTCGCGGCCAAACGACAGAATTCGCGCCTCGCTTTCGGAATCGGTGCCGACGGCGTCCAGGTGCCGATTAACGACTGAGAGCCGCGCCGTCTCGGCAGCCAGCTTCAGGTCGGCAAGGCGTGCCGAATAATCCGGCGATACCTGGGCGATCACCGGCGCGGCAATCCGGATGAGATCCATTAGCCTCGCGAATTCGGCGGCCAAATCGGCGCCGCCGAGGCGTGCTTCGATTTCCCGCACGACGGTATCGGCCAGTCGGTCGTGATATCCCGAATTCGAAGATTCGATTGGGGCGAAATCCTTCAACTGTGCCATTGCGGCAACATCCTGGCCGTCGTGCAACAGCGCCTCGACCAGCCGAATGCGAAGATCCTCCGCGTGTTCCGATTTCAATTCCAGAGCAAGCGAAATGGCCTCCTCGAGCGACTTGGCCTCCGAGGCATAGTCGTGCAGCGCAGATTGGGCCGAGGCAAGGTTCTCAACAAGCGAGAGACGCTGCGCCGGTGCAAGGGGCTCGGTTCGATCGTTGGAGTTTTTTAGCGAGAAGAGCAAGTCGGCCCGCCGGCGCTGCGAGGCCGCGTCGTTGGGGCGGTTGAATCGCTCGGCCATTTCAACCTGGTCGCGCGCCGGAAGCCGCTTGACCACAGCCATGTAGCTTTCCCATGCCTTTTCGCGCACTGATTGATTGGGCTCCTGGGCGCTGTCGAGACAGAATCCGAGGGCATCGAGATCCTCCCGGCCTCGGCCGCACCGGCCGAGCGCCTGAACGACCGCAAGTCGCACCTCGGGTTCCTGGGCGGTGGCGCTCTTGCGAATATGCTCGGCGCTGCCGACATACGACGAAAATGCCGTGATGGCGGCACTTCGAACGCGAACGCCGCGCGAAGGCGCCATTTCATCGATGAAAATCGGCCGAAACTCGTCCGCGCCGATGCGACCCATGGCTTCGATGAAGCGTTCCCGAACATCATCCTCGCCGGAGGACAATTTGGCGTATCGCTCGATCATCGCCGAAATGACATTTTGAGTTTCTCCGTTCGCCGAGCCGCCACGTCGCGCCAACAATCCGATCGACGACGCGGCTTCGCCGACCACCAGACGCGAAGGATCATCCAGCCTCGGCAGCAGCGCGGGAATGACCGCCGCATCATCGAGGCGCCCCAGCGCGGCGACCTGCGCCGCGCGAACCGTCGGGTCCAGTTCAACCGTAAGCGCGTTGGTGAGGCGCTCGCCACTGCCCGCCGGCCGAAGATCGCCGACGATGCCGGCGGTCCTGCGCCGAATCACCGGGTTGGGGTCGGTCACCAGCTTTAGCAATTGCGCTCGCACTTCCTGATTGATCGCCTTGCGGTCGGTGATAAGGCCGTTGATAAGATCCAATGCGAGTCCGCGAACCGCGCCGGAGTCATCCCTAAGATAGGCAAGCAATTTCTTGGATTGCTCTGCTTCAGGCGTCAGCAGATAGGCCTCGCGATAGGCGGCCACCAATCGCGAGACCAGTGTCTCGCGATCGGCACGCATGCGTTGAATCTCGTCTTTTCGACGCTGATTCACATCGCGCAACCATTCGATCGGGTCCATCTCATCATGGGCTTCCCACCAGGCCCTGGCGGCGACGGCATCCAGAAAACGGGTGCCCGCCATCCAAGCCGCCTCCAAGGCAGAGGCCCGCAGTGCGTCGGTGGAATCCTGAAGAATCTCAATCAGAGCGCTCACCGCATTCAGGTCGTCGCCAAGAAACCCCAACGCCGCAATGACGGCATTGCGCTGCTCCAGCGGAAGCACGGTGTCCGAAGCCATGGCCCGCAGACGGGGTATGACCGTCGGCGATTCGAATCGCCGAAGCGTCGCCGGAATCATCTGGGCCAGCTCCGGCGGATTGCGACCGAGAAGCGATAAGAGCGGTTCAAGCAGCGAACGGTGCGGCCGATCGACCGATAGCATCGCCCGACAAACGGCCTGCTTGGCAAGCGCATCGTTCGGCGCCTTCAGGACATCGGACAGGCGGCGGGCGGCCTCATCAGTGCCGATTCGTAGCAAATTGCGAGCGCCAAGCTCCCGGGCTTCCGGCGTGTTGTTGCCGGTAATCAGCAGCAGGAAATCGTCCAGTTCCTGAGCGGTGCTTTTGGCTGGAGCGGCCGTCGGTTCATCGGTCGGCTGCGACTCGGCCGCGAGGGTGGCCGACGGCTCGACGGGCGGCGCAATCTGCGCGCCATCGCCAAACGATGAGAGTCCGAAAGCCGAGATGAGAATCCAAGCCGAGAGCATGCCGGAAAGCCTTTGACTTATCGAGGGACAGAGTCGCCCCACCGTGTCGAATGACAGCGGAATCCTGCGGTTTCGAATGGGTTTGGCGAAGCACTGCCTTGTATCACAGCCATCTCTCATCGTCAATTCCGATCACCGACAATCTTACGATTCCCATTTTGTATGAGGTACAAAATGGCGAATGGATAGGCGACATCTTGCGGACGGAATAACAACAACGTTTGCCGATTCCATCGCCGCCAAGTTGATCGCCGCTCCCGTTATTGGCTCGATGAAAGCAAGGCTTCACGAGCCATTGACGGACAAGGCGCAGCCGCGAAAATGTCAGGCTTGAATTCAGCCGTTGCGAGTAATTAGGTCGTTCGACCCTTTTTGAATTGATGTGTCCAAAACAACATCGCCCCTCACTGAGTCTACTTGACCGTGAAACCAATCGTGAACAAATCCCACGATTGGGATTGCTGGAGAATTCGATGATTGCGAAGGGTCCAAGTTGTTTCAGCAACCATCCCGCACGAATTGTGGACGTCCGAGGCGTCCAAGACGCTATTAGCTTCGCAATCATATAATGTTAAGTCTCGTTTACGCTTCCTAAGCATGGGGATGCGTTCTGACGACGATAAGGGGGTAGGAACGATCGGCGATTTGGGCGAAAAAAGCGACTCGGTTCCGATAACATTCTCGCAACCGATCGGGCGAAGTACCGTACAATCTGACGTAGTCGTACTGTGAAGTATTGCGTCCCTCGCGACGGAAGGTGTGTAAGCCAGTGATTGCCAACTGTTTGAACAACCCGGGAACTGTGAAACGCGTAACGAATCGCATTTTCTTGGCGCTGCTGATGGCAGGCGCGTTGGCCTCGGCCCCAGCAATGCAAATGCGCAGCAGCCCGCCAGAATCGCGCCGGCCAAGCCGGCCGCAAGCCAGCCCAGTTCCGGGGCGGCCACGGCCCGCACGCATCCCAACGACCCGATGCTGTGGGACACCGAGCAAATGATGGACGAGGCCGTCGCCCAGATTTCCAAGCGATACAACCTGACGCCCCAGCAGCAGGAATACACTCAACTTCTATTAAAGAAGCGCGTGCGGGAATTCCTCGATCAATATGAAACCGATGTCCGCGAATTGTTGCAGGAATCGATCGACATGCGACTCGGCAAAAAGGAGTCAGACCCGGCGGCCATGATGAAGTGGGCCATTCGGGCGATGCCGGTCTACGATGCCGCCAAGAATGCGATTCTTGATGGCAACAGAGAATGGGGCCAGATTCTGGACGAGAGTCAGAAGAAAACGCACGATCGCGATCTCAGCCTCATGGACCAGAATTTCACCAATGTCACCAAACAACTGAAGGACATGGAAGATGGTAAGGGGCCGAAATTCAATCGAACCCCCTCCATGAACGATGGCGGTGTCACCCCGACCGGTCAAAACGTGGCCCGACGCCCGGAAATCGAAGATTCATGGATCGCGTATGTCGAAAAGTTCATCAACACTTACAAGCTCGATGATGCCAAGAAAATCGCGGCCCGCGAAAAGATTCACAAAGATCAGCTCGAAAAGGCCAAGCAATATCGCGAGGCCAACAAAGACAAGTTCCGCCAGATCGAAGATGAAACCGCGAAGAACCTCCGCGAGCTGCCGGTCGAAGAGCGAATGAAGCGCATTGGCGAGGCCGATCGAAAGAAGAAGGACCTCGAACTGCCGATTCGCCGGCTCTTCATTGAGCTATGCCGCCGGCTGGATGCCCTGCCGTCCAGCAAGCAGCGAGCCGAAGTGACCGACGCCGCCAAGAAGGACCTGGACGATCTCTATCACCGCCTCGCGGGCGACACCACCAAGAAATCCATGTCCGATCGCGAAGCCGACGACAAGCCGGCCGCGGGCGACGAGAAGAAACCGTCTCAGCCCACCTCGGCCCCCTCGACCGGCGGCGAATCCCCCAAGCCGGCCGACGCCCCCAAACCCGGCGAAACCACGCCCGTAGGTGACAAACCGGCGACACTTCAAAACTGATCAACCGGCCCACGATTGACCTAATCGCCGCCAAACACCCAACCAAACCCGTCGGGTGGGCTCAGCCCATTTCTCTCCAAAGCTCGCGACTTGAATCGCCAATCGAAGTTTGAAGCTCTTCGGCGCCTGGCCCGGCTGCCCCCAGCCGTGAACCGCCGCAGCGCGAAAAATGGCCGGGTGCCATGCCGACGGCCTTTCGCGTCGGCATGCAAGCGCGAAGGGCAAGCTCACGTTGTAGGGTGGGCTCGGCCCACCTTTCTCCAAAACTCATTACTCGAAACTCACCACTCGAAACTCCCAACCTCTTAATCCGAAACCCCGCTCCACCCCGGCCCGGCAGGGCCAACGACCGTAGCCAGAGGTTTCAACCTCTGGACAGCACCACCAAAAAATAACCTCGTCCGGAGGACGAACGAGCCGTCAGACTTGCAATTCCTTAGCGAGCAAAAGGGGCTCAGCCCACCTCTCTCCAAAACCCGAATCTCGAAACGCGCAACTCGCCACCCGAAACTCCAACATGATCATTTCACCCGCCAATAGCCGGTGCCAATCAGAATTCTTGCATTCTCGACAAGCGAAGCGAGTCGTTAACAGAGCCGCGCCCGTCAGGATGCGGTCAGCGTTCGCGAAGATGGCCGCACCGAACTCGGCGACCTCCGCACCGAAATAATTACATGCGCCGCCATTTTCGGCGAGCGAAGCGAGTCGTTAACAGAGCCGCGCCCGTCAGGAAGCGGTTGGCGCTCGCAAAGATGGCCGCACCAAACTCGGCGACCTCCGCACCGAAATGACCTATGATTACATGGGCCGCCGCGTGCGGAAGTTGGTGCTGGAGTTGGTCGATGGCGAGGGCCCGCCGACCGGCTCGAACCCATGGGGCGGAAACGACGGAGAAGTCGTGGACGACATGCGCTACATCTACGACGGCTGGAACATGGTGATGGAACGGGATGCTTCTGGTTCGCCGCTTGGAACGACCGAAACCGTGCGAAACAAGTATGCATGGGGCTGTGACCTTGCGGGCCTCAATGGCGGCGCTGCGACCGGCGACGTCCAGTCCTCGATTCATGGGGCGGGCGGTATTGGCGGACTGCTGGCCATGGAATACACGGCCATGCCTGACTGCACCGAGCCACCGAAGCTCTTTTATGCCTATGATGGCAACGGCAACGTAGGGCAGATGGTGTTTTTTGATGCGGGCGATTGTCCCATGCGTGCTTATGACGAGGGGTATGTTTCAGCGAAGTACGAATATGATCCTTACGGCGGGACGTTGCTGGCGGTCAACAATTACGGCATTGACAACCCCTTCCGCTTCTCGACGAAGTTCTACGACGCGCAGCCCAGCACGGCGGCGGCGGGCGAACGCGGGCTATATTACTATGGGTATCGGTATTACAGCCCGAGGTTGGGGCGGTGGGTGAATAGAGACCCCCGCGAAGAATTGGGCGGGCTAAACCTGCATTCATTTGTCGCCAATTCGATTCCCAATTTGGTTGATCCAAATGGGTTAACTCCACAATCAATTAAGGTTTGGGAAGGTATTAGAGTGGAAAAGGGTGATTTGGCAACTAGCTGCGCAAACACTCAATTTACCAGTACTCTGACCCTGCATATGCTTGCGTATCGGAAGGAGAGGTGGCCTTGGCAAAATGGTTTGATTCAGGGTCCTTCCGACATTATCGTGGGTGAAAATTAGGCCGGAAACCGGACTCGGCGTCCGGATCGTCGGCCGTGGTAGTTCAATGGCCTGGAGATTGGGTTTAGCGCTTGAGGGCCGCCGGCAGCATGAAGGCAGGCGAAATCCCGTGGAAAACACGGAATTTCGCCCGTGCCGTACGGCCCCGCCGCGGCGCTCGGGTCGCTCCCCAGCGTTGCCCTACCCTCCGCGACGGCCCCGGGATCATACCGAGACTTGCCGTCGGTCATAAAGCGAAAAACCCCTTCACGTTCGGTGGTACCCACGAAAAACCCGGAAGGACCTGATTCAGAATGTAATACCACTTACCAATACGGAGACTCAATTTGAGATTGCAATTACTTGGGATTGTGTCAGTAAGTCGTTCTTGTGGGTTAAGCGGTGCGAAGTTGTGCCTGGATCCGTTGGCGTAAGTGGGCCCGCGAACCTGAATACGATTTATGGAACAAAAGCAGAAGTCAATACGCCGGGATATCCGGTCTATGACCTTCATCCTACATTGATTCTAAATGGAGATGTGCCAGTCGGTAAGGCATGTCGCAGGGTTACGTTTAGCGTTGCCGTTCAAGTTCAAGAGAAAACACTGTTACCACCAGTCATGGGAACTGGTGGCGCTGGTGGAGGGATAAATGTAGGAGGAGGAATTATATCGGGTTCCGGTCAGGGTGGTGCAACCGGTGGCACTGGGTATCAATTGCAGCATATTTATAATGTTCAAGTTTGCTGCAAGAAATGCTCCAGTTCAAGTTGCGATCACTGCAAGGGCGAGGCGAACGGATATTGAGTGATTCCAAGAGCGATTGAATCGGCTTGAGTGATGTACGCTGTTCGATTGTGTTACTTAAATGTCTTGTAAAATGGAGATATCAACACGAGTTAACTTCATGGGTATTCGACATTATGAAGTTGATGAGGAGTTTTCTAATGAAGATTGACGGACCGATGAGAATTGTTCCTCCAATCGTTTTTGGTTTATTGGCGATTTCTGGGTGTTCCCAAACGGTCCAACCCAAGAATTCGAGTTCACCTAATCGAGATAGCATTACATGTAAGACTGGAACATCAAATTTGAATAATCTACTAGGCATCCAAACCAAGTCGATCAGCGTCTCCTATAGTGGCGGCCCTGCTGTTCTCTATTTCTGGTGGGAAGTTTGGCAGAAGGGAGAAGTTGCAGACGGGACTGCAATCGGGTTTTGTTGCAACGTAGATAATAGCCGGACGCCGGAGTTGATAAACGTTGCATTCTTATCACCTGCCTATTGGGACGACCGGCAGTACGTAGTTGGGAGTTTTGAGGTGCGCACGGATGAAGATAGTCTAGTACTGGGACCAATGTCGACGAAAATACCAATTCCTAGTAGGCCACTTAAACCTCTGTTTAGGGCAAGTTCGGCTTTTGCTCCCTTAAGAGTTGGAGAAACAGTCTCAATAATTCAAGAAGCATATGGAGCACCGGTGGCGAATGGATTTGGCGGAGCGAGTCACATACCAATTGGAATTGAGCGGAAACGGCAGTCAGAATTGTTTGTTTCGTTTAATGCAAAGCTGGTTAGTGCAACAGATGCTGATATTTCTGACTGCAAAGGGGGAGTTCGCTTTGAACGCCCGATTCGCGATCTCGTCTCGACTGAGTAACGACTCAGAATTAGCGGTTTGAGTGTCGGCGTGGTAAGTATCGCCCACTACGATACAGATGCGCAAGTAAAGGGGGCATTCTGATTAAGCCAGAATAGTGACACTAATTAGCAGTCAGTGCAAGTGCGGAAATGCTACAAGGTTGGAACCTCGTTATGGAAATCTAGGGACGAAATCTAGGGACAGTCACCTAAATGACACGTTTGTGGCACTATTGGCTCGTAGTCTCGTAGGGCGGGTCGGCCGCTTGACCCACCATTTCGCGGAGCAAACCCCTCGAACACCGAACCGCCTCACCCCTCGCGGTTCACCCATCCGCGCCCAAGCTCTCGATCAAGCCGCACACCACGCACAAGTCGAATGGGTTTGTTCAAACCGGCACAAGCCAGGAAATCGCACCGTCCTGAATATGCCATTCTCATGACACGTCGTGCCCGCCGGCATGCCCCACCGTTCGCCCCAACTCCCCTGACCCCGATTTGACTCCCCGAAGTCTTGGCGCTTCGCCTCAAGCTCTTGTCTCCGTTCGCTATTCGCTCTTCTTCATTCGCTATTCATTCCCCGGCTCCTTTCGGCGTTTCGGCGTCTTCTCCAACTCTACATTCTCCATTCTCAATTCTACATACCACCCCATGCGGTGCGCTGAGCAAGACTTACGGTATGAAAGCATACCCCATGCCCCCTCTCCTCCACTCGACCCCTTGGACCCTCGAACCTTTGGTCCCTCTCTTTCGTTTTGACTTTTCCCCCGCCTGCTCACCTGCGCTCACTTCACCTTTCGATTCCGGCCCCTCTTCGATTTCGGAGGTTCGGCGTTTCGGCGTTTGCCCCGCCCCATTCGCTGTTCAGGGAATTTCAGCAATTTTCAGCCATGGAGTTTTTTTTATAAGAAATGGCCAAGCTTGCAGCACTGGGATACCGAACTCATGCCAAACAAACAACTTACAAAACCAAAGCAGTCCGAACTTCCGATGAAAACGCCGCCGAATCACCTGCCAAAATCGCCCCATTTTCACCCCGTCGCCGCGAACAGTCAACCACTCAGCCCCTCAAAGCCGCGGACGCATCCTGCTGTTTCGGCGTTTCGGCGATTCGACTTTGCGGCGTTTCCCCGCCGTCCACTTCCTGCATTCCTGGCTTCCTTATTTGCAGCTAATGCCCTTCGACTTTTCGGCATTTTCCACAACTCTCCACTCTCCATTCCCAATGCTACATTCCGCTTTCCGCCCATTCCCCCTCCCGCCCCGTTTTCCTTTATAATCCCCCCGAACCTGTCCGAGGCTTGTTCTTGCGCGCGTGTGACCGTGCGGGCGGCTCGGTTGCCGGAGTGCTGCCTTTCGATGGAACAAGCCGCCGCCACACCACTGGATGCCACATCCCTCCCCCTCGCCACCCCGGCCCACGAGCCCTGGTCCATGACCCACCTCCCCAGCCACATGCGCCTCTGGCTCGTGACGGCCGTCGGCCTCGGCATCGACCTCTGGTCCAAGGAATGGGCCTTCAGCACCCTCAATCCGGAAGAGCCGCGTGTGCTCATTCACAATTTCCTGTCGTTTCAGCTTTCGCTCAATCCGGGTGCGCTCTTCGGCATCGGCGCCGGATTCGCGCCGATCTTTGTCGGCGCCTCGGTGCTGGCCCTGCTCTTCGTGCTCTACCTCTTCGCCAACGCCGGCGCCTCCCGCTGGTCGATGCACATGGCACTCGGCCTGGTGCTGGGCGGCGCGCTGGGAAATCTCTACGACCGCGCCACGCAGGAGGCCTATGTCGCCTATTCATCCAGGGGCCGCGATATCGGCATCCTGGTTCGCGAAACCAAAACGCATGTGGTCATCGCGGACTTCCCCAAAGGCGGGCGCGAGCGCGTCGTCCCGTGCTCCGACGACGGACGCTCGGGCCGTCAGCCGGTGGTGCGCGATTTCATCAGAATCGATGCGCGGCTTGCGGGCTATTCACTGTGGCCGTGGATTTTCAATATCGCCGACGCCCTGCTCGTCGTCGGCGTGATTCTCTTGCTCTGGAATTTCTGGTTCGATCGAAAGCACCACGCCCATGCGCAAGAGACGCACGCGCCATCATCGCCCCCGGCCTGAGGGCGATTTTTTATGGCTTGCGGTTGAGAATGAAGCCAGTGAGGGCCATGAGCTGGAAGGCGATGGCAAGCTGAACCCGAAAGGTGGCGACGGCCGTATCGCCGTTCACCGCCGCATACAGACCGAAGGCCAGCGCACAAATGGCGAATGCCTGAACGATGGCGCCGGCCAGTTGGGCAAATGAAAAATCGGCCGAGTTTTTCTCGCGCCGCATCATGCGCATTTCTTCAAGAACCTGCCCCAGCGTCGGCTCCGGCGCCCGAGTGATGGGCAATTCGGGATGCAAATCAGGTGCCGCATTTGTGGCACCTGATTCCGGCGCGGGCCGCGGCTCCACCGTCGGCCGAAACTCGGCATGGACAACCTTCGCGGCTTCCGGCTTCGACGATGGGGCGGTCGCCGTAGCCGCCGGCTCGACGGCCGCCTGCGCCTTCGCGCTGACACCATCCGTGAATGGCTTGCGGGGCTCGTGCTGCGGGGCTTTCGTCAAAGCTGCATCGGCCAAATCAGTCGGCGCATCAGACCGTGCGATCGGTTCGGCCGCAGCCGTTTTCATTGGCAAGGAAGTTTCCTTCTTCTGGGGTTGGGCCGCATCCGGCTTTGCTTCAACGACCGCCTCAGGAGCGGTCCGCTCATGCATGGTCCGTGCCGGCGAATTCTCCGCAACCGGCTTCGGCGACCGCGCATCTACAACATTGCGCCGCGCGGCGGCAGCCGAGGGTTCCAGTATTCGCACCTGCGGGTCGGCAACGCGCACAGCTGCCGGCGCCGTGGCGACGGCTGTCCCACCACCCGCATCTATTTCCGGCTTGGGCCGCGGGGTAGCTTGCGGCTTCGGCGGCGCAGTTGAAACTGAATTCGCTCCGCTGCTTTGCGCCGGCGCGGCCGTCTTCGGCGCCGAATTCACTTTGGTTTCGCGCAGTACGATTTCGGCGGCCTTGGCGAAACCGGCGGAGGTGTAATCCGGCGGCGTTTCGACGTCGATGTTGCCGTTGCCGATCAGGATGGTCTTGCAGCCGACGGCCTTGCCGGCCATCACGTCGCGCTCGCTGTCGCCGATCATCCACGAGTTGGCGAGATCGAGATTGAGATCGGTCGCGGCCTGGAGAAGCATCCCGGGCTTGGGCTTTCGCAGTTCGCTGTCCTTGCGATATTGGTCAACAACGGCCTCCGGGCCGGTGAGGAAGGGGCAATAGTAGATGGCATCGACGCCGGAACCATTGGACTGCAACAATTCCTGCATGCGTTGATGGACCGCCGCCAACTCGGACTCTGTCAGGTAGCCGCGGGCGACGCCGGACTGGTTGGTGACGACGACGACGGGAAAACCGGCATTGCGCAGCTTGGCAACGGCCTCGCCGACGCCGGTGAGAAGGCGAACGTGCTCGGCGTGGCGCAGGTAGCCGGGGTCGTGAATCAGCGTGTTGTCGCGGTCAACGAAAACCGCGGGGCGTTTGTTGGGCACGATTGAAAAATCCGTTTTTGTTCGCGTGCATGGGGCGGTCAATATCGCCTTGTTCCAATGCGTCAGTATGACCGGAGAAGGACGGATTTGCCAGAAGGCGCGACGAACCGGCTTAATTAAAGAATTAACAGGCCAAAAGATGCCGGCAGGGTTGTCAATCGGTCAAACTGAGAAAAAGGGTGGGTGAAACCCGCCCTACGCATAAAGTGCCGCATCAATGGCACTTTCGATGATGCGTCCGCCGTCTTCGAGAAACTCAATTTCGAGATGCAGCACCAGCAATCGGCACGTCTTGTCCGGCCAGCGGTTCACCAGTTTGACCGCGTCTTTTTCGGTGGTGACAACGGCATTGGCTTCGAGGGCCAGCGCCACATCGCAAATCGCAGTCATCTCCTCGTCGGAATAATCGTGGTGATCCGGATATTCATAGGCCGCGACCGCCTTCACGCCGATGCGCTCGACCGCGCGGCGAAAACTCTCAAAATTCGCCACACCGGCGAAAATAACGGCCTGCACCGCTCCCGGGTCCTGTCCCGGCAGCAAACGGCCGGTGACATCCTGAAATCCGGTGATGCGATGCACGGCTTGAACCAGTGGCCGGCCCTTGGAACAGCGGCGAAGCGTGGAAAGCAGCAGCATTCTATCCGATTGCTCGATTTCGTCGCTTCGCGTGAGCACAATGACGCCTGCACGGGCCAGCGACGACGGCGGCTCGCGCAGGAGGCCACGCGGCAGCATCCAGCCGTGACCGAAGGGTTGGGTTGCGTCGATCAAAACGATATCCAGATCGCGGGCCAGCCGTCGGTGCTGAAATCCGTCATCGAGAACGAGGGCATCGCAGCCGGCCTCGCGTGCGGCCTTCGCGCCGGCCACGCGATTGGCATCGATCACAATGGTGGCATTGGGACAGCGGCGCTGGAGAACGAGTGCTTCGTCGCTTTCGAGGCTCCACGGCGGCGCCGGCGAATCGGCCGATGCATCGGCGGGCTGCACGGGACGGCCCTTGTAACCGCGGGACAGAATGGCGACATTCCGGCCGCGATCCATCAGCAACCGGGCAATTCGGGCGGCCATCGGCGTTTTTCCGGTTCCGCCGACGGTGATGTTGCCAATGGAAATCACCGGCGCATCGACCCGCCGCGAGGCGGCAGAGATTGAGGCGTAGTAGAGATTTCGCAATCGGATGATGAATCCATAAGGAATCGCCAGAAGAATCAAGCCGAAGCGGGCGAGCCGTCGAAGCGGTCCGCCTTTGCGTCCGGAGATGAGATCGAGAAATGGGCTGCGTCGGGCGGGCATGGGTCGGAAGTTTAGCACAATTCGCGATTCGTTGACGGTGATTTGAATGAGGATTAGTCTCAGCCGCATTCAAGCGAGGGCATTGTGAAATGAAGCGAACCAAAGTTGCATGGTGTGCGTTGATGCTGCTGGGGGTTGCACCGGGTTGCTCCGAACTGGATGCGGATTCGAACGTTCGGACGACGCCTTCGCATTGGAATCGAATTGTGCTGCCGGACACGCAGCCGGATCGAGCCTTCGACGAGGCCATTGCGGCCGTCAGGCAGTATTTTCCGGCATTCGACGCTTCGCGAACGGACATGCGTATCATCACGCCGATGGTGGAATACTCGCAGCGGGGCGGCACCGAGCGCATTCGCGACTCTGCGTTTCAAACCAACAACCGCATGCGGCGGCGGGCCACTCTGATCGTTTCTCCGAATGGAACGGGCTCCGTGGCGCTGTGCGAGGTGAAGGTGCAGCGACTGGACACGGCCGACCATCGGGCGTTTCAACAGCATCGCGAGTTCAACGATGTGCCCAATTCGACGCCGATCGAACGAGATGCGGGAGTGTCCGGCTCACAATCGGAAACATGGACGGACATGCCGCGCGACTCGAAGCTGGAACGGGATATTTTGCAGATCATCTACAATCGGGTGAAGCCGGTGAAGGATGAGTCGCAATCCCCGACGTCATAATCCAATGGTTCATCACGAGTCATTTCTCAAGTTGCGGCAACCTGGGTCGAGTTGCCCGATGCCAGCGGCCGCTTGATGCCGAGCGAATCGGCCTGCTGATTCACCCACGCCAATAGCCGTGCGGATTCCTCGGCGGAATAGCCCGTGCAGGCTTCCTCCACCACACTCTTGGAAGGGGCGGTCGATTGTGTCGCAGTTTTGGCACTTGCCCGGCGGTCCGGCACTGGACTTGGTGATTCGACGACTGCGGCCGGCCGAGCCATCGGCGGCGGAGCAGCCGGCATGACGGCCAGACGACTGTGCAACTCGGCGCTCAAAGTATGGCCGCCGCAGGTTGGGCATTCGTATTTTCGCTTGCTGGCCAAAATGAAAATGACGCCGAACGGACCCCAGACGAGGCCATGCATGAAGCCTTTTCTCGTCTGGCCGCGACTGGCGCCGAGGAAGCCGCAGAGAATGGGCCAGACTATCCAGCCCGCAAGGACGGTCCAGATCATGCTGGTCATTCGATCGGGCTGGAAACCTTGCAGTGCCTCTGCCATGTTTGCCCCTACCTTTAATATCGAGCGCGACGCTCCGAAGAAAGGTGGGCTGAGCCCACCCTACATGTCGGAACCTGGCTTCATCCATACCATACGATGAAATGAGGGTGGGGGCGGGCGGGATAGGGGTCAGCTTCCGGTAATCTCATCGCGAAGTCTGAGAATCTCCCGATAGGCGGGCTTGGGCTTGCCATCGGCATCGAGAACACCATTGGGGTCCGCGCCATCGGCCATCCGCAGGCAGACGACCGACTCGACAAACGGCTTCGACAGGGCGATGCGATAAAATTCCCGGACCCATTCGGCCTGGACTTCGGGCGACCACTCACCGTGCCACCGGCCACTCGGAGGTGGGCGGGTTTTCGGAGGGTACACCGGCCGCCGTGATGTGAATCGGTTTGCCGAGGGCGCCGAAGCGATCCAACTGGCTGGAGAGTTGAAGCAGGTCCCTTGCGCAGCCGCCCGGCTCGCCGGTGCCGAATCGAATATCGAGGCCGAACGCGTCGAAGTTGATGCCACTTTGCACGGTCATTTCGGCATAGAGCGACGGAGGAATGGTTCGGGCATCGCGTGCGTAATATTCGCCCCAGGGAAGGACGATGCCGACGACCGCCTGACACTTGGGCGACATTTGCTTGACGACAAGCGAACTGATGCGCGTCAGGTCCATGATCTGTTCAAAAGTGAAGCCCATCGAGTTGTAGGCATGAGCGGCATTGATGACCTCCCACACCTGCACATAGGGGCCGTAGTTTTTGACGACATGGCGGATGTGGCGCGTCACATACTCGCGGAATTTCTCATAATCGCCCGGCCTTGAGAAAGCCACGACGGGAGCAGCACCGGGTCGAGAATGACAGAGAGTGGCACCCCCAGATCGGAATGCGGCTTTGCCAGAGATTCTTAATGAGCGCATCCATATTGCCAACCGTCTTCTGCGCGCCCTCCTGCGGCTCGATCGAAGACCAGGAAAACGGCAGCACGGCGAAATCGAACGCATCCGCCAGCAGTTTGAGATAGGGTTCGGAGGACTGGCTGGGATCGATTCGGCAGCCGAGCGATCGCTTCGAAAGCTGATTGGCTTCCTGCCGGCGCTTGAGAAACACATCGGCATGCAGAGCCGTCAGCGCTTCCCCCGCTTTGACCCCGGCGACGAGGCAGGCATCGGCCTGTCTGGAGGCCGTCGCTTCATCCGGAGCCGCGAGGGCTTCGACGAGCATTTGACGGGCCGCGTCGATTTCCCGGTAAAGGTCTTCTCCCTCCTGAAAATCATAGAGGCCCCAATCCTCACGCTTTTGGGCAATGCGCATGAGCTGGCCGCGGGCGAGCTCGAGATTAAGGTTGTAAGGCGCTTTTCGCTCCTGCAGACGGCAGGTTTCAAGCATGATCTGTCCGATGCCATCGACCGGCCAGAGGATACACAGCGCGGCCGCCCCGCGTGAGCGGGTGTCGAAGACGATTTCGCCGTGGGTGAACTTCAATTCGGCGCGCAGGGGAACGCGGTCGTTGCCGACGAGATAGGCCGTGGAGAGATCCACCGATTTCGCCGCGACTCCGTTCTCAAATACCCTGATGCGAAGCATTCTCGTGCCGATTCCTCGTGGACATTCGTGCCGGCCATCGCAAACCCTTCACCTTCGGAAGGCGCCGCCGCTCCGAACATGCTGGGCGGCGTCTGGGACAGGCACAAATGCGATTGGCTATGATAGGGAATTCCGACAGGATCGTACAGTTCGAAGGACAAATGGGTACCGGTTAAGTTTGATACGAAAAAACAGCCGAAGGCGGCTGTATCACAACGAACGATACCGGCACCGATACGCGATTCGGATCATTTCCCCCGTCGTTTTGAAGCATGGCGAGATTCCCAGAGATACTGGTTGAGGTCGACGCGGTGCGCCAGATTGAACCGGATCCCTTCGCCTTCCAGTAGCGATTTTTGACGCACAGGGCTTTCACCGGAGCGAAGGCTGATGCAGCCGGACGCATTGACGACGCGATGCCAGGGAACTCCGTTTGCGAGTGGTGAATACCTGAGCACCTTGCCGACAAGCCTGGCGCGGCCGGGAAGCCCCGCAAGCATTGCAATGCGACCGTAGGTGCAGACTTTTCCGCGCGGAATTTGACGAATGATGGAGAGGATCTGCATATGTGAATCCGGCACGCCGGTCATCTCAGGCGATTCGATTGATTTGATGCGCTTCGTTCGATTCATGATTGATCGAGAAAGGACTGAAGGATTTTCTGGGCTGCGATCTGGTCGAGCAGTTCCTTTCGTCGTGCCTTGGTCACATCGGCCTGATCCAGCACTTCGTCGGCGGCAAACGAACTGAGACGTTCGTCGTGGAGGTGGACGGGTTTTTGCGAAAGTCGTTGCAGTTCAGCGGCGAATTTACGCGTGAATTCTGTTTGCTCGCTGTCGGTGCCGTCCATGCTGATGGGAAGGCCGACGACGAATGCCTCCGCCTGTTCGGCGTGGGCGAGATCGGCGAGGTTGCGTGCATCGCGCGTGGGGTCGTTGCGGCCGGGGATCATTTTAAGGGGGGTGGCGATGCGCACGGCATCGTCGGCGACGGCGACGCCGATGCGTTTGCGGCCGTAGTCAATTCCAAGTATTCGAGGCATGTCGATCGATTCCACGAATTTAGTCTTGCACGAGTCGCCGCGACTTATTGCAGTTATTGCGAGCACAACGCCGGCATTGTCATAACAGACCCCGGATCGACACCCTTGACATTGACATACAACGTCAAGGGCAGGCAATCCGGTTCGCGATGGTCTAATTCGCCGATCATTTCAAATTGCCGGTTTTCAGATGTCCACATGTTTTTCGAAGTCAACACGAGGCCAAGAGTGTGGCACCGGCTATTAGCCGGTGCCACTCTCTTGGCCATCAGCACATTATGTAAAGCGGCCGTCGTGGTCACGATCGAGCTTCGCAACGAGGTCGCGAATGTCCTAAATGCGGTCACGATGGCAGACCAGCGTCGCGTTTTCACTGTGGACCACGATGAGATTCTCAACGCCGATGGTGGCGATGAGGTGATCGCCCTCGGAGACAACGATCGATCCCCGGCTGTCGGTCATGCTGGTGTAGGTCGCCGCGTGAACGTTGCCAGCTTCATCGCTGCGCAGGACTTTTTCGAGCGCGGTCCAGTTGCCGACATCGTGCCACTCGAAATTGCCCTCAACCACGAGCACGTTTTTCGCGTGTTCCATGACGGCGAAGTCGATGCTGATGCGCGTGAGTGTCGGGTAGACTTCGGCGGCCAGCTTGGCGCCCTCCGGGCTGAACCATCCCTGGGCGAGTTTCGCGACGGACGCAACCGTGTCGGGCAGGCGGCATTGGAGCTCCCGCAAAATTGCGTCGGTCCGCCAGACAAACATGCCGCTGTTCCAATAATGCCGGCCTGAAGAGAGATAGCCTGTCGCGGTCTGTGCATCCGGCTTTTCGCGGAAAGAACTGACGCGATAAACGCCCGGCGAAACCTGTTCGCCGCGCTCAATGTAGCCGAGGCCGGTGTGGACTTCCGTTGGCTTGATCCCGAAGGTGACCAGTGCATCGGGATGGCCTGCAACGGCATCGAAGGCGCGTTGGACATCGGCCGCGAACATTTCGGTTGTGCGGATGGCATGGTCGGCGGTGAAGACGCCCATGATGGTGTCGGGATCGTGCTCGTGAAGGATGGCCGCGGAAAGCGCGATGGCATTGGCGGTGTCGCGGCCGACGGGTTCGCCAATCAGGTTTTCCGGCGGAAGCTGGGAGAGTTCTTCGGCGATGGCGGGCAGGTATCTCGCGAGCGAGATGATGTAGATGTTCTCCGCGGGAAGAAAATATCGCAGGCGATCATAGGCCTCCGCGAAGCAGACTTCGCCCGCCAAGTATCTGGAGCAGTTGCTTGGGGCGGGCGGCCCGGCTCAGCGGCCAAAGGCGTGTGCCCGATCCACCGGCCATGATGACTGCGACAGTTCGCATAGAGGAGAGATTACAGGGGGCACGGGTTGGGGGCTAGAGCAGCTTGCGTCTTCATTCCGCAAACACTGCACGCTTGAGTGTGGCACAGGTTAATAACCTGTGCCACACTCAAGCATGAAGTGTCATTGTCCGCGCTTTCGTGGCTCCGACTACTCATCCATCACGATGAGCGACACGTGCTCCAGCGCGAACGACCGTTCGCCGAATTCGCGGAAATGGATGCGGATGTATTTCGAGCGAAGCCGCGATTCGAGGCCGATGACCTGCCCTTCGCCATAGTCCTCGTGCTTTACGCGACAGCCGGGGTAATACGTGCTGTCTTCCATCTCGAATTCCCGGGCATTGAAGCGGCCGAGGTGGCTTCGGCTGCGATCGCGTTCCACCTCGTACTTTTCCATGACGATTTCATCCTCGGGCAATTCGTCGATGAACCGCGAGACCATGGCCCGCTCGCTGATGCCGCGAACGGTTCGATAGCGCACATGCGACAGCGTGAGCCGGTGCATGGCGCGGGTGATGCCGACGAAGGCAAGGCGGCGTTCTTCCTCGACTTCCAGATCGCTTTCGCGCGCCGCCCGGCTATGCGGAAGCAGACCTTCTTCGACGCCGACCATGTACACGACGGGAAACTCCAGTCCCTTGGCGGCGTGGAGTGTCATGAATGTGACCGCCCCGCCGTTCATGGCCATTCGGTCGGTGTCGCTGACGAGACTGATCTGGTGCAGCCATTCTTCCAAAGTGCCGCCGGGATTGTCCATGTCAAACTGGCGGGCGGCGGACACGAGTTCCTCCACGTTTTCCAGGCGCTCGTTGTCCGGATCACTGGGGTCATGAAGCGCGGCCTCGATACCGGTTCGCTTGAGCAACTCGTTCATGAGCGGCTGCACCGGCGAGCGCTGGATCTTTCGCAATTCAATGAGCAGTTCGGCGAAAACGGCCAGTTTTTTCTTCGCGGCCTTGAAATTGTCGTCCTGGCCGGCGCGAAGGATGGCTTCATAGAGCGTGAAACCGCCGCGACCGGCAAGGCTTTGCAGGCGGTCGAGCGTGACCTTGCCGATGCCGCGCGGCGGCATGTTAATCGCGCGGAGCAGCGCGGTCTCGTCGGCCGGATTCACGATGACGCGGAGATACGAGAGAACATCCTTGATCTCCTTGCGGGCGTAAAACTCGACGCCGCGGGCGATTTGATAGGCGATGTTCGTGCGGCGAAACGCATCTTCCAGAATGCGTGACAGCGCGTTGACACGGTAGAATATCGCCACGTCGCCCGGCGTGCCGCCCTCGCCGCAGAAGGCCTGCACATCTTCGACGATGCGCTGGGCCTCGTGACGTTCGTCCTCGCAGGCCCAGACGCGGACGGATTCGCCGCGATCGCCATCGGTCCAGAGGTCTTTTTTCTTGCGGTGTTCATTGTGGGAAATCAGCGCCGAGGCGGCCGATAGAATGGCGCCCGTGCTGCGAAAATTCTGTTCGAGACGCACAACGGCGGCATCGGGATAGTCGGCTTCAAAATCGAGGATGTTTTGTATGTCGGCCCCGCGCCATGCGTAGATCGATTGATCGGGGTCGCCGGTGGCGCAGATGTTTTGATGGGTTTCGCCCAGCCGAGTGGCAATGACATATTGGGCGTGGTTGGTGTCCTGATACTCGTCGATAAGCAGATAGCGAAAGCGCCGCGACAGTTCGGCACGCAGCTCCGCGTTGTCATCGAGCAAGCGTGCGACGAGCATGAGCAGATCGTCGAAATCGACGGCGTTCTGCTTGCGCAACAGTGCCTGATAGGCTTCGTAGATGCGTGCATGCGTTTTTTCCTCAAAGCTGGCGGCGCGCGTGGCATATTCCTCGGGCAAGAGCAACTGCGTCTTGATGTCGCTGATCGAGGCCAGCACGCCGGCCGGCCGCCAGTTCTCGGCATGGAGGCCGCATTCCTTGACAGCCTCGGCCACGGCCGAGCGGCTGTCGGAGGTATCGAAAATTGAGAAGTTCCCCTCGATGCCGGCCAAGTCGCCAAATTCACGAAGCAATCTGGCACATAGCGAGTGAAACGTGCAGACCCACATGCGCCCGCCGACACCGAGGGCGGTGATGCGATCTTTCATTTCGCCGGCTGCTTTGTTTGTGAACGTGATGGCCAGCACTTCACTGGGGCGTGCGACGGTTCGGGCAATGTAGGCCGCCCGGCGGGTGATGACGCGCGTTTTGCCGGACCCAGCGCCGGCCAAAACCAACAGCGGCCCCTCGGTGTGGGCGACCGCATCGCGCTGCGGGGGTGTGAGCTCGGAAAGTAGATCGGATGCGACCATATCTACTGTATAGATTAACCAGTGAGACGTGTCCACGCGGGATGATGCCGTGAAATTCCATTTACGAATGCCTTCAAATGTGGTTTCACACACTCATTCCGAATAGAATGAACCTGTGGGCGCCAAGCCCACGCGCCGCCACGCCCGCCTGCACGGAGGCTTCATGCCACGATTCTTGCGAACCATGCCGCCTAGCAGACTTCATCTCTTGATTGTGCTTGCGACATTGGTGAGCGCGACCGCCTTTTCGGAACACGCACGAGGCGATGGCGACGACTCCCCCACCACGCAACCAGCACCCGACAAAAAAAAAGCTCGAAACACCCCCGCTCGACCGCGAAATGACAACGCGGCGGGATTGCCCTGGCGTCCCGGACAAAAACCCGTGCAGCTTTGGCCGCCGGCTGAAAGGCGTGAGGAGGCGGTTGCCAGTGCCGGAAAGGCCATCTCGATGGGCCAGTGGACCTATCGATCGGAGCGGTCTGCGACGGCCGTCGATGGCGTGCCGTGGCGGCTCATCGTTACGCCTTCTGCGGAATTCGCCTCAAAATGGCGAAAGGGTGGCAGCGATCAGCCGGCGCTGTCGGTGCAGGCAGCGCGCGCCGGCATCGGCGAAACGCGCGACGAAGCGACGATTCCGGTGATTGAGATGCCGGAAATTGTCTGGAAACAGCGCATGGCCGCTGATTTGCAGAATGTAGTCGGCATTCACTTTCATGAGTTTGTTTCGAACGACGTTGCGAGAATTCTGTACACGATTCACAAAGTGCCGGCCGATGAGCCGGACGGCTCGCCCGTGAATGGTACTTACGAGGGGCAGGCCGGCACGCGCATCGAAGCGACGTTGATGACGCCGGTGATCTGGAGCCTCGATCAGTCAATTGTCGTTCGCATTGACAACGAACGGACGCCTTCCAAAGAGGAACGGGAACAACAGACACAATTTCGTATTGCCCATGAGTTGGGGCATGCCGGGGTTTCGCTGGATGCCATGCTTGATGTCATTGCCGGGCCCCAGACCTGGGACGTGAAATATTGCAAAGGTCGCAGGTCGGTTTTTGAGTACTATTGGAAGCGCGAGTTGGTGGGCCGCGAATGGGATGGATATCGCGCGTCGAGCGGTGCAAAAATCGCGACACTTCGAACGTCGATTGCCGTGGTGCCGCCGACTCGGTGGTCGATGCTGCTGCCGATCCCGCCGCAGCGCGTCACACAAAAGCACTTGCAGCAATTCAACGATCTTATCGCGTTGATTGGTCCACAGCTTGTCGCGGCAGATAAAGCCGTGCAAGAGAAGTTCCATGCGCATCATGGAGAGTTTGATGCGCCCGTGGGCCCTTGATGAGGCGGAATCCAGTTCTTGTTTGCCGGCACTCCAAAAAAGTCCAATAATTAATAATACTAAAATACTGCTAATAAACGTCTTACGATCAATTCATTCGTATCGATACAATTTGATTGACCGTTCAACTCAATCTTGGTTGAATAGTCAATCAAATGACGGCCAACGACAAATCAACCCACGACAAACTTCTCGATGTCGCCATGCGGCTCTTCCATGAGCAGGGTTATGCCGCGACGGGGGTTTCCACCATTCTTCGGGAGGCGGGCGTCAACAGCGGCAGCCTGTATTACTTTTTCCCATCCAAAGAAGCGCTGCTCGAGGGCGTGCTCGACAGGTACATGGAATTACTGTGGCCGGAGGTGCTCGACCCCGCATTTGCACAGACGACCGATCCGGTTGAGCGCATCTTTTCCGTGTTGGCCGGCTACCGGCACATGCTCACGCTGACGAATTGCACGATGGGCTGTCCGATCGGCAATCTCGCACTGGAGTTGAGCGACACCTACCCGATGGTGCGGGAAAAGGTGAAGGGACTCTTCGAGGCATGGTGCGCGGGAATTCAGAAATGTCTGGACGCGGCGGCCGATCGGCTGCCCGCGCACGTCAATCGTGAAAGTCTGGCGAAGTTTATTTTGACAGTCATGGAGGGCGGCATGATGCAGGCGCGGGCGCACCGGAGCCTGGAGCCCTACGACGCATCGGTCGCGCACCTGCGCGGCTACTTCGATCAGTTGCTGGCCGACGGCCGGGCAAAGCGGGCCGACGCATCGGCAGGATGACATCATTACGACACTTATGCGAGGAAAACACATGGCCATATCAGTGACAATTCGACAATTCGCTGCACGGACCCATCTGCGGCAACCGGCGCTTCGTTCGATCGCGACGATCATCGCACTTTGCTCCTGCGCGCGGGAAGATTCAAGCCGACGAGAAGCAACTGCCGCAGGCGAAGCCGGGGTTGTCGGATGCGCCTTTCGTTGAATGGAGCGAGGGCAACCGGAAAATTCTGCGGAAGGAAGTGATCGTTCGCGCGACGGTGACTGAGGTCTGGCATGCATGGACGACGAGCGAAGGCATTGCGTCGTTCTTCATACCCGAATCGAATGTCGACCTGCGGATCGGCGGGCCGTTCGAACTCTTCATGGGCATGGACGAGGCCGACGAGAGCGGCCTTCGCGGCTCGGAAAGCTGCAAGATTCTCGGCTATCTCGAAAATGAAGTGCTCTCCTTCGAGTGGAGTTTTCCGCCGGCGGTGATGAACCTGCGCAAAAGCGGGGCGAAGACGCACGTCGTTATTCGATTGATCGATCTCGGCGACGGCCGCGTGAAAGTGACGCTGAGCCAACTGGGCTGGGGCACGGGCGAGGATTGGGATGCGGGCCATGCCTACTTCGACAAGGCGTGGGGCATGGTTCTCGGCATGCTGAAGGATCACTTCGACAAGCGTGAGGCAAATGCAGAAAAGCCGGACGGTTCAGGGAATAAGTCATCGAATAAGACGTGGGTCGATAAACACGTTACCGTCACATCGTTCGAAGGAGACGAAAAGCGCCAGGACTTCGAACTTGTCATTCCCGCTCCGGTCGAAGCCGTCTGGAACATTCTCTCGACGGGCAAGGGACTGGAAAAAATCGGCGGTAAAAATTCCGTGGTTGAACTGAAGCCGGGCGGACAATGGGCCTTCTGGCCGACATCGCCAACGCGGGTGATGTCGTACCTGCCGAACGAGATTTTGATTGCATCGGGCAGTGCGCCGCCGGAGTTTCCCGACGTGCAGAAAGGCGGACACTGGGGCGTTTACTCGTTCGAACCCGTCGAGGCCAACAAAACCAAGCTGCGGCTGTCGGTGGTCGGCTGGAAGAAAGGCGAGGAATGGGACAAGGCGTTCGCGTATTTTCTGAAGAACAACCCCGTCTTCCTGGAATGGATTCACGACGCGCTGGCCTTTCCGGTGGAGGTCGTGCGAACGGCCGAGAAACTTGAAATGAGCTGCGTCGTGGCGGCCGATCGCAGTGACGTCTGGAAGGCCTTTACGACCGAAGAGGGGATGAAGTCGTGGATGGTGGCCCAAGCCAAGCTCGATTGGCGCGTCGGCGGGCGATGGTTGACCAAATACACCAAGGAGGGCGAGCTCGGCGATGAAGACACGATTGAAAACATCATTCTGTGTTACGAGCCCGAGCGCATGTTCTCGCTGCAAATCGGCAATCCGCCGGCGAAGTTCCCATTCAAGGAAGCGGCCAAGCACACGTGGACCGTCATCTATTTCGACGACGCCGATGCCGGCAAAACGCGCGTTCGTGTCGTCGGGCTGGGATACCGCGACGATGAAGAATCGCGAAAAATGCTGGAATTCTTCGATCGCGGCAACAAATGGACGTTGCAAAAACTTCAAGAGAGATTCGCGCCGCAAGGCACGTTTGCGAGTCAAACAGCCAAGAAGGACGCAGCGACCGCCCACGAGATCATTGCCAACAGCGCGGATACCGTGCCGGCCGACATGCAGTCGTACATGGCGCATGTTGCCGCGGCCGGTTTATCACTCGAGCGCGGGGAAACGACTGAGGCGCGACGCTGGCTGAACAGCGCGCCCGAATCGCTTCGCAACTGGGAATGGCGGTATTTCGATGCGAACCTCGATCAAAGCAGTCGCCAATGGAATGACATCGGCGCGGAGGCGATGTTCACGGCCTACCGGCCGGACGGAAAACAGATCGCCATCGCCACGACGGACGGCCGCGTACTGATCCGCGATGTTGCGACGGGCGGACTCATTCGGACCTTGAATCCCAATGACAAGTCATTCTGGCATGTGACATACAGCGCCGATGGAAAACGCATCGCGACGTCCTCGTCCGATGGCAGCGTACGAATCTGGAGCGCGGAAACCGGCGAGGAATTGCGAAAGCTGGTGCATGAAAAAAGTCAGGCATACTCGGCATCTTTCAGTCCGAACGGCAAACTGATCGCCACAAGTCTTCTTTCCTTTGTGAAGCTTTGGGATGCCGAAACCGGCAAGGAATTGGCGACGCTTGAGGGTCACATCCTGCGGCCGCCCGTCATTCGAGTCGCCTTCAGTCCGGACGGGACGAAGCTGGCATCGGCCGGCTGGGACAATTGGGTGATCATTTGGGATGTGGAGAAGCGCGAAATTCTGCACAAGCTGGGGCCGGGCTATGGCGGCGTAGTATACACCCCCTACAACGCCGTCGTGTTCAGTCCGGACGGCCAGCGTGTCGCGGCCTGTGCCGGGTCGGGAGAAGTCTGGACATGGGATGTCGCGACCGGCGAGATGTCAAAGAAGTGGCATGCCCATGATAAAAACATCTACGCCATCGCTTACTCGCCGGATTCCACGCAAATCGCCACCGGGTCGATGGATTTGGCCGTACGGGTGTGGCAGGCCGATAGCGGCGAAGCGCTTCGATCGTTTCGCGGACACGCCGGGATGATTCGAGGACTGGCCTATCAACCGACGGGTCATGTCATTGCCAGTGCCGCCACGGACAGCTCCGTTCGCTTCTGGAACGTCGACGATGTTCCGAGCCCGCTGGTGGTGAAACACGACAAGGGCGTCTGGGCGGCGCGCTTCAGCCCGGATGGGAAAAAAATCGCCACGGCCGGCTCGGACAAGGCCATTCGCGTGTGGAACGCAAAAAACGGCGAACCTATCGCCGCATTTGACGATCTTCCGGAACAGGCCATCAGCGTGGCATTCAGTCCCTGCGGCCAATTCCTCGCCGGTGGTACGAACAAGCCTTCGATTTTCATCTGGGACTTGAAAACCCAAAAATCCGTACACGAGTTGGAAGGTCATCAGGGAGGCGTGCCGGGGCTGGCCTTTAGTCCGGACGGAAAGCTGCTCGCCTCCGCCTCCTATGACGGCACGATTCGCCTGTGGGACCCGACCGAGGGCACATTGGTTCGGTCGATTGAGGGATCGGACGTGTCCTGCATCAAGGCAGAATTCAGTCCGGATGGCAGGATGCTGGCGACCGCATGCAAGGATGGCGCCGTGCGGCTGTGGAATGTCGAGACAGGTGCCGCTATAGCAGCACTCACCGGGCACACTGCGCGACTGGGCGCTGTTGCGTTCAATCGGGATGGCAGTCGGCTGGCCTCGGTGGGCAGCGATCGCACAATCAGAATCTGGGACACCGCCACGCGCAAGGCCCTGCATGTCATTGAAGGGCACGAAGACGGCTCCTACGGTTTGTCATTCACCCCCGACGGAACACGGCTGGCGACGACCTCTTATGACCTGACGGTCAAACTGTGGGATGTCGAAACCGGCCGATGTGCTTCGACCATTCAGCACACCAAGGAGGGCGGGTACGACATCGTTTTCAGTCCCGACGGAACGCGGCTCGCGATCACATTTACCGATGGAAGCGTTGAAATACTGGATTCAGTTTCCGTCGCGGCGCGGAAGGCAAAGCCCGACTCGGTGGCGACGCGATGACAGACTTGAGTGAACTTTCTCTCTCAAGTCTTGGGCGGTATGTAGTGCGCGGGCAACGGCCCGCTGCGAATGGAATGACCCTGGCAACTCGCATGGATGCGCAATTCAAAGGAGAAACGGCTCATGAACAATGAAGGCACGATGAATGGCAAATCCATAGCACCCATGTTGGTGGTCGGCACGCTGGCTCAACTGGCCATGATCGGTGCGGGCCATTACAGCCCCTTTGTGAGAGACAGTGTATTTGCAATCGGCGGCATGTTGATATCGCTGATCTTCGGAGCCGCCTGGGCCGCGACCGGCGCCACCACAAAGTCGGGCGGAATGAAGGGCGGCGCGCTGGTCGGCGGCGGCTGCGCCCTGATCGGCATTGCGGCATCGGTTGCGCTGGGCGATACCGAAGCGATGGTCTTGTCCTTTGGCACCCTGAGTTCGGCCGTGACTGGGGCCATCGGCGGCCTCCTGGGCCATGTCATGATCGCCTCGAAGCGCTGCGGGCAAACGGCGGCATGACCGCCACAAACCATGCATCGACCGGAACTTGCATGACGTGTGTCATGCCGGCGTGAATTTCGTGGTTAATTGATGCGCGAAAACGATGCGTGAATTGAACCTGCAATGCGGGCCGATGGTTCGGCGCGCGGCAAAAGCGATACACGGTCCATTCCGACACTTGACAGTGGATCTCCGTTAGGTTAAAGTATGGTGTGTGATTTTCAGGGTCGCATTGCCGGGAATCTCGTTACACATTGATTTGAGGGAGTTTGCATCATGAGAATTCGAAGCGTGGTCATCCTGCTTGCATCGCTCGGTCTGATTGTATTTGCCTCGACGCGGGCCTTTTCCGAGGACGAAAAGCCGGCCGGCGGCATGCCTGAAATGTCGCCCGAGATGATGAAGAAAATGCAGGAATGCATGAAGAACATGCAACCCAGCGATGCACACAAGTTGCTGACGGAGCGCGCCGGTTCGTGGAAAGTCACCATGAAGATGTGGATGATGGGAGAAGGCAGCGGCCCGCCCATGATCAGCGAGGGCACGTCGGAGGTGAAGTCGATTCTCGGCGGTCGCTACGTCTCCGAGGACTTCCATTGCTCGATGATGATGCCGGACGAAAAAGGCGGAATGTCCAAGGTTCCCTATGAAGGCACCGGGCTCACGGGCTATGACAATGATCGCAAGGTCTATTTCGGCAACTGGGCCAACAACCTCGGCACGGCCATGCTCACCTTCAAGGGATCGGTCAGTCAGGACGGCAAGACGCTGACCATGTACGGCGAGATGGATGAGCCCATGATGGGAATCTACGGCCGATACGTGCGATATGTGACGAAGACCATAAGCAAGGACAAACACGTATTCAGCGTTTACGATTTGCACGCGGGCGACAACTACAAGGTTTTTGAGATCGATTACGAGCGAAAGTGACTCAAGCGAATGGCGGATGCCGCGCGCGGGCGCGGCGGCGCATTTTGCATTTTATACGTCGGCAGGGAGGCCGCGGCGGCGCGGCCGCGCCTCTCAGGGACGGGCACAATAAGGGAGATTCCGATGTCAACCAAAGTCAAAGCTATTCCGGATGGATACCACTCAGTCACGCCGCATCTCGTCGTGAAGGATGGTCGGGCGGCGCTCGAGTTTTACAAGAAGGCTTTTGGCGCTGAAGAAATCATGGTGATACCCGGTCCTGACGGCAATAGTCTCATGCACGGCGAGGTAAAGATCGGCGATTCGATGGTCATGCTGGCCGGCGAATGGCCCGGCGCCGCCACGCAGTCGCCCGCGACGCTGAACGGCACCACCACCGCCATCATGATTTACACCCAGAACACGGACGCCCTGTTCGATCGCGCGGTCAAGGCCGGCGCGACGGCGGTGATGCCCCCGATGGATATGTTCTGGGGCGACCGTTATTCCCAGGTCAAAGATCCGTTTGGTCATGTGTGGTCGATCGGAACCCATATCGAAGATGTGGCGCCCGAGGAATGTGCCAAGCGCATGAAGGCGGCCTTTGCCGATCCGAACATGTGCGGCGGAAACAAGCAGTAAGCCATCGTCGTTTCCGATTGAAAATCATGCAGTGACGGAAATGCGACGTCCCTCGTGGACAAACTCGTGAAAAAACTCATGAGTTTCCACGAATGTCGGATGCAAAGTCGCGATTCAAAACCCCACTCCACCCTGAAAGCCCCGGTTCCGTTGCGGACCGGGGCTTTCCTTTTGACGGTTGGCGGATGTGGCTGCGCCATGGGCGAATTGTGAGTACCGGCATCTTAAGATGTGGAAGAACGGCCGGGCGGCAGTACCGAATCAAACGAAACCAGTATCGAATTGGCCGTTATCTTGTCCGCGACTTCATCAATCGTTAGCATATGGAATCTTGCAGTTGACATGGACCCAGAGCAGCATAAAGGGTTTCGCCTGCAAAGCTGAACCCTAAAGTCGTGATTGTCGCCATTCTTTCGGAGGCCTGCATGCCTGGATATACCACGAAGGACATTCGTAACATCGCAATTGTCGGCCACACCGGCGCCGGTAAGACGTCGCTTTGCGAGGCCTTTCTTCATAGCACCGGCATCACCACGCGGCTGGGAAGCGTGACGGCCAAAACCAGCCATCTCGACCTCGACGAGGAAGAAAAGGAGCACCTGCATTCGATTGATTCGCATGTGCTGCATGTTTCGGCACACAACAAGGTCATCAATATCATTGATACACCCGGCGCACCGGATTTCATCGGCCCCGCGGTCGCCGCGCTGGCCGCCGTCGAAACCGCGATGGTGGTGGTCAACGCGGCGGGCGGCATTCAGGTCAATACGCGGCGCATGCGCGACATGGCCCGAAACTTCGATCTGGGTCGCGTCATCGTCATCAACCATATCGATGCCGAAAACGCGGATCTCGGGACGTTGGTGACGATGTTGCGCAAGAGCTTCGGCGATGTGCTTGCACCCGTAAACCTGCCAGCCAACGGTGGAAAAGCGGTGATCGACTGCATTTCAAGGGAGGGCGGCGAAACCGATATTCTCAGCGTGGCCGAAGCGCATACAAATATCATCGAGCGCGTTTCGGAGTGCGATGAGGCGCTGATTACGAAATACCTTGATGAAGGCACGTTGTCAGAGGAAATCGTGCGGGCAAATTTTGTTCGCGCCATGGTCGCGGGCACGATTGTGCCGATTCTCTTCACGAACGCGTTGAAGGATGTGGGCATCAAGGACCTGCTCGAATTCATCGCGGATTGCTGCCCGTCCCCGCTGGAAGGAAAGCAGCGCACGATCGTGCAAGGGGAGAAAGAAGAGCCGATCAAAGTGGATGGCCCCTTTGTCGGACAGGTCTTCAAAGTGGCCGTCGACCATAAGACGCACATCAAGTATCCATTCATGCGCGCCTTCGGCGGAACGCTGAAGCCCGATGCGCAGCTCATGGCCTCCGGCGACCGGAAGGGCAACCGCACCGGCCATCTTATGAAGTTCGAGGGCGCCGATCACAAGGATGTGGATGCCGTCATTGCGGGCGATATATTCGCTGTTTCGAAACTGGATCTGCACATTGGAAATACAGTCTTTGCGGAACCGCGTGAAGGCACCGTTGCGATGCCCAAGCTGCCGACGCCGATGTATTCGCTGGCGGTTACGGCCAAATCCCGCGGCGATGAGGCAAAGATTGGCGATGCGGTTCGGCGATTTCTCGATACCGATCCATGCTTCAAAGTGGTTCACGATCCTGAAACGCACGAAATGGTCATCAGCGGCACCGGGGATCAGCACCTGCGCATGATTCTGAACAAGATGCACAAGCTGTACAAAGTGGATGTCGACACCAAGCCGCCGAAGATTCCATACAAGGAAACCATCACCGCCAAAGCCGACGGCCACTATCGCCACAAGAAGCAAACCGGCGGCGCCGGACAATTCGGCGAAGTGTTTCTCACCGTTGAACCGCTGGAGCGCGGCAGCGAGCCGACACTCAGTTGGAACTGGGATATTTTCGGCGGAACGATCCCAATCAACTTTGAACCGGCGGTCAAAAAGGGTGTGACCGAATTAATGGTTGAAGGCGCGCTGGCGGGCTTTCATCTTCAGGATATCAAGGTTTCGATTACAGATGGCAAGCATCACCCCGTCGATTCGAAGGAAGTGGCCTTCAAGATTGCCGGCAAGCTGGCGTTCAAGGATGCGATTTTGAAGGCCAAGCCGGTCCTGCTGGAGCCGATTGTCAACGTGGAGGTCACGGTGCCGTCGGATCATGTCGGCGACATCACCGGCGATCTGGCCCAGCGTCGCGGGCGCCCCACTGGCCAGGAGATGCTGCCGGGAGACCTGACGATCATCACGGCGCAGGTCCCGCTGTCGAAACTATCGGATTATCACTCGCGCCTCAGCTCAATAACCGGCGGCAAGGGCAGCTATACGATGGAATTGTCCCATTACGAAAACGTGCCGGCGATGGATGCCCAGTCGGTCATCGCGAAATATCAACCCCGCAAGACGGAAGAAGAGTGACGCAGCCGGAGGCCAAGCCAATGGCGCAGGGTTCCGCCCACGATCACTTGCAAGGCAAGAATGATACGGCAGCGGCACATGGGGAGTCCGCGCCAACGAGCGGAGCTCGCGACGAAGTGTCGCAGCCATCGAACGACACAACCCCTTCCAAACAGACCAAGCCGATTCCTCTGTTCACCATCGCGCGCATTGCGTCGGTTCGAATGTTCCTCATGGGTTGGTCCCATGTGTTCGGCATGTCCGGCCTGTATTTTCTGGGCCAGCTGTTCGGGACCTGCGAGTTTCTCATCGATTACAACCGAAGGCGTCGCGTGATGCAGAAGATGGCCGAGTTGTTCGGAAACTCCTTCACGCCGAAGCAGCGATTCGCCCACGCCCGGCGCTATTTCATGCGCATTCGTTGCGACAAGATGTTTTACACGATCATGGATCGCATTCCGCGCGGCAAGCTGATGAATCGCATCAAGCTCATCGACCGGCACTACATCGATGACGGACTGGCCCGGGAAAAGGGCGTTTATGTGGCACTGTGCCATTTCGGCTCGCACTACATCGCCGGGTTGATGATGGCGCTGTTGGGGTATGAGGTGTCGGGGCTGCGCGATCCGAAAGAGAGCACGGTGCGCCGGTACATTCAGCAGAAATATCGCGAGACGTTTCCGGAAGTTGAAAAGATGGCGATTTTTCCGGCAAATTCGTTTCCGCGCGAGGTTTATCGCCGGCTGAAGCGCAATACACTGGTCGCCAGCCTGATCGACCCGGATCGACGAAGAAGCGAGACGGCCAAGTGGACCACCGTGAAAATGTTCGGCGTAGACCGCGAGCTTCTGGCCGGGCCACTGCAAATCGCATTTCGTTGTGGCGCGACGACCGTTCATGGGTTTGTGGTGTCGCGGAAGAATTTTTATTATCAACTGATTGTCATGCCGCCGCTGGTGGAACCGGGACAGGAGCGCGACGACGAGGAAACGATACAGCTTGCGGCCCAACGATATGCACAGAGCGTCGAGAAATTCGCGCTGGCCCATCCCGATCATCTGATGAACATTTAGCCACCGGTCTTAATCCATGAGTATCACAACCCGCCCCATCATCGGCCTTGAGATTCACATTCAACTTCGCACGCACACCAAAATGTTCTGCGGTTGCGCCGTGCGATTCGCAGCCGAACCAAACAGCCTGGTTTGCCCGGTGTGTATGGGGCTGCCGGCGCGCTGCCGGTGATGAATGAAACAGCCGTCAACCTTTCCGCCGCGCGGGTGTAGCCCTGAATTGCCGCATCGCGCCCTTTAGCAAGTGGGACCGCAAAAGCTACTACTACCCGGACATGCCGAAGAATTACCAGATTAGCCAGTACGACCTTCCGCTTTCGGCAGACGGGTATTTCGACATTCCGCTGGCCGACGGCACGCTCAAGCGCGTCGGCATCATTCGCGCGCATCTTGAGGAAGACGCCGGCAAGAATCTGCATGAGGGGCTGGACCATACGCGCGTGGATCTCAATCGCGCGGGCACGCCCCTGTTGGAGATCGTGACGCAACCCGATATCGAAAATGCAGAGGAGGCATACACGTTTTGTGTCGAGCTTCAGCGACTGGTTCGGTTTCTCGGCATCAGCGACGCGGACATGCAAAAAGGTCAAATGCGGTTCGAGCCGAATGTCAACGTCGCGATCACGCATGAGGGTCGCGAGTATCGCACGCCGATTAGCGAAGTGAAAAATCTCAATAGTTTCCGTTCGGTGCGCGGCGCGATCGAGTACGAGATTCACCGGCAAGTCACAGCGTGGGAGGCGGACCATTCGTATACCCTCGAAAACGTCGGCAAGCTGAATTTCGGCTGGGACGATGCACACGAGCGCACGGAATTTCAGCGCGGCAAGGAGGAATCCCACGATTACCGGTATTTTCCGGACCCCGATCTGGTGCCCGTTACCACGGACGACGAATGGGTTGAGGGGAATCGCGTTGCGATCGGGGAATTGCCGGTCGCGCGGCAGCGACGATTCATGTCGGATTACGGCATTTCGACGAAGGACTGCGAGATTATCCTCGCGGACGCGACGACTGCATCGCTTTACGAAAGTGCCGTGAATTCCGGCGTCGAACCCAAAGTTGTGACGAGGCAGTTTGTCGGGGTGTGGAATAATCTGGCGGCTTCTGCCTGTGAGACGATCGGTTCCCTGGGACTATCTGCGGACGTCGTCGCCGAAATGGCGAGAATCGTGGAAGATGGAACGATCAGTGCCGGATCGGCGGCACGCCTGGCCGAGCGACTGTATCAGGATCGTGCAGGCGGCTGGCGAAGTCCCAGGGACCTGGCCGGGGAACTTGGACTGATACAGGAGCGCGACGAAGGCGCCGGCGCGGCTGGGTCGATGAAGCGTTCGCGGCCAATCCGCAGGCCGTCGCGGATGCGCTGGGCGAGAACGAACGCAAAGCAAAGGCCGCGCCCGGCTTTCTGCGCGGACAAGTCATGAAGATTTCCCTGGGCAAGGCGGATCCAAAGCTGGCCGGCGACATGATCGAAAAGAAGATTGCGGAGCTTCGCACGTCATGAACCGTTGCCGTGGAAGCCGGCCGTCAAACACTTCAATGTAAAACGCCAGTAAGCCGATGGAGCATATTCCACCGGCTTACTGAATAATCTACACTTTATTCAAACAACTCACCCTGCGTTCGTCATGACCGCCCAAACGTGCCTCATCTTGCAAGCACGTTGAGTTTGAAAATCACGGTGCAGTCGTAAACGACCAGACAATGCCTGCCCGAATGCCGGCTTCGTTGACCGCATCGATTCGCCAGTAATAGGTCGTATTGGCCAATAGGCCGGTCGGCTGGTAGTTGGTGAATTCCTGATTTCCCTGGAATTCAGGTGAGGCCGTGGTCGCGGCGCCGACGTCCAACTGGCTCGTGCCAAAATAGACATCATACGAATCAGCCAGCGGACTCGCCCCCCAGTTGAGCGTTGCGTTCACGCCGATGTTCGTCGCCCCGTTGAAGGGCATCGGCGAGCCCACCTGCGCCGGAATGCCGCGCGTTGTGAATCGCCATACGTCACCCTTTGTGCGGGTCGTGCCGTTGACGGCCACGGAGTCGACACGCCAGTAATAGACGGTCGTCGAAGCCAGCAAGCCCGGATCGACCGTCGACGATGTGACCACAACGCGCGTCGTCGCTCCAAGCAGCGTACCCATGTCGGAATTTGTCACATCGGACTGATTGGTTCCGAAGTAAACTTCCTGCGTCACGGCGCCAACGCCCGCCGTCCAGGTCAGATTCCTATCGCCATCGACATCAACGGCGAGGTTGGCAGGCGATGGCGACGAAGCCTGGCCGGGACCGGTGCGGAACTTCCAGATTTCGCCCTTCGTGGTTCCATCCGGCGTGATTGTGTCTACGCGCCAGAAATAGAACGTCAGGCCCTGCAACACCGTCGGCGGCTGGAACGGCGGCGCGGCGCCCAGCGGGAAGTTGCCCTGGAATTCGTCGCTGGCGGTCGTGGCGGATGCCACGGCCGTCGACGACGTGCCAAAGTAAATGTCGTGCGAATCGGCCGCCGAATCCGACGTCCAGTCCAGCGAGGGCGTCAGGGCCACGCCACTGGCGCCATCCGCCGGCACGGGATTGGAGGCCTGACCGGCGATGGTCGTAAACGACCAGACTTCACCCATTGAGGTGCCGTCGACGTTCACTTCGTCGATGCGCCAGTAATAGGTGGTCGCGCCGTCGAGATCAGTGTTTGGCGTATAGGTCGTGCCGGACTGGTTTCCACGGAATATGCCGGCGGTGGAACGGGTTGCGTTTGTTACGGTAGTTTCGTCCGTGCCGAAGTAAACGTCATGTGATGTCGCACCACCGCCCGCAATCCAGGAAATCGATGTGTCGATGGCGACCTGATCCTCACCGTCAAATGGATCGGGAACTGTCGCGGCCTCGGGCACGGTGGTAAACCGCCAGAGCGTGCCTTTGGTTGTTCCGCCCGGACCGCTGGAGTCGATGCGCCAGAAGTATTGCGTATTGCCGTTAAGCGGACCGGGGTTGAAGCTGGTTCCCACGACAGTCGCCTGGAAGGCGGCATCATCGCTGTCGGCGTTATCGACGTCCGACTGCACCGATCCAAAGTACACATCGTAGCCGGTCGCACCATTGGCGACGGACCATGCCAACGTTCGATCGAGCGCAATCCCCTTCGCGTTGTTGGACGGACTTGGACCCGACACCACAACCGGTCGGCTGCCCGTGATGAAACTGAACACTGGACCATCCGTGCGTCCGCCGGGGCCGATGGCCACAACACGCCAGAAATGCACCTTGTCCGGGTTCAAGGTACTGTCATCTTCCACGTCAAACGTTGTGAACAACACATCCTGCGTCGACACCAGCGCGCCGGCCTCGCGGCTCGCAACGGCCTATTCAGTTTCGCTTAAGTAGACCTGGAATTGTGTCGTCGGTCCGGCACCGCGCCAGCGTTCCAACCAAGCTGAACATTTACGCTCTGATTGGATGCGTCATCGACCGGCGTAAAGGGGCCGACAACCTGCGCCGGGGGCGCAATCGTCGTAAAGCTGAACACGTCGCCCTTGGTCGTGCCGCCCCTGCCGATCGAATCGACGCGCCAGAAGTAGGTTGTCGAGCCGAGCAGCTCAGCCGGGTCAAATGTCGTCACGGCCAAATTGCTTTGGAACTGCGGACTGCCGCGTTCGGCCACGGACACGTCTACCATGTCGGTGCCGAGATACAAATCGAATTCCTCGATTTCAGGCTTTGTTACCCAGGTAAGAATCTGTGCCACGTTGATGCCCGTCGCACCATTCGCCGGGGCGGGCATCGAAATTTTCGGCGGTATCGGCGCCGTTCGGAAACTCCAGATATCTCCCTTGGTGGTCCCGCCATTGCCGACTTCGTCGATTCGCCAATGGTATTCCGTATCCGGAAGCAAATTTCCTTCCACATCCGCATCGTCATCGGCGGGATCAAACAGCGTGTCGGTCTGATTTCCCTGAAATACGTCGTCATCGTCGGTCGTCGCATTTTGAACGGCGGCAAGGTCCTTGCCGAAAAACACATCGTGGCTTGTCGCACGATTGCCGGCCGTCCACTGAAGTTCAACATCGATCCGGGCGCTCGTGGAGCCGGTACTGGGGGCGGGATTCTTCGACTTGGCCGGAACGCGGGCGGTCTTAAAGTGAAGCACATCGCCCTTGGTCGTGCCGAGATCGTTGACGCCGTCGACTCGCCAGTAGTAATCCGTATCAGGAAGCAGGTTTTCCGGGGAATACCGCGATTTGTCCTGATTGCCCGCGAACTCGTCGCTGTCGCGGGTTGCATCTGTCACCGCGGTCTCGTCGGTACCAAAATAGACGTCGAAGCTGTCGGTCAAAATGCCCGATGTCCAGCGAATCTCGACGTCGACGGCCACATCGGTGGCATCATCAACCGGCAAGGGCGCGGAGATGGCCCCCGGGAAATCCTCCGGACTTGGAACCGGCGTCGGCCCTTCGCCGTCATCATTTTCGACGACCGTAATGTCCGTCGTGAGCGAATCGACATAACCGGCCGACCCAAAAATATATGCCGTTACGGAATAAGTACCGGGTGCGACATAGCGATGCGTCATTGTCGCGCGATCGTTTGGCCCCTCGACGAAACCGCCGCCGTCGCCGAAGACCCAATTCACGCTGGCCACCGTTGATGAATCTAGCACCGCCGATTCCACCGACAGGGCGACTGTGTAATTGGTCTGTTCGAACAATTGCACTGCGGTGATGTTGCCCAACGGCAGAATCACCGGATTGCCGAGACCATCGCAGCCGGCATTCGGCGCGGCGGTCAAGGCGGCGGCAATCATAACAAGTATCGTGCTGTTCAACAGTTTGTTCTTCGATTTCACGGCAAGTCTCCCCGGCACAGCCTCCAAAGGGCCGTGCCATGCTTCATGCACCCATCATGGCTCATATCGCGCAGACCGCACCGGCATGTCTCAACCGATACGGCGTTATTTGTCTGCTTAGTCGATTTGGATTGTGAGCGCTGCTCTTCAATCCCCCTCATGCAAAATCGTCCATTCCGAACGAAATCGCGTCCGCACCGGTCAGTCGGCGTGCGTGGAAAGTCTCTGACGTCGGCGCGAGGATCGAATATGAATCAGTCTACGTCGATTGTCCCCTTCATTCAAGCAAAGCAAAGAACTGCGATATGCGGACCGCACCAATTTGGGACGCTGGACGGGGGAGTGTCTCAGCCTTGGGGCGACGATTTGATGCCGCTGCCGATCTTCGGCTCGGTGCCGGAAAGAAGGCGACCGATATTCGATCGATGACGAAAAATCACGACGCTCGCCGCCGCAATTCCCAAGCCCAATAACGGCAGATGTTCCGCCAGCGCCCACTCCATCGGCCACGACAGGGCCACAAACGAGACGGGCACGGTGATTGCCGCCAGAATGGAACCGAGGGAAACATACTTCGTGGTCAAGACCGAAAACGACCAGACGATGAGTGCCGCGGCGGCGGGCAGTGTCAGGTAGGGATAGATTCCGACAATGACGCCGAGCGATGTGGCGACGCCCTTCCCCCCTTTGAAACGCAGATAGATGGGTGCTGTATTGCCGATGACACAGCTCAACCCAGTGCCCAGCCAAATCCAATCGCGCGACATGCCCCCGACAATAACACCCAGCGACGCGAGGAAAGGAAAAGCGCCAATCGACGTTGAAGCGCCCTTTATTGCATCCAGCAGCAGGACAAGCACGCCCCACTTACGGCCGAGAACTCGGCCGACATTGGTCGCGCCATAATTCCCACTTCCATGCTGACGGATGTCGACGCCTTTCATTCGCGAGACGATCAAGCCGACGGGAATTCCGCCGACAAGATAAGATGCGATGAAGAGCAGGGCGATCTGCCAGGAAGGTGTCATCGTTTGGCGTGGCTCGCAGCGGAACGCTCGCTTTAGTTTCCGCAGTTCTGGTTAAGGAGGCAATCGGCGAACAGCGCTGCATCCAGAATATCGAATTCGTCGTCGTCGTCCATATCGACGGCGAATCGACGCTGCCAGCTTTGAGCGGCCGGATTCACCAAAACGTCTACGAACGGCCCGATATCGCGGCCGTCGATCACGCCATTCAAGTCGGCGTCGGCATGCAATGGTACCGTCGCCTGTCCGACGATGTTGCCTGTGATCGTGAGCATGCCGAGCCGCCGGATTGGCGGGATCGAGCGGGCCGCTGATGTTGGGTTGAATCTGAAACTGAACGATTCGCCCCGGCTGTGCGACCACGGTGCCGGAATAGTCGCCAAGTTGCGTGCCCTGGTCGGCCAGGCTGATCGCATCGACACACGGATAGCCGGCAAGCACGAGAAGAAAGCATGTCGTTCCGGTGGCGGTGTAATTGACGGCGCCGGACTGATTTGCGGGAACATCGATCAAAACAAAAGCGCCGCCACCACCGAGAACGTCGGGCGGCTGAGGCAGGCCCGGCGTGGCATAGTCAATCGTGATGTTGGTACCCGTGGCCGTGAGGCCGGTGAGCGCAATGTTGATCGTCTCCGTCAGGGCGTAGAAAAAATCGTGAAGTTCCAACATGGTCGGAGCGGCGATGCTGTCAAGCTTCAGCGCCGTCAAACCCGTGACGGGCGACGAATCCGTTGAGCAGTTGGCGCCGAGACAGAACTGAACACTGACACTTGATTGGGAGGTATCGACGTCAATCTCGATCGGCGTTGCAAAGGAGACGTCACTCAACGCCGCCATCACCACACTGAAACAAACTCGAATAGCCGACTTGCGGATCATATCGATTCCTTCCCCGGTGAATTGTGCTACGAAAGGACGAACCGAGCATGGCCTCGCCCGATTCAGCTATTCTACCGAAACGCGCTCGGAATGGGATTCGTAAAAATGAGAAGCGTCTTGCACGTTCATTTCGGGTGACAAACGTGCAAGACGAGTAGGGAAGGACCTGCGAATTGAATCAGAATTACGCGCGTTTTCGGACCCAAATTGAGTTTCAGCCACAGTGCTTCGAAGCCGGGTGTTCCCAATCATATATGTTGGATGACAGGTAAACCATTGCCGCAACACACCCAATATCAATCAAGAATGTATCTGGGCCTGGAATATCGAGCATCACCATTGGGTGGCCTTTTGCGTCGATGCGATCGGATCGACAGATATAACCCGAAGCCGGAAAAAACTATTCCCGTTCCTCAGTCTCAAATTCCGCGCGGCCACGATCGAGATGAAAGTCGATGGCGATGGCCAGCGCCTTTCGAATCGGCAGCGACAGGATCATGACCGCCCCCGCAATGGGTACGACCGTCAGCCATCCCTCGGCCGTGCTGTCGGGCGGGAAGAAGAACATGTATAGGAAAGAAATGCCGACGATACCGGCGCTGCTGAAGTACATAAAAAACCAGGTGTCGCCGTCGGCCGGCTCAAGATCGTAGCCGCATGTCGGGCAATGGTCGTGCAGCGTAAAAAACCGGCGAAAAAGCCCACCCTTCGCGCATTTGGGACAGCATCTGCGCAGTGCGCAATTCAGAAGGCGAAGAATAATCTTGAGGCGGGGCGTCACTGAAGCGAATGTCGAATCGTCAGGTTTGACAACAAAGTGTCACTCCGCTGGTTCGATGGTCACGGTCAAACTGCGCGAATGGAATTGTTCGACATAGAGTTCCGCGCGCTCGCGATGCACAACAAGCACCAAAGCAGTACCGGTCTTGTCGGCCTCATCCGTGCAGCGCTGGGCATCTTCCTTCTTCAGGGGCGTGAGAAGGAGAATGGTCTCGATGACGTGTTGATGGTCGTTTTCATCGTCGTTATGCAAAATCACCCTGTATTGCGGGAGGTGCCGCGGTCGAGTCGATTCAGGAACAGCGACGGTCCCCTGCTGTGTTGATGCCTTCGCCATACCGGCCTTTTCCTGTTTCGCCATTTTCATTCTCCCGCTGACTAAAACTCACTTGCCTAAGTATAGCTTCGCGGATTTATCCGTGGCAAGCAATGCGGACGGATACCCTGCAATCGCCTATTCGTTATAATCGACCCGGAAATCCGTTTTTCACGAGGCGAGGCCGGAGCACGACGGACGCATCGCGCCGACCGCCCGAATTCGCATGGAAAGGCCGCATGGCAGATTCGGCGCCCGCGTCAACCAACCAACCGGCGAACGGTCCGCTGCTCGATCCGGACTTCATGGCGCGACTGGAGCAGCTCGAAATTGTCTCGCGCAAAATTCATGCGAGCCGCCAAAAAGGCGAACGAAAAAGCCGCCGGCGTGGAGAATCCTCTGAATTCGCCGACTATCGCAATTATGTTATCGGCGACGATCTGCGCCATATCGACTGGAATATCTATGCCCGCCTCGACCGGCTCTTTCTGAAATTATTTCAGGAGGAGGAAGATCTCAATGTTTCGATTCTCATCGACGTTTCAAAATCAATGGACGCAGGCGAGCCGGAAAAATCCCGGTATGCAAAACGCATGGCGGCCGCAATGGCCTACATCGGCCTGTGCAACATGGACCGCGTGAATCTCTGCGCCTATTCCGACGCGATAGTTGCATTCAATTCGAATCTGCGCGGACGCCGTATGATGCCGCAGGTCGTTCGATTTCTCGAAAATCTCCCGATCGATGGCAGAAGCAATTTTGCGAACGCCGCGAAGCAATTCGCCATGCGACAGCGGCAAAAAGGCGTCGTGCTGATTCTGTCGGATTTCATGGACAAAACCGGCTACGAAAACGGCCTGCGCTACCTGCTCGGTCGCGAGATGGACATTTATGCGATTCAGATACTCAGCCCGCAGGAAGTCGAGCCGAACCTTGCGGGCGATTTGAAGCTGGTCGATACCGAGGATGGCGACATCGCGGAAATCACCGTCAGCAAACCACTGCTCGACAAATACAAGGCCAACTTGCAGGCTTTTTGCGAGGCGATTCGCAGCCATTGCGCCCAACGCGGCGTCGGCTATTACTACGCCATAACCCGGCAGCCCTTCGAAAACCTGATACTGCAATACCTGCGTCAGCGAGGGCTTGTGCGATGACGTTTACCTCGCTGTCCACCGCACTCATTGCAGCGGCCATTGCCGTGCCTTCCCTGCTCATCCTCTATTTTCTTAAGCTCAGACGCACCGCGCGTGTCGTCCCTTCCACGCTGCTTTGGAAAAAGGCGGTTCAGGACTTGCAGGTCAATTCACCATTTCAGAAGCCGCGCAAAACCTGCTGCTGCTGCTTCAACTGCTGATCCTGCTCGCGCTGCTCTTTGCATTGGCCGGTCCCGTGATGAATTTCCATAAGCTCACCGGCAAGAGCGTCGTGATTCTCGTCGATCGATCGGGCTCGATGAAGTCGATCGAATCCGACAAACGCTCGCGTCTCGATCATGCCAAGGAAGCGGCCAAAGCCTACCTGTCGGCCATGCCCTCTTCCTCTAGGGCCATGGTGATCGCATTTGCCGATCGCGCGGAAGTGGTCTGCACGTTTTCAGAGGACGTGGGTCGATTGTCCAGCCGCATTGACGAAATCGAGGCGACGGATTCTCACAGCAAAATCGGTGAAGCCCTGCAACTGGCCGTCGCGTATTCATCAAAGACAAGCGTCTCGACCGAGGCCGATGCCGGCTCGACCATCGCCCCGCCGGAATCGGCAAGCCTGGAATTGTTCAGCGACGGCCGCCTGGCCGATGCCGAAAATGAGCATGTCACGCGCGGCGAACTCACCTTTCATCAGATCGGCGAGGCGACCGACAATGTCGGGATTGTGGCCTTCGATATTCGGCGCGACATCGAGCGCGCCGGAATCGTCTCGGTTTTCGTTCAGATCGAGAATTTCGGTTTCAAATCCGTCGCGACCGATGTTTCGCTGGCGGTGGACGGAAGCCTGTCGAAAGTGCAGGAAGTGACGCTCGGCGCTGTGGCTGCCTCGGCTTCGCAACCGGCCGGCGGTTCGGGTTCCGGCGAATTCGCGGCGACGCAGAATCTCATATTTGAAATCGAAAACGATGCAGGGGGCATGATTGAGATCAAGATTCATCGTCCCGATGCGCTGGAAATCGACAACAGCGTCGTTGCTCCACTTTCTCCTCCGCGGGCGATTCGAATTCTCTCGGTGTCCGATCGGCCTTTGATTCAAACATACATGCGCCGCACCTTTCAATACGCCCTTGAGATTCAAGACTTCAACGAGATGACTCCTTCTGAATACGAAAGCGCGCCGGATGCCGAACTTTCGATCGACAGCCGCTCCGCCTTCGATCTTATTCTCCTGGACAAACACGATACGAATCACCTGTGGCCGGGGAACTATCTCTTCTTCGGCGGAATTCCGAAAATCGATGGGGTCGAGCGCGAGGACGAGGACGTCGACGAACAGGTGTTCGCCAATTGGGCGCGATGCACATGCTCTGTTGCGTCATGGATCGCTCGACAAATTTGTCGTCCTGAAGTGGGCGCGTCTGAATCTGCCTGACCACGCCCTGAAACTCATTGAAGGCGAAAACTCGACGGTGATGGCCTTCCTGACCGACCCGGGGCATCGTTACATTGTCTCTGCCTTTGACCTGCTGGAATCCAATGCCTTCGATCTGCCGGGAATGATCATTTTCCTGCAAAATGCGGTGTCCTATCTGGCGGCGGGAAGTCTGACGGAATCCGGCAGGCTCCTGCATCCGGGCGAGACGATGACCCTTCAAGTTCCGCCCGGTGCGACGAAGGCTATTGTCAAAACGCCCGATTCGCTGACGGATGAAATCGACACATCGAACCGGCAATCGATCACATTTGCCCGAACGGATCGGCGCGGCCTGTATCGCGCCACGTTTGACGATGCATCGAAAACCACCGAGACGTTTGCCGCCAACGTGCTGGACGCCATCGAATCCAATATCCGGCCCGCGAAAGTGCTTTTCATGGGCAGCGGCAATGTCGCGGCGGAGGACAAGGAAATCAAGGTGAATCAGCCGTTGTGGCCGTATGCCGTTGCAGTGGCACTTGCCATTTTGATGTTTGAATGGTGGGTTTACAATAAGCGCGTGATGATCTGATGAATCATGGGGCGCATTGAATTGCGTTTCCCAGCTTGGCGCAGGTGTCCGACAGACTTTCATTTGCCTCGACATCCACCCACCGGGTCATCGTGAATTTTCGAAACCACGTTCTTTGATGCTTGGCCAGCCGGCGCGTGTTGATTTTGATTCGCTCCACCGCCTCGTCCATGGCGCAGCGGCCTTCAATATGCTCGATCATTTCCGTATAACCAACGGCCTGACGAGCCTGTTCGCTGATGCCGCGCGGATCGGCCAGCAGCGACAGTACTTCGTCCGGCAAACCCTGTTCCACTATTTGCAATACGCGCCGATTAATGCGCCGCGAAGCATCCTCCTTTTCACGCCGAATGCCAACGACATTCGAAGGATAGCGCAACACGCCCGACACCCATTGAACCTGCTGCTCCGACAGCGGCCGACCGGTGACCGCGTAGACCTCCAGGGCCCGCTCGATGCGTTTGTAATCGTTGGGGTGTATCCGATCGGCCGCAGCCGGGTCCACGCGCCCAAGCTCGACGTGCAGCGACGCGTTTCCGCCTTCTTCGGCCCGCTTGCGAAGTTGTTTCCGAAATGCCGCATCCGCCGACGGCCCGTCGAACATGCCGAACATCAATGACATGAGATAAAGCGGCGTTCCGGCAACCACCAGTGGCGTGCGACCGCGCGACTGGATATCGCGAATCGCGGCATCGGCCAGTTCGGTAAAACGCGCAGCGCTGAATGACTCCCACGGATCGACCACGTCGATCAAATGGTGCGGCACGCGGGCCCGCTCTTCCAAAGTTGCCTTGGCTGTGCCGATGTCCATGCGCCGATAGACCTGCATGGAATCTATACTGACGATTTCGGCATTCAGCCGCTCCGCCAACTCGAGGGCAGCCGCGCTTTTTCCGCTGGCTGTTACGCCGAGGAGAAGTACCAACTTGCCATCGGCTTGGTGCATCATGTCAGAATTCCATGTTTCGATTCATTCCGAACAATTCCCACCGATGTCGTATCAAAATGCTGTAACATCGGTGTAACGTCGGTGGGCTGGATTAACCGAATACTGTCATTTTAGCTCAATGTCCACTGCGCATTAACGCACAATCATCTTCTCATTGGTCTCGCAAGTCATTGTCAACAATGGGATTGCCACGCTTGGTTTGTCTTGTAACACTCAAGTGATTTGAGCATCTTACCCCAATAAAGACCCAATCCTGAATGGCGGAATTTGCCGCCGATGAGACTTTTTGATTTGGGGTCCGAGTTTGGCGGCAATGTGCTATAATGGCGGGAACAATGGAACCGCCAAGTACGTTATTAATCTAGTGCTTGCTTCCATTGGCGAACACATGACGCAAACGAAAGCAGACCTGTGATATTCCCGTCGGCTACGGCGCCGCGGAACACCTGCTATCTCTAACCACAGAACGAGGAGACTGATTCATGCGACGATTGATGTCTATTTTGGCGTGTCTGGCAGCATGTAGCTTGGGCGTTTCGACGGCATTTGCCGGCGGACCCGGTTGCTCGGCCCAAAAGAGCGGCGAAAAAACCGCAAGCTGCAGCAAGAGCGCTTCATCCTGCTGCTCGCAGATGGGCGAATTCCCAACCATGGTTCGAATGGTCGGCGATAAGACCGTCGGATGCCCGATGACGGCCGAGAAGATGGCCAAAGAGTCGAACAGCAAGGTCATGTTCGCGGTCGCCGGCGAAAAATTCGACAACGAACCGGCCGCGTGGGAGGCACTGGCCGACAGTTCCGAAATGTTCGTCAAGAAATTCACGACCATTGCCTGCGTCATGGAAGGCAAGACCTATTTCGTGTGCGATGAAGGCGCGAAGTCCTGCTCGATGAAGTCGGCCGCCGCCGCCGGTTGCTGCAAGAGCGGCCAGGCGAAGACCGCTTCGGCCGGCGCGACCTGCAACAAGGGCGACATCAAGACCGCTTCCACGGGCAGCCAGTGCAACAAGAGCAAGGGCGAGGCCAAGGTCGTCAAGGTCGAAGAAAACACCGGTGGCTCGAAGGCGACCGATGCCAAGAGTGCGGGCTGCTCAAAGAGCTGCGTTTCCAAGACCGGCGACGGCTCGGATTGCTGCAAGACCAAGGAAGCCAAGATGGCCGTCATCGACTCAAAGACTTGCGCCGAAATGTGCAAGAACTCGAAGGACGCCAAATTCATGGTCGCCGGCCGCACGCTCACCTCGTGGGATGAGGCCGTCAAGGCTCGCGACGAAGTTCGCACCGCCATCAACGCCGTCAAGATGAAGTACATCGTGGATGGCAAGGAAGTGGATTGTGCGTCCAAGGTCTGCCCGAAGGCGAAGGCCGCTCACAAGGTGAAGTATGTCGTCGGCGAAAAGAACATGGAATGCGAATTGATGGCTCGCGTCGAGCTGGCCAAGGCCCAGTATGATGCCGCCAAGTCGAATGGCACCAAGACTGTCGCCACGAAGATGTAATTTTCCACACGATCGTTCGACGCCCCAACGCGTACGATCGATTCGAGTGATACGGTACGAAAGGGCCCGCCGAGCGAAAATCGGCGGGCCCTTTTTACATTCAGGGAGCGCGTTATTCTCCATGCGAATCAACAGGATCCGAGAATTTTGTCAGATCGATCGTTAAACTGGAAACATGCATCGCCGAAATCACTTCAAACCGGGAACCGGCGGCGCTTTCGTCGCACTGCTGTCCTTCTTCGCGTCGTTGTCGTCCTGTGACGTTGCCTTTCCATTGATTGCACCCCATGGCTCGCAGATGCTCGTTTCCATCGACGGGCGATTCGTCAACATGGTCAGTACTGAACTGCATGCGGCATGGACCAAAAATGGCTTCGCCGATTCCGATGCCATTCGAGAAATCACCCGGCAGTTCTACGCATCGTTTCGAGACGAGGCCGAATTCCTGGTCATCACTACGCCCGATCCCCTGCTCGGAGGCAGCTCGCTTCGCGTCTTCAACGATGTGACCGGCACCGGCCTTGCCCGAATCGATCGACGCCCGGAGTTCGGCGCGAAAGATTCGCTTGCACAAATCATCAGTCTCATGGGCCGCAATGAGCTGACCATTCGCACTGCAATTCATGAGATCGGCCACCGCTGGGCCAATCGCCTTAAAGGCGACATCGCACTGGCATCGCCGACAACAGTGGCCGTGGGTCACTGGGGATTCTGTGACGTAAACGGACCCCTGGGAGGATTCGCCCGCGATTCGCTCGAATCGCTCGGGAACAATCTCTATCGCGGCGCAGTCGCCCCCGCGGGATACGCGGTCAATACGGTTTCGTACGCGCCGCTCGAACTTTACCTGATGGGCCTGATGCCGGCGGAGGAGGTGCCCGACGTCACGGTCGCCGTAAATCCGGTTGTCACCTCCCAGGACTTCGGCACGACGACGTTTCAAGCGGACGAATTGCGCGTGGTTTCGATCGATCGAATCATCGAACAGAACGGACCAAGGGTGCCGGCATTTCGCGACGCACCCAATGAATTTTCAATCGCCTTCATCGTGCTGACGCCCGGCATTCTGAGTATTCAGGATCAACATTTCTATTCACGGGCCATCGACTTCTTAACGCGCGCGGAACCCATTACCCTCATGCAGGTCTTCAAATCGGTTGACGAACTTACGCCGGTCAAACTTGAGCAGGATGCGTTTGAGGCGGCCGGCTTGAATCGCTTCCAGAATTTTCAAAGGGCGACCAACGGCCGGGGCACGCTGAAACTGCGATACGCTTCGGATTTGCGGCGATTGTTTTGAACTCGCGGCGACGCACAATAATTCTCGCGACCCGTCACAGTCGCACGATTTTCTTCGGATCGATTCTTAACACATTCAGATCGCCACGCAATTCCAGCTCGCCAATAATTTCAGTTGGATCGCCGAGAAAGGGTATGGCAGCCTCATTCGCCGCGCTTCCATCCTGCAACACCACGAGGAAATAGGACTCCCGTCCCTTGGAGTCTCTCGTGACAAACATCGGTGGAATTCCGCCGCCAACGCAAAGCTGGGCGCACGCCTTGTGGGTCTTGCCGCCGCCGGGCTTCATCGCCCCGATGTAACACTTGGGATCGATCATCTCGCCACGCAACGAAACCGGCGACTCCATTTCGCTGCGCGGCGCCGGAGCCAACTCGCTCAGAGCGCTCTCCCGCGGATTCAGCAGTTCTACTGCATTGTCCTCGGAGGAAACTTCCAGCATCCGCCGTCCGTCGCGGCGCAAAATCGTCCCCCGGATGCGCACCGCCTTTCCATGAAATGGTCTGATCCGATCGGCCGCACCGAATTTCCCCTCTGAAACCAACAAGATGGTCGAGACGCCGCCGGACGCAGTCGTATCTTTGACTCGAAGCATTGCATAAGGATCGACCAGGGCAAGGCCGTCGAATGTTGTTGCTGTTGATGTGTCCCATGTCCCCATGCCGGGACTTTGCTGCATGGACGCAACAACAATTCCCACCAATGCAGCGCCTGCGACCAAGCTGATCGAGGCCGCAATCGCAAAGCGCCGAACGCGCTGCGGCGTCGGCAAGTATCCAACAAAGAACTCGTCATGGCGATTTTGATCAGTTGACATCCGACGGACTCCCAATTCTGGCGGGCTCGACGTGCGTACCCGGCGGCAGTGGCGCCGGATCAAGCATGACTCGGCCGATATGGTTGTGAAGCTGGTAGGTCACGATCTTTTCCTGAAACGGCGGCGGAGACTGGCCATCTGCGGGTCTGTATTGCCACCCATGCCAGGGACATGTAATGCAACCATCAATGATCCGGCCCTCGGCGAGCGGTCCGCCTTGATGGGCGCACACGCCGCGCACGACCGAGATACAGTCGCCGCTGCGAAATACGGCAATACGCGGTTGTCCGGCGACACGGACACTCTTTGCACGGCCATCCGGTATCTCGCGACAATCTCCGAGATCGACCCATGCAATTGCAGGCGACGAACGTGAATCGATGCGGCGCTCCTTCAACCCTGCGGCGCAATGCAACGCTGTCACCGTGGTGACACCCACGGCAAGCAGAATCGGGTAAATCGTGCTGCGCTCCGACTGCAACGCTCCAAAGGCGACGTGCGCGATCACCAGCGCATAGCAGGCATACACCGACATGTGAATCGATTTCCATGTGCGGGCCGACAGGTTCTTCAGCCAGAAGTCGTGACTTGTCGCGGCCAGCACCGCCAGAATGACCAGCGCCGCGACACCCAAAATCTGAAACGGCAGCGATCCCGCCACCAGAAAATCAATATCATTCGTGAACAATGAAACAAGCGGATTGACACGCCCAAAGCCGTGGTAATAGCCCAGCACAACCAGCCCATGCAGGGCCGCCACCAGAAATGTGGTGACTCCAAGATGACGCCGATTGTAAAGCAATGGCAGGAATCGCGGGCTCAGGCGGGCCAGCGGACCGATGCAAAGCACGATGTGTAGCAGCGTGATGGCACAAGTCGCCAAGGCGCGTATCAGCAGAATTTCGTCGCTGATCGCCTGTTGCCCTCCCCATGTCAACTTGCCAATGGCGAAAAAGACTGCGAGATAGGCCAGAACGCCGCCGGCAATGACAAAATCGTAGACGCGCTTGCTGCGCGTCCATTGCACAGTCACATACCCGACACTCATGAGTGAGCTCCACGTGCAGAGGCGCCGGAGGAATGAGGCGCTGGGTATCCATCCTGCACCGGAATCGGCCGACGCGTCGCAATCGAAAAAGCGAGCAGACCGGCGACGACAGGGCCGATGATGAGCCAGACGCGACGATGAAATCTACGTTGATTGAATGTCATTGTTAATGCATCATTGTTCAAGGGAGTGGCAATTACAGTGAAGGTTGCCGCTCAATCCTCGATTTGCGTAAGGCGCTGATCCACATTCGAATCAGAATCGGCCACAACAACACAGAGCCCGGAAGCAGCAGAGCACGCACGGCAACGGATGCGCCGTGTGCGACCGAATCCACCCGGGCGATGCCGCGCGTCACGAAGGCCAATCCGAACACAACGCCGACCGCAAGGTAACCGCCCAAGACTGAAAGGATAAACAATGCCACGGTATGCACCCGCCTTTTCAACAGTTCGATTCGCGGACATATGCACGGGTTACAATGCTACTCCAATATTGCACAATCAGGACATCAATCCATCTCATGTAACCTCAATAAAGTCTTCGAATCAAAACAGCAGCATGCCTCACCTTGTGGCAACCCATTCAACCCTTTGCTTTTGGAGTACCCAGCCGTGTTGAACATTCGAGTTTTGATTTCGACCGTATTGATTGCATCGAGTCTTGCAGGCGCCGACGATTCCAAGAAGGCCTCACACGCGCGTAAGCCCGTCGATTACACGCTCACCTCTGCGGCAGGTGACAATAGCCTTCGTCTGTCTGAAACACGGGGACGGTTTGTCGCGCTCCATTTCTTATTGAAGACGGATTGCCCGATTTGCGCTCGTCATGTGCAGGAGTATGTTCGCAATGCACCTTCGGTTGCGGGCGTTGTGCACCTGTTCATCAAGCCCGATTCGGCCGACGACATCAAGTCCTGGTCGAAAATGCTGGGAGAGACGGCCGGCAAGGTTACGCTCTATCGGGACGCAAACGCCCAGTTCGCCAAGAAACTGAAAATCCCGGACGGCTATAACTTTCACAACGAAAGCGTGCATTTTCCAGCCTTGGTCGTTCTGGATCGCGATGGCGTCGAGGCATTTCGATATGTCGGCAAGGACACGACCGACCGAATGCCATTCAGCAAGTTTGCCCTCAAACTGATGGAGCTGTCACAAAACGAATCGATCTGTGAGTACAACCTAGAGGGTGAGAAAATCGGCCTCAAAGGACATGACCCGGTGGCCTACTTCACCGTGAATCGCGCCGAAAAAGGTCGCGACAACCTCACCTCGATCTACCGCGGTGTGACCTACCGCTTCGTATCGCCGGAAAATCGTGAGCTGTTTGCCGCTGACCCGGAGAGTTTCATGCCTGCTTATGGCGGCTGGTGCGCGACGGCGATGGCGGACGGCGGAAAGAAGGTGGATATTGATCCTGGCAATTACAAGATTTCCAATAACCGGCTGCTTCTTTTTTATAAGGGGTGGCTGGGCAATGCACTGAATGATTGGAACAAGGACGAACAGGGAAACCTCGTCAAAGCGGATGCGGAGTGGAAAAAAATCGCGCCCCATGACGCGCCCAAGTCCTACACTCACAAAAAGTAGGAATTGCCGGCGGTATCTGTCTTCGTGGTGCCCTAAATACGTTACCGCGAAGAAATGCTCGTAACTTACTATGAGGAAACGACTTATGGCCGACGGTTGCTTTTCCCTTTACGGGCATCCGATGACTATCGTAAGCTACTCACCACGATTCCGGCGGTGCCGTTTGCCGTAACGGGCTCCCGGAAGAAATTGCGAGATTACATGAATCGAGCACCTTGTCGCGGGACGGTCATCGAAGAGAAGTCGGTCGCTCGTCAACCCGAGGCGTCGCCACGCGTGGGCGCGCTCATTCAATGCATGCGACAGCTTCGGATGTTGCTCGCCAATCTGACCGATCAGCAATATTCCCAGAAACCGGTTGGCTATTTTCAAAGCAGCCTGGGCAGCCATGTTCGCCATTCGCTCGATCATGTTCGCGCGCTTCTCCGAGCGCGTTCTGAACAGTTCATTGACTATGACGATCGCCTTCGAAAAACCGAGATTGAGTTCGGCCGAATGGCCGCCATTTCGGAAATTCTCAGTTTTGAACGCGATCTCGGTGAAGTAGCTGAAGCGGAACTTAACCGCCCGCTGTTGATTCGCGCGATGCTGACAGGCGACGGCATTGCAATCGATGCACAAACCAGCATCGGCCGCGAACTGGCGTTTGTCGTCAGCCATACAATTCATCACAACGCGCTCATCGGCGCCATGCTGCATCAGTTTGGTGTCGTCCCACCCGCGGATTTCGGTCTGGCGCCATCGACCGTTGCCTATCAAGTTGAAGCGGCATGTGTACCGTCACCATCGTTCCATTGAGCCGGCCGGATGCTTTCGAGCGCGGTTTTCGGCTGGTCGCCAATCGCGATGAGCTTCGCATCCGGCCTGCAGCGCTGCCTCCCGTGATTCGCGTGTTCGGAACTCGCACGGCAATTCTTCCCATCGATCCGGTCAGCGATGGCACATGGATTGCGGTAAACGAAGCGGGGTTGGCAATGACGCTTCTCAACGTGAACCCTGCGAGTCGTGCCGACATCATTACACACATGGAAAAGCCGCTATGGAGTCGCGGAAGGATCATTCCCGGTCTCTTGAAGCTGGGTTCGCTTGAGGAGACCGCAGCGGCCATTCAAGCCATATCGGTAAAGGATTTCGCACCCTTTCGCTTGATCGTCGCCGATGGCCATCGCGCCATGGAATTTCTGAGTGACGGCGACCAGATTCGAACGGGAATCACCACCACGATGCAGAGGCCTCTGTTCTTTACTTCATCCGGTCTGGGCGACCATCTGGTGGATGCACCGCGACGTGCATTATTCAACGAGACATTTTCAGACAATGTGCCTGGCGACAAATGGCTAACGCTGCAAGATGCATTTCATTCTCACTCGTGGCCCGACCAGCTTCATCTGAGCGTGTGCATGCAACGTAGTGAGGCGTGGACCGTCAGCATGTCCGTGATTGAGGTTACTTCTGAACAAGTACAACTTGCTTATCGTCCCGGACTTCCCGACCGGCCGTCCGCGACCTTCACTGAGCGCTTGCCGCGATTGGGAAATTCCAATTCCGCGCACTTGCTGAAGGAGCGGCCGTGAACGTTGAAGTTGATGCAACGCCATTTCTTCAGACGCTTGCACTGATTGCGTCGACATTTGCCTCGGAGGACATGACCTGCGTCGCCGCCGGCATTCTGGCGCGCGTCGGGAAACTACACCTCACGACCGCCATGATCGGTTGCTTTCTCGGAATCTATCTCGGCGATATCGGCCTGTGGCTGATCGGCCGAATCATGGGGCGCCGCGTACTCGAATGGAATTGGTGCGCTCGGAAGTTGCCGCGCCCGCATCGATTCGTTCGGCCATTGGTTCGATCGCCATGGCTGGCGCGCAGTTCTGGCCAGCAGATTCATGCCGGGCACGCGCGTGCCCGTCTATGTGGCCGCCGGCATCGTTGGTAATCGACCACTTGCCTTCATGACGTGGACCTTCATGGCGGTGGCGATTTGGACGCCGTTGATCGTGGGGCTGGCCGCACTGTTGGGTCCCGTCGTAATGGAGCCCATGACGAGGTTTTTCAATGGCGGCTGGGTCGCGATGGTCGCCGCCGTACTCTTGCTCTTCGCTGCCACGCGACTGGCAGCGTTGTCCTGCACCGATCCGGGTCGGGCAAAGCTCGTCGCCAAGGTGTCGAAGCTGTGGCGCTGGGAATTCTGGCCGACCTGGCTTTTCTACATTCCGGTGTATCCCTGGATTGCCTGGCTGGCCATACGCTACCGTGGGCTTTCGATTCCAACCGCCGCCAATCCAGCCATTCCGCAAGGGGGCATTGTCGGCGAATCGAAGGCGGAGATTCTCGCAAAACTGCCCTCAGAGTGGGTATTGCCATTCGCACGTCTGGAATCGGGCGCATCTGACGGGCGTATGGCACTGCTGGCACGATTCATGAACGAATGCTTGACATGCTTTCCGGTCATCCTGAAGCCGGACAGCGGCGAGCGTGGCGCGAGCGTGCGGCTGGTTCGCGATGAGTCGTCCGCCCATGCATACTTCGAACAAACCTCCGGACCGGTGCTGGCACAGGCCTACCATCCCGGCCCCTATGAAGCCGGCATTTTCTACTATCGAATGCCTGATGAACCGAAGGGACGCATTTTCTCCATCACCGACAAGCAGTTTTCCTATCTGTGCGGCGACGGCATACATACCGTCGAGCAGCTCATCTGGAAACATCCGCGCTTTCGCATGCAAGCTCGCACCTTCCTTAAACGACATGCCGCCAATGCCGATCGCATTCTGAAGAGCGGCGAATCGCTGCGACTGGCTGAAGCGGGAAATCACTGCCAGGGAACGCTATTCAAGGATGGATCCCGCCTCATCACCCCCATGCTTGCGGATGCGATTGACGCCATCGCCCGCGAATTCGATGGATTTTATTTTGGCCGATTCGACGTGCGATATGCGGATGCGGATTTGTTGAGAAACGGCGGCGGCTTTCAAATCATCGAACTAAACGGCGTCACCTCGGAATCGACCAACATTTACGATCCTGCGTGGACGATGCTTCGGGCATACCGGACGCTCTTTCGCCAATGGTCCATCCTCTTTGCCATCGGCGCGGCCAATCGAGCGCGCGGCATTCGATCGACATCGATCATGCAAGTCTTGGCGCACGTCAACACGAATTACCGCTTGCGTCGTCTCGACCCGCTCGCCGACTGACCGACCTCGCCATGTCGGAAGCAACTGACAAGATGATCATTGACCATGCCCGTCGCCTGCATCAGCGCGTAGCAAATCGTCGATCCGACAAAAGTAAAACCACGCTTTTTCAGATCCTTTGACATGGCATCGGACCGAAGCGTTCGGGCGGGAACCTCGTTCATGGTTCGCCAGGCGTTGACAATCGGCCGGCCGTCGGCGAATTGCCAGAGATAGGGCGCGAACGCGCCGCGCTCTTCGATGATTTGCAGATAGGCACGCGCGTTCTTGACGGCGGCCGCCACCTTCAGGCGATTTCGAACAATGCCGGCGTCGGCCAGCAGGGATTTGATTTTCTTTGCGTCGTATCGGGCGATTTTTCCGGCGTCGAAATCGTCGAACACTTCGCGGTACCGTTCCCGCTTTTTCAGGATCGTATCCCAACTCAACCCGGCCTGTGCGCCTTCGAGAATGACGAATTCGAAGAGACGGCGATCATCATGCAGCGGCACGCCCCATTCGGTGTCATGGTATTGCACTGCGAGATCATTCTTGGCCCAGCCGCAACGTGATTTCATCGTCGTCATGATACCGATCATAACAAATCGTGCGCGATACGTAACGACTTCGAATGAGAGGCAAGCACTCAGCAACTGAAAGCGCAAATCCGCTGTGGCTCATTATTAGTCAGGAATATGATTGCGGCCCAAATGCTGGCTACATGAACATCCATTATCGATGTGATAATCACGACTCAGCCGCAAAACGCACATGGTGCTTTAGAAACTCCTTCGCCCCCTGTCGCCCCATATAATAATCCAGAATCGTCCGGTTCACTTTCGACAGATCGATCAGCACCAAGCCATCCAGCACGTCGCCGAAATCCGGATCGATGTTGAACCCCAGCAGTTTTGCATTCAGAGTTAGGTACTGCCGAAGCAGCACGGGCATGCCGCGCCGGTCCGACTCGATTTCGCCCACCAGCTCCTCAACATCCTCCACGCTGCGCACAATTGTCGACAAGTGCTCCGCGTCGCAATCCCTGATTCGACCCCACCTCGGCGGGTTCGTCGGACGAACCAGCGCATGCAAGTCCGCCCGATGGTCGGCCGTCCCCAGAAAGGCCATCAGAAGTTGCTTGGTCATGGAATGATATCGATCGCTGATGCTCACCGGCCCAAAAATGTTGCGATAGCGCGGGTTGGCCACCGCGAATCGCCCGACCCCCTTCCAGAGCATCGACAGTGCCGAGTGGCTTTTCTGATAAGCCGCCGTCACAAACGACCGGCCGGCCTCCAGTGAGGGGCCAATCTGCCGCAGGAGGCGCTCGTCGTAACGAAACAGCGTGCGTGTGTAGAATCCGTCGATTCCCTTTGTCGCGAGAATCTCATCCGACAGGCCGAGCCGATAAGCGCCGACAATTTCCTCGCGCGAATTGTTCCACACGAACAAATGGCGATAGTGCTCATCGAACCGATCAAGATCGATCTCACGACCCGTGCCCTCTCCCACCGCTCGGAACGTCAGTTCACGAAGGCGGCCGATCTCGCGCAGCGTCGTCGGAATGGAGGCGGCTGTCGTGACGAAAACCTGATAGTCGCCCGATGCAAACAGGCATTCGTCGGCGGGCAGACGCCCGACCTCATCGACCATTAGCCGCTGAGGTTGTGCCGCGACAATTGTCTTTTCCCTACCAGTTTTTTGGGGAATCTGGGATTTCTTTATGGTCTTGGCCGACGCACCGATGGCACGGCCCTTGAGCAGGTAAGTCCGCAGCCTCATGAATGCCGTCAAATCCGCGGCGTCGGAAAATTGGGCGGCGCGCTGCGGTGTAATGACATTGCCGATATGGATTTCAACGGACGAGGACTGCTTTGCGGCGATTTCGCGCGGCAGAAGCGCGGTCCGCAGCCGTGGATGTATTAGCCCGGCCACTTGAAACAGGGCACTGTTGCGTCCTGCAAAATAGATCGGCAAAACCGCGGCCCCGGTTTGTTGAACCAGCCGGGCGATTGACTCGCTCCACGGCGGATCGGTGACATAGCGCCGTCCCCACGTAAGATGCGAAACCTCGCCGGATGGAAACACGCCCAGCGCGCGGCCCTCGCGAACCCACCGAATCGCTTCCTTCATGCCGGCCACGTTCTTCAGCTTCGCCGCCGAGCCGCCAAACGGATCAACAAAGATAAATGAATCCCGCATTTCGGGGATGCAGCCGAGTAGATAGTTGGCGAGCAGCTTCACATCATTTCGTACACCGCGCAGCGCTGAAAGAACGATGCCTTCCAAACCACCAAATGGATGATTCGCTACAACGATAAGCGGACCCGATCGGGGAATGCGACGCATGTCCTCATCGGACACAAGCGACCGCACATGCATGGCATTCAAGACGCGCTGATTGAACTCACAGTCCGCCGGTAATGCACAGGCATCAGTATGAATGCGGTTTATTCCCGGAAAGCCCAGCGCACGTTCGGCCACTTGGCATGCCATGCGCACAAAGGCCCCGCTTCGCGTTGGACCAATTCGAAACGGGCGCTCTCTCGTCACGGCATACATGCGAATACCGCCTCACGCCTCGATGCAATTCGTTCGGGCCTTGGGTATTGAATCCGAGCAGCAATGCGCCGTCGAGAGTATTTCGTATGAAACGTTGGGCAAGCGGAAGTTAAGACAGCCAGAAACTCCCGAAACGCATTCCGGCCGGTCAATCGGCGGCCAATTCGTCGAAAGTCGCGGGGGGAAAATCGTCAGGAAGTCTTATCCCTGGCCGCAATGATGGCCTTGACCAATTCCGGCGGGATTTCCTCGCAGGGCTCTCCAAGGGCGGCTTTCCCCAGCTTGACGGACTGCTCATAGGTTTTCATAAACGTCACGCAGGGCGGGCAAACGGCAATATGCTGCTCAAATCGCTCGCGCGTCGGGGCATCCTGTTCACCGGATGAGTAATCCAACAGGAAGTCCACAATTTCTCGACACGACATCATTCCGCATTCCCTCGAAAGTGTTCATCAAGCAATGTCCGCAGGGCCTGCCGGGCACGGTGCAATCTGACTTTGACGGCATTCTCCTCGATGCCCAGCAACTCCGCCGTTTCGCGCGTGTCGAGCTCTTCGATATCGCGGAGCATCAATACCGTGCGATAGGTCTCCGGCAGTTCCGCGATTCGACGACGCACCAGTTCGCGCGACTCGCGACTCTGCACAATGTCCGTCGCGGTTTCCCGCCATTCGACCGCCGGCCGCTCCTGATGGCCATCGTCCAGAAACCTCGGCAAGAGTCCTTCGATGGGTCGTTCCTGAACGCGACGCTGACTCCGCAACTTCAGAAGAGATGCGTTCACGGCGATGCGATGGAGCCATGTCGAAAGTTTTGATTGACCCGCGAAACCGCCAATCCCGCGAAATGCCGACAGCATGGCCTCTTGAACGGCCTCCCGGGCATCCTCTTCATTAAACAACAGCCGCCGCGCGACCATCAACATGCGCCCGCCGTACAAACGAACCATCAATTCAAAGGCATCGCTCTCGCCGGATTGCAGACGAGCGACAAGCTGCGGCTCATCCACTTCCGGCTCGGCGACTGTGGCAACTCGAGGCAATGCGACCGGTTCGGACATGGATGTAGCATAGTCAGCCGTTATGAGCTCGTCGACCGGTACGACGACCGCGGCGACGCAAACAACGAATCGCCATCGCGGGGGCAAACAACATACTGATGAGTCCGGCACCTCCACCGGATGCGCCACACAAAGAACCCATCAGGTCATCCACCGATCCATTTCCTCCCGGAGCAGGGGAACCTCCGGGGGAATCCGAAGTCATCGGAGTCGCATTCGCCGCTGAAACTCCTGCGGAAAACTTGCCGCCCCCATCAATTACCGCCCACGACATGAAAACGTTCTCACCGATTGCCGGCATGGCAACCGCGCCGGCTCGGCCAACGTCGCTTGTAATCGGCCGCGAGGGATAAATGCCTTGTTCCTGCCGCGCGGCGGTCGTGGGACGCCATGTTCTGTCAGATTCGTCCCATTGATGGATGCGAATTGACGCGTCGGCGTTACTCGATATTTCGCTGTTCTCATAAAAGACGGCCACAACAGCCACGAATTCGCCCGAATTCGCATTCGTCGTCAGTTTCACGCGTCGATTCATTTTGGCGTCATCCACCAATCCCGTTCGATCGGCCGCTTCGCTTTCGTCAGTCAACTCACCTGAAAACTCCATTCCCGGTACGGCCGAGGCCACGCGAATCTCCGCCGCCTGATAAGGCTTGTCGATTCTCAACGACAGAAAGACGCGACCTTCGCCATTGGCCGCCATTGTGCGCGAGGCAATGATCGATTCCACGACAATGACATCGCTGATGGAACACGAGTCGGCATCCTCGTCGGTCGCGGTGACCTGCAAAGCATAAGTGCCCACGTCGCCGGGCTTGAATGTGGGTCTCTCCGCCTTGCTGTCGCTGAACTGTTTTTTATCAATGGACGGACCCGCGAGCACCTGCCATCGATACGACAGATTCGGCCCGCCTCCTGCAACCATAGACAGGCGCCCCAAGGGCTTCGATCCTTCAAATGCCTTCGTTACAAAATCCGCACCGGCGTCGATCGACAGGGTGGTTGCCCGCAGAACGAGTTGACTCGACCGCACGCATGCCGGCGTGCCGGAGTCGGTCGCCGTCAATTGCAATGTGTAATTTCCGGGAGCCGCCGGCGTGAACAGCCAACCTGCATCGAATGCCGAATGATCGGAAAATTGCGTGGGTTCGTTGCTCGGCGCGCCCGGCAATATGGTCCAGTTGTATGTCACCGTTCCGGCACCACCGCTGACCGCCGGCCGTGGCAATCGCACGCCGACCGGTCCCGCACATTGTGAAATCTCCGAGGGCAGCGTGATTTGCATTCCGCCGGCTGTGACCGCGATCGTCCTGCTCACTTCAGAGGGCGGCACGCTGGAATCCCGCACCGTGACGCGGAGCACGTAATCTCCGATGGCGTCGGGAACAAATGTGGGCCGCGACGACAAAGGCCCATCCCCGCCAAATTGTCCCATCGCGCTGTTGGCGCTGCCTGCTTCAATGCTCCACGCATACGAATAAGGCGGAATTCCCGGCGACGTAATCGCCACGGTCAGCGGTGATGACTCGCCACTGACGCACATCGCGAAATCGGCCGGCGCACTGATGGTCATCAGAACCGAATCGAGAACCATCGTGTCCGATACACTGCATGCCGTCGGCGTGTTCGCATCGCGCGCTGTGACGCGCGTGTATCGCCCCGGTAGCGCGGGCGTGAAAGTCGGCGTTCTCGAATTGGCTCCGCCGCCGGTAAATTGTGAAGCGGCCGTACTGGGCGAGCCTGCCTCGACGTGCCACTCATAGGTCACCTCGCCACTGCCGCCCATCGCCATCGCCGAAAGCGGGGCGCTGGTGCCGCCCGCCCCGACGGACATATTCGGCCCCGCGTCAACAGTCATCGAATACACCGAAACGGCGACCTCGTCAGTTCGAACGCATGGCGGAACCGTGCTGTCGCTCACCGTCAGTCGCACGATGTAGGTGCCCGCCTGCGAAGCATTCAAGACCGGATGCGCAGCCGTCGCATTCAGCAACGCGCCCCCACCCGGCCCCGACACGATCTGCCATGAATATGTGTATGGCGGACTCGATCCGCTTGCCGCCACCGCCCCGCCAAGCGTCACCGTCGCCTGACCGGAACACACGCTCACATCCGTGCCGGCATCCACGACATAAGGCGCCTCGCACTCATCCGGTACGCCGTTGCGATTGCAATCCTCACTTGCGCCGCCGGCGATATCGCAAGCGTCGGGTATGCCATTCGCGTTGCAATCCGCCGCCGAGCCGCCCGTCTCGCATTCATCCGGCACATTGTTTGAATTGCAATCCGATACAGCACCGTCCGCGATGTCGCAGGAATCGGGTCGGCCGTTTGCGTTGCAGTCGGCAAGGCAGCCCGCTGTGCAGAAAAAGGGGCCGCCCGGAGCAGACGAACCCGATGCGATCTCGCACTCATCGGGAATGCCGTTCGCATTGCAGTCGTCGCTGAAGGCAGACGCGATATCCACTGAGTCCTCCGCGCCATTGCCATTGCAGTCACACACTTCGTTCGTGATCGTCAGAACGGCCTCGCGGCTTGTCAGTGCCGGTCCGCAAGCTCCTACAACCACGCATTGATATCGCCCCGCATTCGCCTGCAGGGCGCCGGTCAGCACCAGAACCGGCGCTCGCGCCCCGCTCACGCCGGGCCCATCGACCAGATTCTGAAAAGCCGCGCCGACATGTGCCTGCCATTGGTATGTCATTGCCTCGCCGGAAGCGGCCACTTCAAAGACCGCCTGGCCGCCGGGGCAGCTTGAGTAATCCATGGGCAGCGCCGGATTCGTGAGGGCGGTCACAATCGGCACATGCAGCGTTGCCGCGTCCGTCGTAATCGAACCGCCGCACGCGCCCGTGACGACGCACCGATAGGAACCGGCATGCACGACCGCAACGGGCGAAATCGAAAATGCCGCACTCGAGGCACCCGTCACTCCCGGCAATTGCCCTGTTATATCCACAAACCCCGAGCCGCCATCAAACTGCCATTGATAAGTAATGGTCGTTCCGGTCGCGCTCACATTGAATTGAGCGCTCTGACCCTCGCATCGGGTCAGACTGGAGGCGCCGGTGAACACATGCGTGGCCGGCCGTACCGTCAACTGTATCGCCGAGGATTGCGCCGAAATCGGGCAGGAGCCCGTCACAATGCACCGATAGGTGCCCGTATGAACGGCCGCAACATTGGTGATCGTCAGTGTGGGGCCATCCACGCCCGAAACGCCGGGCTCGCTTGCGGCCAAAGCCCGATAGGCGCCGCCGTCGCTGAACCACCAGCCGTAAACCAGATTCGCGCCGGTCGCGACGATGTCGGCCGCGAACGTCTCACCTTCGCACAGCGTTGCGTCCGAAGAGGTCGAAGAGACCGCCGGCGCGTCACCGACCGACAACAGCGATTCCGCACTGGTCGCGTCCGCACCACAGGATCCCGTGACGACGCACCGATAACGCCCCGCCGATTCGGGTTGTACATTCGCAATCGTCAATGTCGCGCTGGTGGCGCCACCAATGCCGGCGCCGTTCTCCACCGGCACAAACGAACTGTCCGCGGCATATTCCCATTGATAGCCAAGCCCCACGCCGGTCGCGGCGATGGTCAGCGCGACCGTCTGCCCGCGACATACCGCAGTCTCCGCCGCCAGATTCTGAACAATGGTCGTATCCCCGCCCAGAGCGAGAGTGGCCGCCAGACTGGTCGCAACGCCGCAGGCATGTGTCACCACGCAGTCATAGGACCCAACCAATGCCGGTTCCAGGGGCCCCACAATCAGTTCCGCGTCCGTGGCACCGACATATCCCGGCCCGCTGACGGCTGTGCCATTACGCCGCCACTGATACGTCGCCGCCTCCGCCAGACTTGGTTCAACTTCGACGACAAACGACACGCTTCCGCCCGGACAACCCATCGCATCGGCCGGTTCGCTTACAATGATCTTCAGAAAATGGGCCGTCACGGTCTTGGTTGTTTCCGGCGGACACGCTGGTGGCGCTCGCCTCGGGGTTCGTCGGCGGCAATCCCGCGTCAACCGTCCAGCCTCCAAAACAGTGCCCCGCCGCCGGCACCGCCGAAATCGGCGCCATCGAGCAGATTTCGTGATCCGTACTTCCGACGGGCGCCACAGCGCCGCCGCCTGATGGCATGCCCGCCAGCGTCAGCCGGATGAGTCCTTCACATTCGTCCGGCTGTTCGTTTCCGTTGCAATCCTCGCTGAATTCCGCATCGAGATCGCAGGCATCCGGCACGCCGTTCTGGTTGCAATCGGCCTCTCCGGCGGCGATTTCGCAAATGTCGCGAATGCCGTCGCCGTCGCAGTCCGCGCTGGATTCGCAGTCATCCGGAACCGCGTTGCCATTGCAGTCCGATGTCGCGCTCTCCGCGTCATACTCGATCCTGACCTGCACCGTCGAAGCGGGAGTGCACAGATTCGGATCGACCGCCGTGGAGGCGGTCAGAGCGATCGTCGCGACGCCGTTTTCCACAAAGCCATTAAAGGTCGCCGACGGCAGCGTCACGCGCCCGGTATTCGGATTCGACGGACAATCGGATCCACCGGTCTGAAAAACGCGACCGGCATAGGACCCGTTCACCCGCACATCGATGTACTCCGAGGCCGCACTCAAATCGCCGCGCGCCAGCACATCGATTGCAACGTCTCCGATCGCCGATGGCAGCCCGGCAAACTCGAAACTCTGCGGCGCGCCGGTGCCGATCGGACTTTGAACCGCGGACAATCCCGTGTAATGCGAGCGTACGTCGCATTCATCAGGCAGGCCGTTTTCGTTGCAATCCGCGTCGCAATTGGTCGTGCAATAATAGGGTCCGCCGGGGGCCTGCGTATCCCAGGCAATTTCGCACACGTCGAATTTCCCGTTGCCGTTGCAGTCGTCCGCGGGAATCACCGCCCCGAACAGAAACGACCCCGTGCCCGTCGCGAGACCGGTCACGCGATTCGCGACCAAATCGCGATTGGTCGTAATATCGGTCACCGCACCGGAAACAGAATTATGCCAAAACAATGACATAATGGCTTCGCTGCCGAAGCCCGCCGCGTTCAGGCCCGCTTCTTCATAGGCGACTGTCACAGTAACGGCACTACCGGCCGCCAGCCCCGCCGTCGTGGAAATCTGAAAACCGAATCCGGCATATTTCTCCGGCCGGGCGCCAAATGGCGCCGCCGAATACCCGCAGACGGCCGCGCCGCCTCCCGCTGCCGTCACGCTGGTCAATCCCGTTGTTGTCACGCTCGCAAACGTAACACTGACGCCAGGGCACGAATTGCAGGCGCCCGCCAGCGTGCCCGTGCTGATATTCGATCCCTTGGGCGTGTAAGCAGGGTCGCTTGACAGCCACGCCATCAGGTTTCGCAAAAGAGGCCGATGCCCGCCATTCTCGTCCAATCCATCCGCAAAAATCGTCGAGTCGCACACCAGCGCGGCCCTGCCGCCACCTGCGCTTTCCAATGCCGCGACAAATGCGCCGGGACCGGCGGCGTCGGTGTAAAGAGCGGTAGTCGGCACGATTGCACCGGCCAAGTCCACCAGGCCGAACGTCGCGCTGCCCGCCACGGAAGATCCAAAGGCGCCAAAAGGCCCGGACGCGGCCGCATGGGTCGATCCCGCCGACACCGGTCCGGTCGTGTCGTAGGTTCCCGAAAGTTTCACAATGCCGAATGCGGATAAGAGTGAATTGTCGCCCGCGTTGTAGATGCCCGCATCACCGATCCAGAAAATCCGCCCGCCGCCGTCGTAATACGCGCGCAGGGCGTCGCGCTCCGTCGGCGTGTAAAGCCCCTCGGTGTCCAGCAATGGGAGCCACAGCACGCGCACATTGACAAACGATGCCGCGTTAATGGCATTAACCTGTGTCACGGTATGGCCGTCGGAAATCAGCGCATTGCGAGCCGCGTTCATCGCCGGATCGAGCAGGCTCAGGTTCGGCAACTGACGGCCGTCCGCTAGCCGCAACACGCCGATCGCCCCAGCCGACACATCCGCGGCCGATGTCGAAATGAGAACAAGAAATGCAACGCCAAAATTGAAAGAAAGAAATCGTTGAGTCATACCAGAAAATCGGCATAACCAACGAAGACAGGCAAGCTTACAGCACGGGCTATTACGCGGAATTACCTTGGTTTTTGGCGATTTTCAAAGGACGACTCAGGATGAGACGAATTGCCTGAGTTAAGGATGGACGGACATCGTTGTAATTCGTCCATTAATCAGCATTTCGCACAAATCTCGGCAGCTCACCGGCTGCCGCAAAACCGTGACGTTCCAGAATCATGCGATCTTCGATATCGCCCGAATCGACGCAAGCCACAACCGCGCGCGGCGAAAGTCGCCGGGCCGTCTGCAGGAAGTGCGCGATGAGCGCTTCGGCCGCGCCACTCACTCGATGAGATGGCAACACATGAAAATCCGCCAGTCGGCCGATGTCACCGACTTCAAAATATGCAATCCGACCCACCGCCACGCCGTCAATTTGCGCGATCACACAATCGAAATTGGCGTCATCCAATCGATCGACGCCCGCTTCGATGCACGCTTCGTCGCCGTTTGATTCGATGTCGAGCAAGTTGCGATAGGCGCGCCGCATGGCGCGGGCCGGCAAAATGCGAACAGATTCGGCAGCGACATGGGCGGATGATTCACCCACGCCCACCAGTCCCAACGCCAGCATATCCAGCCGATGCCAGCCCCGTCGCGCCATCAGTGCTGCGACCGGTTCCACCGACTGACTGGATGCCGGCGTCCATGCGGAACAGGTCACACCGCGCTCGGAAAAGTAAGCCTCGCAGCGATCAAACACCTCGTCGGGACTCACATCGGCAATCCAGGCATCACGAAGTTGATGGCATGCCGCGTAAGTTGGATATTTAGACGACGTATAAGCAACCCCAAAGTCCAGAGATTCCCCCGCACAAATCTGCTCGCCCAAGCCCGTTCCGAGCGTCGAACCGCGGTCATGACGTCGTCCATGTTCATCGCATTCGATACTCACGAAATAACCGGTCGGCCGATTCTCCGGGGCATCATTTTCCCCGGCCATCGCGTGCTTATCACGCACCCGCTTCCGCCGCCTCGGCCTTGAGTGCTGTTCTCTCGGCACGCTTGCGCTCGTTGGAATCGAGAAATCGCTTTCGCATGCGCCACGTTTCCGGCGTCACCTCGACCCACTCATCGTCCTCGATGTACTCCAGCATCGCCTCCAGCGACAACTCTCGATGCGGCTTGAGCACAACCGTCTTATCCGCGCTGGCCGCCCGCATGTTCGTCAGCTTCTTTTCCTTGGCCACGTTGATCTCGATGTCATCATCCTTGCAGTGTTCGCCGACAACCTGCCCCTTGTACACTTCGTCTCCCGGCTTCACGAACATCATGCCGCGATCGACGAGGTTCAGCAGCGCAAACGCCGTCACCCGGCCCGCTTCCATCGCCACCATCGCGCCGTTGTTCCGTCCGGGGACCGACCCGCGAAAATGCTCGTACTCGTAAAATGTGTGATGCATCACCGCTTCGCCGCGCGTTGCGTTCAGCATGCGCGTGCATGCCGATCAATCCGCGGGCGGGAATCGTGAACTCGAAGTGAACCATGTTCTCGGGGGTTTCCATCTTGATCATGTGGCCCCGACGGCTGCCCGCCAGCTCAATCACCGCGCCCGCGCAACTCGAGGGGCAATCGACAACGAGATACTCAATCGGCTCGCATTTCTTCCCGCCAATCTCGCGGAAAATGACCTTCGGCTTGCCGACCATTAGCTCATAACCCTCTCGCCGCATCGTTTCGATCAAAACGCCGAGATGAAGCAAACCACGGCCCGACACGCGAAACGTATCCTTCGACGGCATGTCCTCCACCCGCAGCGCCACGTTCGATCGCAGCTCCTTCATCAGACGGTCGCGAATGTGGCGCGTCGTCAGGTATTTGCCGTCCCGGCCCGCAAACGGTGACGTGTTGATGCTGAACTCCATTGTCAGCGTCGGCTCGTCCACCGCGATAATGGGCATGGGCAGAGGATTATCCGGACACGCCACCGTGTCGCCGATGCCGATTTCCGCAATGCCCGTAATCGCCACGATGTCGCCGGCCAGCGCTTCCTTCGCCTTCTTCTGCCGCAGGCCCTCGAAGGTGAACAGCCCGTCGATCGATTCGTTGCGATGGTGGCCATCGCGCGAAATCAGCGTCACTTTCTGGCCTTCCTTGATCGAGCCTTCGAACACGCGGCCGACGCCGATGCGTCCGACATACTCGCTGAAGTCCAGCGACGTCACCAACATCTGCAGCGGATTCGACGCCGAGCCGCCCGGCGGAGGAACGACTTCAAGAATCAGATCGAGCAGCGGCGCGACGTCCGTGTTGGTGTCTTCCAGCTCCCGCCGGGCGAATCCCACTTTCGCGCTGGAGTAGATCACCGGAAAGTCCAGCGTCGTGTCGTTTGCGCCCAAATCCATGAACAACTCAAACACCTCGTCCAACACCTCGTGCGGCCTCGCATCCGGGCGATCGACCTTGTTAATGACAACAATCGGCTTCAGGTGATAGTCGAACGCCTTTTGCAAAACGTATCGCGTCTGGGGCATGGGCCCTTCAAAAGCATCGACAAGCAGCAGGCAACTGTCGGCCAGCTTGAGCACGCGTTCCACCTCACCGCCGAAATCTGCGTGGCCCGGCGTGTCGATCAGGTTGATCTTCACGTCTTTCCAGTTGATCGAGCAGTTCTTGGCAAAGATGGTGATGCCGCGCTCCTTCTCCTGCGGATTCGAGTCCATAATGAGATGTTGCGAGGTGATATTCTCCCGAAACATCCCGGATTGCCGAAGCATGCAATCGACGAGCGAAGTCTTGCCGTGGTCAACGTGTGCGATAATCGCGATGTTGCGAATGTCCATAAAATCCCATCAAGGTGCCAAACTCAAAGTAACTGTCTGAAACAAAAACCAAGCCCCACATAATAGCCGAGATTCATGCGATTTGCACACAGGCGCTTTCTGTCACGACAACCCCGGAAACCGGCCCCATGGTGGGACCACTTAGGCGACTCATTCACATCCCGACAGCGGAAAAAGCAGGCTTTACAGGCCCTTCACATGAATGGCCAGTGCCACATGTTTCATAGGGAGATGGAGATAAGGATTTGGCGTGCGCCACCGGCCTCTGGTGAATTCGGGCGCTGTCACAACCAATACGGGAATAGCATTGGCATGCCTTAGTCCTCGCAAGTAGCGAGTGCCTGTGCCAAAAACCATCAATTCGTCAACCCGACATGGTTGTCGGACACGACGGTATGGCTCGGCGAGCAACAAGAATCCTTGTGTGGGATCGCCCGGTACACCGATGCCCCACCCATAAACAACATCGCCAAGGCCGCCAGGCGAAGAAGCCTAATGCGGCCAACTTGACCCAACGTGCGCCCGCCACAGCCGATGGCAATCATGGCAGGCGCGGTGCCAATTCCAAAGGCAGTCATCCACAGAAGTCCCTCCAATGGATTTCCACGGGCAACCGCCAACGCAAGGAAGGTGTAAACCAGCCCGCACGGCAGGAAACCCGTCGCAATACCCGCAAGAAAATAACCGGACTTTCCTCGCGCGTTTAAGAACTGGCTGAACAGCGAAGACCAGAGTTGACCAACCGGCCCGATGCCGCTCTTGCGTCGCTTCGGCAAAAGCCCCAATGAGGAGAGGCCGACCAGAATCATCAAAATGCCGGCCAGTATCGAAAATGCCTGTTGGGCTGTGACGAATGCAAGATTCTGCTTCGAAAGTGATTGTCCAACAAATCCGCCCAAAGCGCCAAGAAATGCGTACGTAAAAATGCGGCCGGCTGAGTATGTCAGTTGCCGCACGAACATCGGTCGAAAACTCTTGCTGCTGGCTCCGACGGCAATGGCGAATCCTCCACACATGCCCACGCAGTGTGCCGAGCTGAGAAAGGATCCCGTAAGAATCGCGCCGAGTTCGATCAAGCCGGTGCTCCCGCATGAAAATCCGACGAATAGGCCGCCAACTTTGAGCGGCCGTTGGTCGAGAGATCCGTCGCCCGGACTGCGAGGCGCGGACCACAGAGCCGAAGCGAATTCCCAATAACAAACAGGCTGCTCGCCACCATCGCCACCGCCGCGACAACCGGATTCAGCTTTCCCGCCACCGCAAGTGCCAGACCGATGCCGTTGTAAAGAAACACCCAGAACAGGTTGACGCGAATGGTGCGCACAGTGCGTCGTGCCAGCGCGATCAGATCCGGCAGTGCCCTTGGATCGTTTCCCAGAAGGCAGATCGCGGCAGACTCGCGCGTCACATCGGCCCCACACCCCATCGCTATGCCGACATCCGCCGCTGCCATGGCCGGGGCATCATTGAGGCCGTCGCCCACCATGGCCACGAGTCCATCCTGACGCGATGTGCCCGCCACCCGCGCAAATTTGTCCGCCGGCAAGAGTGCCGCGTGAGTCTCAACACTTAATTCACGGGAAATCGCACGGCCTCTGGCTGCATGATCGCCGGTCAAAACGACGACCCGACAACCAAGTTCATTAAGGCAATTCAGCGCATCGCGAACGCCGGCCCGCAATTCTTCATCCAATGTAAAAACCGCCTGCACGCGATTGTTCAAACCCAGACAGACAACGCTCTGTCCGGACGAATGAGCCTCATCCAACGCGGCTCGCATCGACTCACTGAAATCCATGGATGCGTCGGCCATCATCGCCTCATTGCCAAGCATCACTTTGCCGAGTGGACCGAATGACTCCAGGCCACGGCCGGCAATTGTTGTCACACAGGACGCCGGCATTGCATGAATGCCATTGTCGTTGGCGAAACGCACAAGCCCCATGGAAACTGAGTGGCGCGAGGAGGCGGCAAGACCGGCCGCCGCGCTAACCGCTTCCGACAGGGTAATCCCCGTGTTTAACGTAGTGCCCGCCACCCGCGGCGCGCCGGTGGTCAAAGTGCCGGTTTTGTCAAAATAGACGGTTCGCACACGGGCCAGAATCTCCAGCGTTTCTCCGCTGCGAAACATGGCGCCATGGGCCGCCGCCCGGCCCAGTGCCATCCACACGGCCATCGGCGTGGCAATGCCGAGTCCGCACGGACAGGCGATGAGTAAAACGGCCAATGATGACATGATGGCATCATGAGCGCCGGCTCGAAATAAGCCGAGCACCGCGGCGATGGCCGCAAGCAAAATCGTTCCGGGAAGAAAATACCCGGCCACGCGATCCGCGATCCGTTCGTATCGTCCCTTCGTCGCGCGAGCGGATTCGAGCAGCGTGATAAGTCGCCCCAGCGTTGTCTCTTTTCCCACGGATGTCGCGCGCACGAACAAATCGCCATCCAATGCCAGTGTTCCGGCGCTCACGACTCCACCCGGCTGCTTTACAATTGATCTGCTTTCACCCGTAACAATTTGTTCATCGACGTTGGCGATGCCGCGTTCGACCACACCATCGACAGCCAGTCGATCGCCCGCGAAAACATGCACCACATCGCCGATTTGAATATCATTCGATTGAATGGTCATCTCTGTGCCAACGCGCAGCACGCGCACTGTAGCGGGCAGCAACTTTTCGAGGGCCATCACGCGTTCGAATGCGTGGAGCTTGCCAACCGCCTCAAACCAGCGGCCAAGCGTCATGAACAGAAGAATCATGCAGGCTGTTTCGTAATACGTGGAGCCGAACCCCCGCAATGTCACCACATAGGAGTAAAGAAACGCTGCGACCACGCCGAACACGACAAGTGTGTCGGTGGTGATGCTTCGGACTTGCCATTGCGCGCGAGCAGCCTGCAAAACAGGCGCGCCCAGCAGAAACAATACGGGAGTGGATAACAACAATGACGCATATCGCAGCACCTGCGCGATGGTGTCTGATGTGGCGTTGCTGCCATCCCCCTCATACACCTCGCGACCGTATAGATAGATACTGCACATCATCACGCACATGGTCAGGAAGCCCGCCAGGCCGAGGCGCGTAAGCATCCATACGGCCTGGCCGCGTTCGCCGCTTTGCCGCGTAATGCGTGCCGCAAAACTGCATCCATAACAGCAAAAAAGGGGAGACTCCGCGTGGACTGCGCCATCGTTGGACTTCACGCTGACCGGCAAACCGCAGTAATCGCAAACGGCCGCGTCATTCATAATACGTCTTGGCCATGGGAATGGCGTAGCGAATGACATACCAGATGGCTCCCACCCGAAGCCCACCCAGAAAGCCGGACATACCACGGAATGCGGTGTGT